>JAUXAJ010000043.1 GCA_030620005.1 Promethearchaeota archaeon | reverse complement strand
GAAGAAATAAAAAAGCATCACGAGCTGAGGCTGGAAGAAATATCAGACTTGATTAACGGAAACCCGATGACTCCGTATGATATTGTTCTCGCCCATTTTGGAGACGATTTAGACGACATTAACATGTTTTTGGCTATTACTGAGGGTTTAGGTCATCTAATATATTTAGAAAATCTTGGTCAAGTAGAAAGAATTGAGGAAAACGGAAAAATCTTGTTTATAAGTTAACTATTAGCCGGCTTGAGTAGAAGGCAAGGAATTTTTTAAACTATTTTATTACAAACCGTTCTTTAAAATCTGGACATTCCTAGACAAAGGTCTAAAACGCCAGATGGTGATAGTAACGGATCTATCCTGACGCCTCACGTGGAGGGCGCCAATGTTGTTGCATTTAGCTAAACAAGCACGCATATCCTCAAACCACAAGCCTACTCCCGCCACAAGACGGTTTCGGGCATACTTTTTTTCTCAAAAAGGCGGGTAAGAACGAGCTTGAGCTAATCTACGGTCGTGTTTAGATACGATTCGTATCTACTTTTTCCCAACGATTGGAAATCAATCTTGCCACTGCTTACTTTTATAATTCCTTTTCCATTTAACACCTAATGTACTTATTTTATTTTTGATTTTAATTTTAAAAACTACTTGAAAATTTTATAATTTACTAATAAAAGAATAGGAGCACTTTCTTATTTAAATCTATTCTAAATTTTTAATATTGAAGCGTTCATACATTCTTCTCTCAACTTCATATCTCTATTTTTAGTAAAAAAAACAAAAAACCATATCTTGGAAATCATGAGACAAAGAAAAAATTTCATTAAAAGCGAGTACAAAAGCTTCTTGCAGAGATTTAGCACGAGATAAATTCCGGCTTCTCTTTTTTTACCGTTTTTTAGTGTTTTCTTTTATCGTAAGAATTTTCATTTTTTAAAGAAATTTTAAAATTCACGAAAGTTTCATGTAAATATCACGAATAAAGAATATCAGAATACTATTTACATTTAATAACTGTCCAGATTTGTCCAATTTTTCTTCAACTATGAATAACCCAATTTTTTTTTGTAACGCGTGCTTTCTCTATTTCATGAGAGTAGCTTTAATATATTTTTCTCCTACAGGTAGCACGGCAAAAATTGCAAGTATCATAAAAGACGTGTTAACAGAATTAGAGGCACGCGTTGAGGAATACGATATAACCAGTTATTCGGACAGACAGAATAATATTAACTTTCTCAATCATGATTCAGTATTTTTTGGTTTCCCAATCTACATTCATAGAGCACCCGAGATAATTAGAGATTGGATTCAAACTTTAGACGGAAGTGGAAAGAGATGTTCGGTTTTCTTTACGTACGGAGGAGTCACTACTGGAGTTGCACACCACGATATTAAGAAAAGGTTAGAAGGCCAAAATTTTCAGCTTGTTTCAACGGCAGAATTTCTTGCGAAACACACATACAACATTGCTGGTTGGAAACTCATGGAGAATCGTCCCAATGAAAAAGATTTTTCAATAGCAAGAGACTACGCGTTAAAGACATGGGAAAAATTCAAAAGTCCAGTCGTTCAAGCAGTAGAGTTCGAAGAACCCGCAATAACCGAAAAAAAATTAGATAGATTGGATAAAGTGCCAAAAAGAGCTGTTAAACCCCCTTCTCGCGAGGGTCGAGAGTGTAGCATGTGTTTAAAATGTGGGACAGAATGTCCAAATAACGCAATGGATCCAAATTCAGGGAATGCAGATGGTGATAAGTGCATTCGATGCCTGAGATGCGTGGCCTTTTGTCCTGATAACGCTCTCAAAACTAACGACATGACTCCAGCATACGAGGTTATTGTAAAACGCGAGAACACACCTGAAATATTAGAGAGCAAAGTAAGTAAATATTTCGTTTAAATTTATGAATAACTCGGGTGAAAAATATTTCTGATACTATTTGGAAATTTGAGATACCTTATCTTAAACTTTAAAAAAGAAATTTTTTATTAAAAACGACTTCCTTGCGACGCCGATTTAATTTCGTAATATTATATTATGAGTATCCAATAAGATTAAGATAATTGGTTTGATTACTTCTAAGGTTGGATAATTCCATTTTATCATATAAGCATATTTATATATTTTTATTACTTCTATATTTATATGACGACTAGAACTACTGTAGCAATTGATGAAAAGCTACGAAAAAGATTAAAAAAGTTATCCGCTTGGTTAGATATTACTCAAAGCGAAGTAATTAAACGTGCTTTAGCTTTATTCGAAAAAGAGATCCTTCAAGAAAAAACTCTCTCCGTTAAAAGTGATTTAAAGCAAAAAAATTCGATAAAATCAGATATCACGAAATTATTAAAGGAAGCAACAGATATTATTTGGAAAATTGATCCTAAAAGAAAATCTATTCAACAAAAATTAACTGCTGGACCCGAGACTATTGATGAAATACTTTTAAATAATTGGAATACAGGGTTGGAAGAATGAATTCTGAAGAACGAGTTAAAAAATTAAATAAAACAAAGTTTAACTTAGCTCTCGATTCAAATATATTCAGAAATAATGATTTTATTAATTATTTGACCTTAAATAAATTAAAATTTCAAGTTTTTATGCCTACAATTGTGCAATTAGAGGTGGGATACTATTATATCGTGCGAGGAATTTCTTGGAATGAATATATTGAAGATATTAAAAAATTTGATGGGATTTTCTTACAATGGGATAACTCAATAATTTCAAAAGTAATTCATAATGCTTTCGCAAATAAAAATCAACTTCCTTTTAAAAAACATTTTAGAGACTTTTTAATAGGAACTGAATGTGAAAAAATAAATACCCCTTTAATTACATATAATAAAAAACATTTTAAATGGGTAAATAAGATAATGATTTTCACACCTGAAGAATATCTCCTAGAATTAAGTTTAAACTTAAAAAAATAATAACCCTTGTTCTTTTGTAATAGAATAGAATTCATGAAAAAATAAGAAAACAAAATAATTTTTAAGAGTTTAAAAATAATTCTATTTTTTTATATCTTCACTTATATTTTTCTGAAAAATTATATTATGACATCCCGAGAATACCCCTCTTTTAGGGCTTTCTCTATAAATAATTTCAAATTTATCTCTTTTTAAAAATTTTGTTATATCATCAATTGTATAAACACCGTATTTTTGCACGATGCGCTTAAAAATGCTAATAGAAGATGCGAAGTTACCGATTGTCGCAATTCTCTTTGAATACATAAGGTCAGAAAAAATAAAAAGACCCTTTATTTTTAGCACACGAATCAATAAAAAGGATTTGTTGTTGTAATGTTGTCATATGCCAAATGGCTTGTAATGTTGTCATATGCCAAATGGCTTACATTTATTCTTTACAATAGATTAGTAGTGCCTTTGATCTTGAGTGGTTGGGGGAAAAATTTTCATCCAAAAGGTGAAACGTTTTCTAGTATAAAGCTTAAATATTATTATGATATAATTAAAAATTAATCATTATTACTTTTTTTTCATGGAGCGAATATAATGTCAGAAAACAACAAAATAGAAAAATGGGAAAGGAAAAAGTGGTATTTATTTTCAGCTGATTACAAACCCCGGATAGGGGCAAGGTCAAAGAGTACTTTGAAATCAAGCGCATTAAGTTATGGAAACATTATGGTTGATGATGAAAAAATATCCATTGGAGATTTTTCAGTTAAATATAATGATATTAATAGACTCGATAAACACAAGAAATTTTATTTGATTATTTATTGTGCTAACGATAGAAACTATAAATTAGCATTAGACACTTTTAATGATAGGTATCGATGGAAATCAAGGGATAAGCTTTTCTCTGTTCTATCGGATAAATTAAACCCTTTAAGTGAAAAAGAACTCGGCGAAGAACAATTAACGAAAATTAAAAGGATGTTGAAAGTGTCCACGCGAATAAATTTAGACCGTATGCAAGACTCCTTGAACATGAATAAAAAATTGTTTAACGATAAAATATTCGAATGGGCGGAAGAATTTGGGTTTATTATTGAGGGAGATTATTTAAACATAAATAAGGAAACTGTTTCGGCCTTTATTGAAGCGCTAGATAAGCAATTTAAAGAATGGGGGCGGAAAGAAACAAGTAAAGTCGAGAAAAAAGATGACTTTTAGCTTTACTCTGACAATTTGGCTATTTTAATTATGGTGGAAATTTTCATATGCATTTTGACGAGATCTACAAGATTCACGCTTTTATTCTTACGAAATAGTTATTGGATTTCAAATATTAACAAAATTCATTTTTTAAAATTTAAACTTTAAACATTGACTAAACTCTGTTACCGTTATATAATTTTTTTGCTTTTACGACGAGGAATTCAAGCAAATAGAATTGCTCTAGTAGTTATTAGTAATAACTTTACGTCACCAGGTTGCGCGCAAATTGAAGAAGCAGAAAAATACATTTTAGAAATAAAAAGAATTTTGAAAAAGAGAGCGAAAAATGAAAAGGAAAATAGGAATAATTGGACCTAGTGATAGAATAAAAAATTGTCAGAGGTCTTAAATATGAATATGGATGTTGAGTATTACAAGAAACTAATATTAGAAACGCTTTACAATGGATTTATAAGGGATCCGTCTAATCGAATCAAAAATGCTGATGTAGAAATTTTTTTTGGGAAAATAAATGATGTATCCAATTTTAGAATCGCAAGAGAACAATTAATCCAAGTTAACAGGGATTTTAACGGGAAAAGCTTTAACTCTTTTACTTTCTAAAGTCACGCTTCCTAAAAAAAGTCAAATAGATGTCATTGCTACAAAAATTTTTAGAGAATTTGTTAAAAAGGGAATTACATCACTTCGTGATTTTCAGGTGTATATAACCAATATCGAAACAAGTGATTATGAATTTTACAAAGTTTTAAGAGAAATTTTAAGATTATGAATTAACTCTTAAGATTTGTATTTTTTTAAAACTTATTAATATTCCTTTAAAAATGAAAGAAATCCAAACTTTAGAAATCATGAATTATAAGTGACTAAAAATCGCTAAACTAAATTAAGCTAAATAGCTTAACTATTAAAAACTATATAAAAGTAGAAGTAGTTTTTTTTTTTATAATTTTCAGAACAACACACACTTTTTCCACATTCTTAACATCAGTTCGCCCCTTGAAAGACTCTATCAACGCGTCTAATTCAATAACAGTTGGTACTAATACTTTTATTAGCACACCACATTCTATTAAAGAATATACTTCTTGACATTGAGGAAGTACGTACATCTCTCTCAATATTTCCTTCACATTGGAATCTGGTTTTGGAACGACTGTTAAGAAAGCGCATATTCCCGTTTGATCTTCAAGAGATAAATCAATCGTGAATTTTTCTATCACGCGTTCTTTTTGAAGCTTTATGACCCTTTTTCGCACGGTTGATTCTGACAATCCAACCTCGTCGGCAATCTCGCGATACGGTCTTCTTGAATCTTCGATTAGCATCTCAAGAATTCTTTTATCTTTATCATCTAAATTTTTCATTGTTTTTTCTTTTTTCCGTAATTATATGTATTTATTATTTGATTATAAAAAAAAATATTAAATTAAAATTTAAAAAAAAATATTTTAAATCATGTCTTTCTTCTTATTCATTTGACATATTTTGGGAAATCTTTCAAGAGAGGGTTGAGCAACCTTTCATATTCGACTGCCATGCAGTGAATGCCCGCTGCTTTCGTCGTTTTCTTTATCTCCCTGATGAACGGTTCAAAGAATTCGATATTGATTTTATCGAGTGCTGCGTATTTTCCTTTCTTGTTTCCTTTATTGTCCTTTTCCGCTTTCTTTAATGCTTTAAGGAGATCCTTCGGAACGCTAACCCCTGGTATATAATTATCGAAATACCATGCGATGCCGTGCGATTTTAGAGGAAAAAGGCCAAGCAAGACGGGAATATTGAATTGCTCCAGTTCTTTGAGGAAATCCTTGGCAACATCAACATCAAACGCCGTTTGCGTCTGTATGAAATCCACGCCTCGTTCCACCTTGCGACCGACCTTCAATATTTCCGGTTCTAAGTAAGGGGGGAGGGCGTTTGGATTCGCCACGCAACCAAAATTCATCTCTATTTTACCTCCCTCGATTTCATTGCCTTCGTAATCGGTCCCTTCGTCTATCATCATAGTAAGCATTTCTGCGAATTGCGTGCTGTCAATATCGTAAGCAGGACGAGCTTTTTTGTTATCTCCAAGAGCCGAGTGGTCGCCCGTGAGCGTCAGGATGTTTTTCAACCCTAAAACCGCTCCAGCAATCACATCCCCAAAAAGCGCAATGCGATTGCGATCCCGTACCGTGACCTGCCATACGGCTTCAATCCCTACTTTCTCCTGAATCAAGTAGCTAGGAGCTAAGGAAGACATGTAAGCGTCTCCTTGAGGACCATCCGTGACATTTGCAGCAATGATTTTCCCAGTTTTTTTCATTTCTTCTGCAGAATGAAAGATCTCGTCAAGATCTAAAATCTTTTTAGGTTCCAACTCGCCTGTGAAGACGAAATGTCCTTCCTCGATAGCTTTGCACAATTTACTGAATGCTGGTCTTTTCGCCATTTATTTTTCCCCTCCTTTTTTTTCTTCTTCTTCTTCGTTCGTAAACGGCTTATTGATAACTATGTACGCTGGACTCGTTGCCGATCGATAATCTCTTGCGGGTCGGTACTTCTTGAAAAGATCAAGCCTGTTAAACTTCTTTAATCTCTCGTAAATCCCAATCCAAGCACAAGGACGAGTATAACCACCTACTTCGCATAGCCCGTCCACGGTTCCGCCACAAGGACCATTATTTAAATGTTTCGCGCACCCTGCAATGGGATACACGCCTCCTGTCTCTCCTAAAAGACAATCTCCGCACGTTTCGCAGTATTGAATGAAATTGTTCTCACCCGCATTCTGAACACCTCCAAACATGCTATCTTGGGCGGGAAAAGTAATTATTTTTTCTGCTACTTTATTCATCATGACGATTCCCAAGCCGCACGCTAAAGAGACAATCGCCTCGTACTCGTCTACAAACGGTCTAACGGTCGTTGCAGCGATTCGATCGTCGCATTGCCTAAGAATGGTAATTGCTTTCCATATTAATTTCTTGTCCTTGGTCCGAGCTTTCAGTTCTAGCAATTGTCCGAGAACTTTCGCTTCTGAAATGCTCCTTCCTGGTTGCACGCAGCCATCGCAGCCCGTTATCAAAATTTTCGAATAAGGTTTCACCATTTCGTATATTTCGTTTATATCTTTTTGTTCTGTTATTATCGTTTTTAAAACACCAATTTTTTTTCTAAATTTTTATTGTATTATTGTTATTTTATTTGGATTTGAAAAAAAACACCCAATAATTAAATATTTAATTTTCCAATATTTTTTTTGGTTTCACACTTCGTTTATTAATATCTATTTTATCTGGCTCTATACTAAACGCTATTGTTATCAATCAATTAAACGTACCTCTTTAATTGCTTCTTCAATTAATTTTTCTAATCCTCTTTCATTGATAATAAATTGAGCACTTTTCCAATCAAACTTAGTAAATCAATAACCTTGATTTTACTCTTTAGCTCTTTATGTTCATTTAAATAACAATTAAAATGGGATAAGCATTTTGGGCATGTAATTACTAAATAATCAGCACCAGTGTTTATAGCTTCTTCAATTCTTTTGCCTTGTAATTCCTTTGAATTTTCATTACAAGAGATATAAGCAGAAATATCACAACAATCTGCATCTTCTTTAATATTTTTCATTTCAATTAGTTTTAATCAAGGAATTTTTTTAATTACTTCTCGAGGTGCATCATATACATTGCTCATTCGACCAAGTCTACAAGGATCATGATATGTTACTTTAATCTCTTCTAAAGGTGGGAAATTAATATTGTCTAATAATCCCTCTTTTAAGATATATTCGGTAATATGATAAATCTCAAAATCAAAATCATCAGTGCCTTCAAATAATCTTTTATATTCGTTTTTCCATGTATAATACCCTTCTGCACAACTAAATACTATAGTTTTAACGCCTGCATCTTTAAATAACTTCACATTATGTTTTGCCAGCTTTTCGAGAGTATTAACATCACCTTTACAGGTACTGTCATGCCCACAGCACTTTTCATCCGATAATACAACTGGTACAATGTCATTTAGATTTAAAAGCCCTATTACATTTCTTGGAATTTCGAGAAAATCTATAGTATTTAGAGAATAAAGATTTGGTTGATCTCCATAATGACAAATCATAATACCAGAAGAATCACATAAAGCATTATAATCTTCAAGAATTTGATCATAACTATAGCAGCTATTGCAATTTAAACACCTAGTCGCTTCATCAATTGCTTGTTCTTTGGAATAACCTAATTCCATCTCATCAAAACATGAAAGTCTTTTTTCTCCGGGTATAAAGCTCATTTCTACATGAGATTTTGTTTCAATCCACTTTTTTGGTATTGGGGAGCGTTTCAAATCCTTCTTTCTTATTCTTCCCTTTTTTAAATCAACCCCTCGAAGAAATCGATCAATTGAAATTGCAGCTTCTCTTCCATCTCCAATGGCATCAACAGCACACAATAATGAATTATAAATTATATCACCCCCAGCAAAAACAGCTGGAATGCCCGTTTCATAAGTTAATTCATCAACTATAATTTTACTCCTTTCAATTTTTAAATTGTTCCCAGTAGCAATATTAATCGGCTCTAAATCAAGAGATTGCCCAATGGCAATAACAACATAATCTACTACAGTTTTAAATTCTGAACCTTCAACCTTATTTAAGGGTTTCCTTCCCGTTTCAGGATCAGGTTCGCCCCATTCAATTTTATGGCAATTTAATGCTAATTTACCGTCCGGCTCTTGGGTAATTTTTGCTGCCGATGTCTCAAAATGGTATTCCATTAATTCTTTCTCAGCGTCATGTATATCTTTAAGTACAAGTTTAAGAGCATCTTCAGATAATATATCAACAAGGTCGACTTTTTTGGCCCCTAATCGAAGTGCTGTTTCACCTACATCTACAGCCACAGCACCTCCGCCAATAATCCCAAAAGTTTTATCCTTAAATTCTTCTGAATTGATCACATAATTATATTTTCGATCAACAAGAAAATCAAGTGCAACATGAACATTTGGAAGATCTTCTCCCTCGAGTCTTAAAGTTATTGGAACATATAAACCTACAGCAATAAAAACCGCTTCGAAACCTTCCTTTTTAAGATCCTTTAGGGTAAAATCCGGACCGAATGATTTATTTAATACAATCTCTACGCCCATGCTTTTAATAAAATCAATATCACGATCAAGCACCTCATCTGGAATCCTATATTGAGGAACTCCATATCTTACCATTCCGCCAACTTTATCTCCTTTCTCGAAGATGGTAGGTTTATAGCCCATTCTTGCTAAGTAATAGGCAGCAGATAAACCTCCCGGTCCGGCACCAATTATTGCAACTTTTTCTTTAGTTTGTTCCACAGGTTTTATTTTACTCTCACCTTTATTCTCTACTTCCCAATCGGTTATATATCTCTTTAACTCGCGAATTGCAATTGGGTCATCGATAAATTGACGATTACAATTTATGGCACATTGTGCTGTACAAATCCTTCCACATAAAGATGGTAAAGGATTCATTTCCCTTATCAAATCGATGGCCTCTTGAAATTTACCTTCTGCAATTAGTGAAATATATCCTTGAACATCCACATAAGCAGGACAACCAACTGCACAAGGAGCTGTTCCTATTAGAAAAGGAACACAACCCATAAAGTAAGCAATCTCTCCCTTATCTGTCGTTTTTAAACCAGTACCTTCTAAAAAGGCTGTCTTATTAACAAATTTAATTTTATTATTCGCCATTAAATACGGTAAACTTGAATATTTTCTGTCATGATGGCATTCGAGCAATTTTTCTTGTAAAGGTTTACTATCAGAAAATAGAGAGCGAAGTTCCATGATAATTTTTGGAAAATTTACACCTATTTCATCCCCATTCATTGGACAATATATTGTACAACGATCGCATGTGAGACAAGTCCATAACGCATTACTTGATAAAATTCGATCCTTCAAGCCCAATAGTAAAGATGCTACGACCACATGTGGTTGAGGATCAATATATTCTGAGACCGTACATCCAGCATTGCATACACCGCATTGTATGCATTTCAATAATGTTTTTGCTCCAAGTCTTTCAAAAATTTCATATCTTAAATTTTTATCTAAATCTTCCGCATTTACAATTTCTTCTGACATTTTTTAGGTTCCCTCCTTTGCTTTTTCAAGCTTATCTCCTTTTTTGCTTAATGGGCCTAATTCTTTTATTTTTTCGACAAAATCCGTTACAACTTCAGCAAAACGTTTTCCTTCACTTGCTGAAACCCATTCAAGATGGAAACGATTTGGATCGACTCCAACTTTTTCAAGAATTTCTTTTAGTTCATTATATCGCTGTAATGCGTCATAATTACCTTTTAAGTAATGACAATCACCAATATGACACCCTCCAATAAGAACTCCATCGGCCCCTTCTAAAAATGCCTGTAAAATAAAGCTTTTTGGGATTCTTCCAGAGCACATTACTCGAATTGGTCGAATATTTGTAGGATATTGGAATCGACTAACTCCACATGTATCGGCTCCTGCATAGCTGCACCAATTACAGAGAAATGCTACTATTCGGGGTCGCTCATCGACAAATTCTCCTTTTAATGCTTCTGAAATCATAGGTATTAATTGGTTATCAGCGAAATGACTCATAGTTATTGCTCCTGCGGGACATGCTGCGGCACAATCACCACATCCTTTACACAATAAAGGATTCGATTCTGAAACTAAAATTTCATTATCAAAATTCACACCAATTGCACCAAAATTACAGACTTCTTCACATTTTTGACAAGCAATACATAAAGCAGGATTGACCACAGAGACTAATGGTTCATTTTCAACAATTCCAGCGATTAATGGAATTAACGCATGAGCGGCTGCACCTCTTCCTTGAGAGATTGCATCAGCTATACCTTTGGGACCATGTGCTGTACCCGCAAGAAAAATTCCATCAGTAGCGAAATCAACCGGTCTTAATTTTATATGTGCTTCAAAGAAAAAGCCATTTTGGTCACGAGGGACTTTTAATAGTTCAGCAAGAACTTTATTATCATTAGGTTTTAAAGGAGAGGATAAAACTAATTTATCGACTTTAATACTAAGAGTTATTTGCGTTAATATATCTTTTACCTTTACTCTCATCTCACCATTGCTAATATTTACTTCAGGATATTCATTAAATCTTAAAAAGTTAATTTTTTCACGTGCTTTCCAATAATAAGGTTCTTCATCAGCTCCAACACGAATATCCCTATATAATAGAAAAATATCAGAATTTGGGTAATTTTCCTTAATAAATAATGCGTTTTTTATAGATACAGAACAACAAATTAGCGAACAATAAGAACAGCCCATTTCTGGATTTATCTGTCTCGAACTAACACAATGAATAAATACAAGTGTTTCTCCATCCTTTATTTCCTTATTTTTAATTTTCTCTAAGAGCTCTAATTGAGTCATTACTCGCTTATCTTCTCCATAGTTATACCAACCTCTTGGCTTTTCCTCGTAAGCCCCCGTCGCAACAACTATAACGCCCACATTTCGGTTAAGCTCTTTATTTTTAAGTGTATCTTTAATATTTATCTTAAAATCGCCAATTGAGCCCTTAACATCTATAACTTTTGAATTCAAATAAGTTGTAATGTTTTTAAGACTATTATATTCCTTTAATTTATCGCCTAAAAATTCCTTTGAATCAATATTATCAAAATTTATCTTGTAAATAAGGTTTAATTGACCACCTAATTTATCATCTTTTTCAATTAAATGGACTTTAAACCCTTTTTTTGCGATTTCCATCGCCGCAGTTATCCCAGCTATCCCACCACCAATTATTAATGCTTCAGGGACAACGTCACCTTTAATTTTATGTTCTGTCTTTAAAAATCTAGTGCGTGCTACACCCATCCTAATTAAGTCCTTGGCTTTGTCGGTTGCTTTTTCTCGTTCTTTCATGTGAACCCATGAATCCAATTCCCTAATACTTACGAAATTAAAGAGATATTCATTTAACCCTGCGTCGCGTATAGTTTTTTGAAACAAAGGCTCGTGTGTCCTTGGCGTACATGCTGCAACTACAACTCTATTTAAATTTAATTCCTCTATTTTCTCTTTTATAATATCTTGAGTTAAACTAGAGCAGCTATATTTGTTATGCATGGAAAAAGCTACATCTGGGAGAGTCTCTGCATACTTAACTAATTCTGGGACGTCTATATATCCACCAATATTTTTTCCACATTCACATATAAATACACCTATTCGAGGTTTATCCCTTTCATTAACTACTCGTAATGGTGGTAGCTCAACTCTTTGCTCTTCCACACTCAGAGGAACTGCATGCAAAGCCGCTAATGCTGCTGCACCACTGGCTTTTGATACAGAGTTAGCAATATCATCAGGTGATTGACATGAACCTGTTACATATATTCCTTCTTTAGTGGATTCTAAATCCTCAACGGAATTTTTCGTTTTGAAAAACCCTATTTCATTTAAGTCAATATTAAGTTTCTTTGCTAATTCTTCAGATCCTTTTCGAGGAATTACAGCATTAGCTAATACAACTAAATCAAATTTAGCAGTTTCAACCTTTCCTGTGTCTAGATTCGCATGTTTGACTAAGAGATCATGAGTTTCAGGATCTTCCCGAATCTCGCCTGGAATCCCATGAAAATACTTTAAACTATACTCATCTTTTGCTCGCTCAATAAATTCTTCCTGATTTTTCCCAATCACTCGTATATCGTTGAAAAATATCGTTACGTTTGTATCTGGAGAGTGTTCTCTCGTTACTACTCCTTCTTTTGCCATGTACATGCAACAGAATTTAGAACAATAAGCACATAAAGATTCATTTCGAGAACCAACGCACCCAATAAAAGCAATTTCGTGTGCGTGTTTTTTATCTGAAGGTCGCAATAGTTCGCCTCCAGTAGGACCCGATGCGCTCAAAAGTCTTTCGTATTGCATTGCAGTTATTACATTTGGATATTCTCCGTAGTGATATCGGGTTAAGGGAGTAGGATCTAACAAGTCAATTCCCGTAGCCACGATTACAGAAGCGACGTTATACTCAACGACTTCGTCCTTCATGTCGAAATCAATTGCTTCGGCTTCACACGCTTCTAGGCATAATTTACACGCATTTTTTGTCAAGAATAAGCACTTTTCAGCGTCAATCGTTGCCTTTCTCGGAACAGCTTGGGGGAACGGAATGTATATCGCAGTACGATTCCCCATGGTTTCTTCGAATTCAGAAGGAATTTTTTTCATCGGGCATTTTTCAGCGCACGCTTCGCAACCCGTGCATTTATCCACATGGACGTATCGAGATTTCTTTAAAACTTTTACATTGAAATTCCCGGCTTCCCCTGAAACTTCTTGTACTTCCGAATAAGTAAGGAGTTCAACGTTTGGATGTCTAGCGATCTCTACCATCTTAGGTGCGAGTATACAAATCGAGCAATCGAGAGTTGGAAAGGTCTTGTCGAGTTGTGCCATTCTACCACCGACAGAGGGCGTTTTTTCAACGAGAATTACTTTATATCCTTGTTCGGCCAGCGTCAACGACGCTTCAATTCCAGAAATTCCAGCACCAATTACAAGTATCGAATTTAATTTAGTATTAGACATTTTTCTTCTATTTTCATTAATTTATACATTAATTTTTTTATGAAATATGATATGATATGAGATCAGAATTAACAATCGTAAAAAAACAATATTATTAACTTATATAGTTGTAGTGTTTTTATTTATTTAAAATCCTAAAATAGTATATAAAAGTTATGAATATATTAAAAATTTTATTACAAATGACGGAAAAACTCTTTTAATTCATAAAATGTTACTCTCCGATCAAAATTAAGTCATAAAATGTTTGAATTTGTTTAATTAACATCATAAAAAACGAATATATTAAGACTTCCGTTTTAAGTCAGTAAAGTATTAAAAATGGATTAATCATCATTTCAAAATTAAAGTAATACGATTCTTTCTCTATTATTATGCAGAATTACTTCTTTTCCATTTTAAAAATTTTATATGGTATTCCTTTGAAGTCGAATGTAATTTTCCAATTTTTCGACGAAAAATTATTTTTTTCGAAAAGAAAATAAATGATTTTGATCGCTATTTAATAAAATTTAATAATTAATTACACCATTCACTAAATATAGAAAATACTTTTTAATTCAACTATGAAATTAATAAAAATACAGGTACTAAGATAAATTGGATGTTATTGATCAGAAAATATTAGAAATTCTTAAAGAAGATAGTAGAAAATCTTTTAATGATATATCAAAAAGCGTGGGCAAAACGGAGGCTACAGTTCGAAGAAGGGTAAAAAGGTTGGTTGATGAAGGAGTAATAACAAAATTTACCATTCAATACGAACTTAGCTCTAGACCAAAAACCAACGCTACAGTAAAAATAGAACCAGATTTCAAGGAAATAAAGAAAATAATACAAGAATTGAGAACGATTGAGGAGATCACTCATATCTGGAGGTTAAGCGGAGATTGTGGCTTGCTTGTCAAGATTGAGATACCTTCAATTGAAGATTTTAACCCTCTAATTGAAGATAAAATTTCTCAAATTGGTGGGATAAAAATTGTAGAGACCTGCTTCATAACTGACATTATAAAGTAAAATGAAGAGTATTTAAATTCGCGTGTTGATTTTCAAGTTCTTTTCGCTTTTTCTAGCTCATTTTAACATGTTTAAGAAGAATGATACGTGAATAACATAAACAGCTTTATGTTAGCATGTAAGAATAATTATATAATGATTAAATCGGAAATATTAATATCAACCGATACACTTTTAAAATTAATAATATGTAAGAATACATGTAGAATTAGGTGATTGCTATAAAAATTCTAATATCAGGACCGCTCCAATCAGGTAAATCTTCCTACGTGAAATACCTCGATCGAAACGCGATAAATATTGAAGCGATGGGTTATACAGTGGGAATGGATTTAGGTTCAATAAAACTTAATGGTTTCGATGTGTTCTTATTTGGTACCCCGGGATTACTCCGATTTTCGGTAATGAGGGATGTTATTTCAACCGGTTCGGATGGCGTTGTTTATATTTTTGATGCTGTAAGTCCAGAAAAGGATAAGGACGCAATAACGATATTGAACTCAATACGAAAGTTGATCGACCCAGCCACGCCCATAGTTTTTTTAGCTAACAAACAGGATAGTGAAGGTGTCCGCCCTCCAGAGGTTATAAGAAGACAAAATGACTTACCATCAGATAGTAAAATTTTCTCAACTTCTACAAAAACGGGAGTTGGTGTGATGGATTCGTTAATATATCTGGTAAATAATGTTTATGAAAATTATAAAGAGTTAATTGAAGTTTTGCGTAATTACGAGACGGATATAAAAGGTTTGGCTGAAGAATTGAACAAGGATAGGGTTCAGATGCGAGACCTCTTGAACAATTTAGAAATAAAACGGTTTATCGAATTAGATAGGATTAAGAAGATTTTTAAAGTCAAAAATGGATTGAAAAATTTAATATAAGCTATTTCTTTACAACTTCACATCTTCGGAAACAAAATTTTAAATTCTAAATTATGAGAAAATGAAGATTTAATAACTCATTTGTCGATTGTATAATTATAAAGTGAATAATTAATGAATGATTATTTAGAAGTCTTAAATAATTTTTACTAATGAAATCAGAGGATATTGTAATACTCATCGGTCTGACTCCTGAAATAACGGACATGACACAAGTTTACAAGGCTATTAAAAGTTATTGTTACAAGAAAAAAGAAATTGATTCAAGTGTTCGGTTCAATATTATCTTATTTCAAGAAAATGGACCAAATTACATGGAAGACTTCACTTTAAATCCTGAATTTATCCTAATCGCGTTGAAAACATTAAATTCCGCGTTAATTAGGGCTAACATTGCGGAAGGTATTGTTGGTGCAATCTCGTCAATTATTGAAGTCTATAAAAAAATTTCTGAAAAAATTTATAGCGTGTTAATTCTTACGGACCGTGGATCCAGGAGAATTTCAGAACGGAGAATGCCAATTTTAGAAGATTTGATTGATAATATTAAAAACCTGCCTGTTTTTTTTGAAATGGTTCAAATTGATGGCAAGAATTCTGATGAGAACGCAAAGTTAAAAAAATTAGTTAAGATTACCAATGGCAATGTTCATTACATTAATAAGGTCCGTAAATTACAATCAATATTAAACAAGCTAGCCGGAAATACCGATTACTTTTCGCACTCATCTTTCAATAAAACATATAAATATATTTCTGAAGAATACCACAGATTTTTCGAAAGTTTAGCTGAAATCCCCGTAAAAGTTATAGAAAGAAGTACGTGTTCAATCTGTTTTCAAAAGGACGAGGGGCTCGTGCGATGTCCTAGCTGCGAAACCTTAGTACACGAATCGTGTTGGGCGCAATGGGCAAGAAGGTCCAGTATTGGGATACTTCACGTGTTTAGGTGCCATAATTGTTTTAAACTTTTAAAACTCGACAACGAATTCGTTAAATTAGTTCATTTAGGAATCATTCCTGGAGTGAAAGAGATAAAAATAGATGTAATAAATGTTCAAGAGTATCTAGAAAGTTTAGAACCAATTGATGCCCCTAAAATAGTGAGAGTTAAAGAATCAACGGTTATCGACGTGCAAAAATGGTTAGAAAGCTTTGAAGCGGATAGTGATCCTAAGATCATTCAAACTGACGATCCAACGATCATCAAGGACGATAATAACGTTTAATTGTAAGGTTCGTGCTAATTTTGAACGAAAAACAAAAGAAAAAAAAGATTTTATTTCGTGAAAAAAAATTAAAAGTCAAAAGGCGAAATTATGGTATTGTATTCTTTCTTAAGGGTGTTTAATCCTGAGCGCTGCTCCTTTAATATCTCCCAAAAGAACTCCGGGATGTTTTTTTCCTTAGCATACATCGCTTCTACCCTGTCTAATTTTTCAAGTAAATCGTCAATCCTTATTGAAAATTGCTCTATGAATTCTTCTCTAGTATAATCTTTATCCAAAATGGATTTGAATAGAGCCCTCAAGTCTTCGTATTTGGGAAGGAATCCAATTGATGTTCTTATAGCGTCAAAGTCTCCTTGCGTTCGACCTTTAGCCCAGAGTAATCACACTTTTTTATCAAGCATGCCGTTTAAATAATTGCCTTCGTTATTTTTGAGAAAATAATTTGTTGCAAAAACTTTTGGGCAATGTTTCAAGCTATTTCCAAATTTTTTGTGATTCTCCAGATATTTTCCGAGAGGAACTACAATGAAGTCTAAATTGGCCATGGGATTCATCTTTCTAACGCCCGCTTGCCCTAACGTCGCTGAAGTAGTTTCAGATTCTATTGAAGCACCTAAGAAAATTCCGTGTTCCCAGTCCAGGCTCTCGAGGATAGGAACCATTATTTGGCTGTCTCTTCCTCCGTAGAAAATTCCATGCACTGGAACTCCTTCAGGATTATCTAAATTCGGATCTGCGTTTGATAAATCGCTAATTCGAACGGTATATCTTGCGTTGGGGTGAGCCAGCTTGATTCCGTTTCCATTCTCGTCTTTTTTACCTTCTTTCCACTCGCCAGAGAAATTAAAACCTTCCTTGGGGGTTTCCACTCCCATTCCTAACCAATAAGGAGTTCCTTCGTTGATCAATACATTGGAAAAGATTATCTCTCTAGGAGTCGTGATTGCCTCGTAAATAACGGGGTCATCTACAGGATTTACGTCCCGGATGATGCCAAAAACGCCTTGTTCTATGTTAACGGCGTGAGCATACCCATTATTCCACGGTCGAAGATAGGCTATGTCGTCTCCAACGATAGTTTGCCCGGGAATCATTGCCGTGGATGTTTTTCCACAGGCTGACGGAAATCCACCTGCAAAATAAGTCGTTCTTCCCTTTCCTTCAGGATGAACCCCCATGAGAAACATGTGCTCCGTTAACCAATCTTCTTGATTAGCTTTATTCATTGCTAACCTAAGAGCAAGCTTCTTAAGACCCAAAGAATTTCCTGCGTATTGGTTACATACTGAGAGAACACGACCCTCCTTTAAATCAACATAAATCCTGCGCTTATCAATATTTTTAGTAACTGGTGGATTTCCTGTTAATTCACCAGAAGAGTGAACGAAATAAAAGAAATCATTGGAATTATTTAATTTTTTGAATTCTTCATAACCTGCCCTATACAAGATATCTTCAGAATGAGCGACATAAAAAGAGTCCGTGAGTTGTAGAGCTAAAATTGAGAATTTGGAATTTTTTGGTCCAAGACAAAAAAATCTAACCACGCATTCATGGCCTTCCATGCAACCGTCCATTATTTCTAAGATTTCCTTAAGACCTTCTTCACGATCAATAGTATTTAACGCAGGAGGTTTATAACCGCCTCGAGGGATTAGTATCTTTGTATTCTTTTTATCTCTCGCTTGATCGTAGAAAGAGTCATAGTGGATCGTAGCGCCTTCTAAATTCAGTTTGGATTCTTCGCCAATTTCAATGGCTTTTTGTCGCACATATTCGATGTCTTTTTTTGAATCCGTTATTATTGTAATTTTTTTAGGTTTGCATAAGTCAACGAATTCATTAACGATTCTTAAAACGTGATCGTTTTTTACCGCAAGTAATTTATCGTAATTTTCTTGATCGAGAATACCCCGACATAAAAAATTCGCAAATTTATTTGATGAGACCATTTTAATCATTTATTTACATATTATTAAACAAAATTTCACTTTTTTGTTATTATAATGAAAAATGTAATTAAATATTTTATTAAAAATGAAAATTATTATAGATTAACTCGAAAATCGTGAACAATTCAAAAATTATTGATTCTTTGTATTAATACTTACCGTAGATTATTGAACAATTTTTAGAAATATCGTTGAATACAAATATTTTTCTGATTTAAATCGGTGTTTTTAATTCTTTATAAAAAATAATGGTCAATAACATCAGCGCTTTTACCGAATTCTTAATTCTTAACTTTTATTTGAAAATATTCCATTATCTCTTTAGGTTAAAAAACAAAAAATTAAGATTAAAAATTTAAAAAATCAAGATATTAATTCATTGTTTATTAAGCATTGTAATTAGGAAAAATGTTAGTTTCAATCTCGCTTTTTCTTATATTGATAACTAACATCTTGTTTTTTTCTTTTAAACAAGATCCACTTCAAGATTGCGATTCCTTCTTTCTTGTTCCCAACTCCATTAAGTTCAAAAAACTTGTTCAAGTCCTTGCGAATTCTCTTTTTTGCCAGGGTAAAATTAGCGTAAATTTCTTGAAAGGGCTCGATTGAATGGGTTTCCTTGACTTTTAATACTGCTTGAGATAATTTTTTTACAATTTCGTTCAATACTTTTTCGCCAATTTCTTTTGAAGCGTGTTCTTTAGGATCTATTCCCCAAACGCCGTGTCGAATTGTCCTCTCGGGATAACTCAAACCACTAGGAAGCCGTTCCAAATCAACAAAATCGGGATTCATGGCAAGCATCATGGAAGTTTCCCATTTTGCTGCGTGATCTCCAAAATAACCAAGATCGGGCACGAGGCATTGTTCGGCTATTCCTAACGCAAAACAATCCGCGTGCTTTTTACTAATCGTCCGGGCCGCTTTTTTAACTTGTTGAATTTGAGCTTCTGGATAATGTCCCGTTAATAAGATTATGATCCTAAATCCCCAATCATAAAGACTTTTTACTAAATTTTTCGTCATTTTACAATAGGGACGCTTTTTAAACCTTAAAGTGTATGGAAATTTCATTGTTTGAAACGCCCCATAATTTACACATGGAAAAAGCACACCACCAGTAATTTTTGCCGATCTTCTACATATTTCAGTTGCTTTTATGCTGTCTACTCCAAGAACATTTTGTTCGCCGTGCCACTCCAACGCACCGAAAGGAATGTATGCGATTGGATTTTTTTTTATCATATCTTCTAGTTCTAACGGCTTAGATTCCATGTAATTTAAATATTCGTTTGGCATTAAAATAATTAATTTAAATGTTTTTTAATCATTCTTGATCAAGTGATTTAAAATTAATGTTCAAAGTTATTTAAATTTAAATTTGAATTTTTCGCAAAAAAAAAATCATTTGGCGCTGAATTTCGATCTTGAAATAATTACTAGTTAATAAGAAAAAATATAAAAAAAAAATATATCTATTTGCTTTAACTTTTAGTGCGAATAATTCTGTCGATCCTTAAAATCAAAACTGCCAATTCGCTTCCAGATTTAATAATTTGGCTGACCAATTCAGCTGGTTCTACTATGCCTTTTTCAAAATTGTTTCCGATAGTATTTGTAATGGTGTCAATTCCGACCCATTTGTCCTCGTCTGTTTTATGAGCGGCTCTTAATTCTGTCATTTTTTCTATTTCTTCCAAGCCTGCGTTTCTAATTAAAGTTATTGGAATTTCTTCTAGCGCGAGAGCAAAGGCCGTAACTGCCATTTGTTCCTTACCGCTAATTTCGTTGGCATATGATTTTAATCTCTTGGCAAGTTCCATATAAATAGCGCCGCCACCGGCTACGACGGTTTGCGTGTCAATTATTTTCGCAATCACCGATAGCACATCTTTTAAAGTTATTTCTGCGGTGTCTAAAACCTTGTCAAGGCCTCCTTGTAGCAATATTGTAACTGACTTAGGGTTCTTGCACCCAAGAAATTGAGCGTATTCGTCCTTATTCATTTTTTCGAACTTGACAGTTTCAGCAAAACCCAAGTCACTTTCAGATAAATTTATTAAATCGTCAACGCGTTTAGCTCTAACGGCTTTCATGACTGCTTTCATATCGCTATCGCCTAAACTTTTAACTGCTGCTATTCCTTCTCTTGCTAAATACGCTCCAAACTTATCCGAAATGTCTTGATTGTTGACGACCACGTTCACCCCTAGATCTTTAAAAATTTTCAAGTAATCTAGAAGAATTTTTTCTTCTTGGTCCAAAAACTTTTGAATATCAGCTGGACTCTGTATTTGGATTTGAGCGTCAAATTCAGTTTTGGTTACGTCGAGTTTTCTTCTGATTACGGCAATCCTTGCGTTTTTTATACTGTCTGGCATTGCTGGATTTACTTTCTCTTTTTGTATATAAACACCTTTAATGAGTTTAGAATCCTTAAGAGATTTTCCAGGAACCTTTACAATTTTTATATTTCCAATTTTCGAAAAAGTTTTTTTGTATCCAATGTTTTTTACTGCTTTTAACGCCAGATCAGCGAAAAAATCTTTTAGTGGGGCAAGATCTTTAGAGTTCATAGCAGTTTTAGCGGCGTTCTTAAGAACTTCATCATCATCTTTTGTAATTTTCTCGGCAATCTCGTTCAAAATTTCAAGTGCTTTATCTGCTGCGAGTTTAAAGCCATCTGTTACATGTTTTGGATGAATTGTTTGTTCTATCAATTCTAAGGCGTTTTTTAACAAGGTAGCAGTAAATATTACGACGGAACTTGTCCCATCGCCAATTTTATCGTCAATTGCTTTAGCAAGATTCACCATCATGATCGCAGCTACATTTTCAATATCTAATTTCTGCAAAATTTCGTTCCCGTCACTGGTAATAGTTGCGTCGCCTAAAGAATCTACAATCATCTTAGCCATTCCTCTAGGGCCGAGAGTAGTTCTCACGGTTTCAGCAATGGCAATCATGGCGTTGATATTTTGCGTTCTAGCTTCTCGTTCTCGCACGTCTTCCGTGCCTTCTTTAAGTATAATAATTGGTACCGACATTCTTCTATCAATCTTTTTTTATTTCTTCAATATTTTTTTAATAATATCTTGAATTTTGTAATTTTTAAAAATTTTATGATATAGAGATCTTTAAATTAATTATAAAAACATTAGTGGTTTACCAATGAAATTCAAGATTACTTCAATTAGATTTCTACAAACGACGTGTTTTTATACTCTTTAAGCACCATGTTAGAAACGGTTCGATGGATGTGTTCTTTCTCATTCAAGGCTCGGATGAAATCATGAACGTCTTCAGATTCTTTAAACCTACATATTAAGGCGGCAGATTGTTCACCCGTAGTGTAGAAGATAGAGCAAATTTCTGGCTTTTTTGTTAAATCGTTTAATATTTGCTCTGTATACTTGCCATCGATTTGAATTCTAATAAGAAACGTTAGTTTATACCCTAGTTTAACATTATTGAGCTTTAGCGTGTAGCCCTCGATAATGTTATTCTCCTTTAACTTAGATATTCTATTATGAATGGTTCCAATAGATATTTTTAGTTGATCTTGTATCTCCCTATACGATGTTCTGGAGTTTTTTTGAAGTAATCTAACGATTGCCTTGTCGATTTCGTCAAATTCTTTCTCTTTTTTCATAGAAAATCGTTTTATACTATGTATACTTTTTGAATTTTTACAATACTAAATTATTCTGAACAATATTTAAAATTTTTTGATTAAATATTAAGTTTTTTGTATATTTATATTATTACTTCATTATCTAAAAACCATTCTACTTTTCCAGATAATTGCGTGTTTAACCTCCCAAGCACTCGTTCTTTCTTAAGGAGGTTATTTCCCGA
>JAUXAJ010000093.1 GCA_030620005.1 Promethearchaeota archaeon | reverse complement strand
AAGCTTAATGAGTTTTCAGTGTCAATAAATACAATTATTACGAAAATGATACTTAAGAAAATGAAAAATGAAAGCAAGTACCACTTCTTCTGAGGGATTAAAATCTCTGTACCTATGTAGACCATTAAAAATCCTGCAGGTGTGTACCAAATAATGCTTAATAGCCCCACAATACTGGTACTATTGTCGATATTATTCCCAGTTGAGAATATCACGATTATATCAAGAATATTACCTAACCATAATAGCGCAGAAGAAATATTGTATAAACCAAAAAAAAGCAACAGCTTTGCCTTTAACTTCCTTGATAAAAGCAATAGGAAAATGCCAAATACTAAATTGAACGAAAAGTTAATTAAGATCGTGATAACATTAATCCAACCAATATCAGAAAGCGTTATAAAATATCACCCTTTAAAGTATTATGTATAATATTTGCCTAAATTATGATAATATTTATTAAATTAGTATTAAGATAGTTTTGTATAAATAATTGATGTTTTAGATTATCAGTTGTTTTGAACTTTTAATTCTCTATTATTAAAATTACCATATTTAGATAGTTTTAATCATGGGTAAAATAATTCTCAATTTCTTTAGCTACTTTCAGAAGTTCTTCTAGTTTCTCTCTATTAAGGTCTTCTGTTTCGAAAATTACATGTTCGCAATCGTATTTGGAAAAATCAGTAAAAAATGTTAATTTTAAAACTACTATAATTTTTTTCCCTGTTTTTTGAATTAATTCAAATTCTACGACAAATAATAGAAAAATGATTTTAAATTTAATTTAAAATTTAATAAAAATCAATAACTTAGAAACTCAAGAATTTAAACCTTCGATTTTATTCTTTAATAAATTAAAGTTTTAAAAATGTACCTATTGTGAACGAAATAATACAAGCAATTAATCCGATAAATAACATTTCTACGGCCCCTTTTATTTTCGATCCTCCCGTTACTCTCGTTTTTGTTGCCCCTACTACAGCAAGCATAGAAAACGAAACTATAGAAGATATCACTAATGAAATTATACCTAAATTTAGAAAATAAGCTGAAAGTGGAATTAATGCCCCAAGAATAAATGCAAGAAATGTCAATATTGCTCCAATTACAGGATTTTCAGGATCTTCCAAACCTAACTCACTTTTAAGAAGGAAATTTAACCAAGTTTCTTTATTCGATGTAATCGTTTCAACACTTGAGTTAAGTATTTCGCCCTTAAATCCCATATTTTTAAATATATCTCTAACTTCTTCTTTTTCTTCGTCGGGAAATAATTCAATCTCCGCTTTTTCCCTTTTAATCTCGTTTTTAATATAATGATATTCTGATTTTGATGATATGTACTCACCAAGTCCCATGCTAATCGCTCCAGAAACCATGGCTGCAATTCCAGTTAGAATAACAATGGTATTCCCTCCAGTTGATATCAATGTTGCGGCAGCAACTCCAACCAATAATGTAAATGTAGAGATCAACCCGTCATTCAAACCTAATATTATACTACGTATGATGCCGCCTCCCGCAATATGCTCTTCTTTTCTATCAACCGTCAATTTTGAAATCCTCCTAAAAGATCTTTATTTTAAATCATGTTAAATCTTTTTTTAATGTTATAGATTATTTAAACCTAAATATTTCAGCTTATTTTGGCTTGGTATTCCAGTTAAAGGATCCCAGTCTCTTATATCATAATAATGCATTTTCAATTTTTCAAAGTCAGGAGTCATCCCTTTCACTGCCCCTTCTTTAGTCGGAGTTAAGGCTATTTTTGGAATGTAATCATTTTTAGATGTTAAGCCCATTTTTATGTTGAATAATCTTTTCAAGGTAAATATTCTTTCTCCAGTGATTTTAATCGATTCAAGGTTGAATTCATATCCCATTAAATTTTCAATAAGCTCGGCCATATATTCGGGAGGTGGATTTGAAAAAAAGCAAGATATTAAACTTGAGTTTACAATGGCCCTGTAATCGTGTAATAAGGCAGAATATTTTGCCATTTTTTTATTGTTTGACAACAAGTTCATTTTTTTTATTCCTATCGAAGAAAAATCAACTTCATTCCCTTCTTTTAAAACCTTAAAAACGTCTCCAGTCGTATGACACGCACCTCGGGGAGCAAACGCGTAAGTTAGCGATAAACCATAACAAGCCCTTATGTCGTGATAGGGGATCTCTAAATTATTAATTGTGGCAATATCATCATTGGATATGTTAAATTCTTTACCTACGGCATTAGAACCTTCTGCCAATAAATTTCCAATTCCTTTCCTGAACGCAATCTTATTAATTAATTCAAGCATTGAATTTGAGTTACCCCAATCCAATTTTAAACCATCTAAATCTTCTTTTGTAACGAACCCTTTATTGTATATATCGTACAATAAAGCAATCGTGCTGCTACAACTAATTGTATCTAAACCAAAATCATTACATAAACGATTAGCCATGCCTATTGATTCCAAATCCTTGTTTAATATCATGGAACCAAAACCAGCTATTGTCTCGTACTCAGGACCTTCTGTTTCATTATTTCCTATTCTAATTATTTTACCACACGCGATGGGACAACTATAACACGATTTATTTTTAATCCAGTATTCTTCCTTGATCTTATCGCCATTTATCTTATAAACATCGTCCCATTCTCCCTGTGACCAATACTTTATAGGTAGATCTCCAATGGAATGAAAAGGCAATACTGCGGCACTTGTTCCATATTCTCTTAATCCTTTCGTCGCCGTTGCATTGAGTATATATTTTGTTGTTTTCATTACAATCTCCTTAAATCTTTCAGGATTAGCTACTTTTGGTTTATTTGAGGTGCCTCTTACTATTACAGCTTTTAACTTTTTAGATCCCATTACGGCGCCCAATCCCGTCCGTCCGGCTGATCTTCCTTCGGAATTTATGTTAGCATACTTTACTAAATTTTCTCCAGCTTGACCTATACACATGACCTTAAATTTTAAATTTTCAGCATTAATTTTTAATTTTTCGTGCGTTTCTTTAATACCTTTACCCCATAATCCTGAAGCGTCTAAAATTTCAGCCTTATTATTATCGATTTTTAGATATACTGGTTTTTCTGATTTTCCAGAGATAATTAAGCCATCGTAACCGGCTTTTTTCAATTCTGAACTAAAAAACCCTCCACAGTTAGCTTCCCCCCATAAACCCGTAAGAGGTGATTTTGAACAAATAGCGAGCCTTCCAAATGAGGGTGCACCCGTTAAACAAAGCGGTCCTGTCATTACCATTAAAATATTTTGAGGAGAAAGAGGATCTGTGTCTTTATCAATTAAATCAAATAAATATCGACAAGCATATCCGGCTCCACCAAAAAACAAAAAACTTTTTTCTGGATTTATATTCTCTTTTAAAATTGATTTATTAGTTAAATCGATTCTTAATAACTTACCAATAAATCCGTAATATTCTGCATTTGGCATTGTTTAAATTAAAAATGAATGATATTATTGTTAATAATTGAATTTCAATAAATTTTGAGATTTTTTCATTAATTTAGAGAAAAGATTAAATAAAAGATCATAGAAATAATATTATCATTTAAAAAATTTTTTGAGTTGAGTAACTGATTAAAGCTGCTGTCTTTGAAAATGTAAAAAAACTCTTATATCGAGAAGATTACCCTGAACCTAATCCCGGACCTGAAGATGTTATTGTTAAGGTTCATTATTGCGGAATTTGTGGAACGGACATTTCTAATTACAAATATAAAATATATCAGGCACCTTTAATTATGGGTCATGAATTCTCGGGAGAAGTGGTTGAAATTGGAGAAAATATTATGGATGTAAAATTAGGTGATAAAGTGTGCGGCATAAATGTCTTGCTTGACATCTCAACCTCAAAATTAGATGGTCTCGGAATCTTTAAAAATGGGGGCTTCGCTGAATTTTGTAAAGTCCCTAAAAAATACTTATTTCACATACCCGCTTCCACATCTTACAAGGAGGCTACGATGATAGAATCGTTTGCAAATGCATTACGAGGTATGAGATTATCCAATATCGGAGAAAATGAGAAAGTAATGATTATCGGTGGCGGAAATATTGGTTTATGTTTTTTAAATAATTTATTAATTGAAAAAAACCCGGAATATATTACAGTTATCGAACCTAATGAATTTTTAAGACAGAAAGCAATGGAAATGGGCGCTACTGAAAGTTTTCCTGCAAGCAAGCCAAAAATTAAAAAGTTCATAAAAAAACAAGGTGAACCGACTTTCATTTTTGATTGTGCTGGAAATGAAAAATCACTATTGATGGCGATTGGTTTAATAAAAAGAGGAGGGACAATCCTATTAGAAGGAGTTTTCAAAGGTACCATTTCATTTCCCATATTTTTGATGAATAACAAGGAAATATGCTTAAAAGGGTGCTTAGGACATGATCGAACAGACATCTTAGGTGCAATTAAGTTGTTTGAACAACGTAAAGTTGATGCAAGCAAGTTAATTTCAGAAATTGTTCCTTTAAGGGATATTCAAAAAACTTTTGAAAGATATTTGGCACTTGAAGAAAGAAAGTTCATAAAGATTCTTGTTAAAATATAAAGAATAAGCCAATTAACCGTAGCAAAAAATCTGGAAATCCCCGGACATCCTCTTAACTCAATGGTAGGTCGGCAACGGACGATTGCAACTACTCCGTGTAGGAACAGTCAAAGTATTTTTTTAACGCTTCCGCCAAAGCAATGTTTCGAGCGGTGTTTAAATTGGAATCAAGTTGAAATGGGCCCGATTTTATCATAATTTTATGAATAATGTTTTACTGCTTGCTCTGAAATAATTTTAAATGCTTTTTCTACATTTTCTCCGGTTTTTGCTGATGTAACTAGTATCTCTTTAAAATTTAATCTTTTTCCCGATAGTAAGATTTCTTTTTCAGCTATATCTCTTTTTAAATCGTTTTTGTTTGCGAGTAAAATAATTGGTAGATTTTTGCAATATTTCTTAAGGTCTTGGACCCAATATTTCTCTATTTGATAAAACGTGTTCTTTCTTGTTAAATCGCCGACGATTAAAGCTCCATCTGCCCCTTTATAATAAGGTTTGCGCATTAAAACCCATCGTTCCTGACCTGCAATATCCCACAGTTGCATTGTTACTTTTATTCTCTCGTCTAAATTTATTTTTTTTGTAAAAATATTAGTGCCAATTGTAGATCGATAATCTTTAGAAAAGTGTCCGGATACGAATTTTTGAACCAAGCTTGTTTTACCTACCCCAGGTTCTCCGATAATAACGATTTTAATGGCATATTCTTTAATAACACTCACGGAATTATCACTTTTAAGAAAAATTTTAATAAATATGAGTTTAATACAATTTCTAAATATTTAATATAATGCGTATATATATAAAATAATTAAATCTAAAATTATTATTATAAAAAATTTTATATTCTAATATCACCAGGATTTTAAATGACAACTGGAATTGTATATAGCGATATATATCTAGAACATAGAATTGGGGTCCACGTTGAAAGTCATAAAAGATTAGTTGCAATAATGGATTTTTTGAAAGAAAAAGGAGTGTTAAACGATCCAAATTTCAAATTAATTCAACCAATAAAAGCCACTTTAGAACAGATAAAATATGTTCACGAAGAAAGCTTAATTAAAGAAGTAAAAGATGTTTGCGAGCTTTCTGAAAAAACAGGCCGCATCCAAAATCTTGATATGGATACCTCTGTATCCCCTAAAACTTTCGAAGCTTCTTTGTGCTCGGTTGGTGGAAATCTAAAAGCCATAGACGCTATTCTAAGTGGGAACATAAAAAATACGTTTGCTGCTGTTCGACCGCCAGGTCACCATTCTAACTCTTACAAATGTTCTGGGTTTTGCATTTTTAATAATGTGGCAATCGCAGCAGAGTATTTATTTAGAGAAAAAAATTTTAAAAGAGTTGTTATTGTTGATTGGGATTGTCATGCTGGTAATGGAACATCTGATATCTTTTATAACGGTTCAAAATCCGATGGAGAGCTAGTAATGTTTAATTCTCACCAAGACGGCAGGACGCTTTACCCTGGTACTGGATTTACAGGAGAGATTGGCTCGGGTAAAGGAAAAGGAAAAATAATTAATTATCCAATGCCTCCTAGATCGGCTGACGATGTCATTCCAATTTATTTTAATGAAATAATCTCACCAATCTGCAATGAATTTAACCCAGAATTTATTCTTATCTCTGCTGGCTTTGACACGCATTGGACGGACAGTTTAACGGGAATGGGTTGGACTTATCAAGCTCCAGCGAATTATTTAAAAATGCTTAAAGGTCTCGCAAAAGAATTTGCTAAAGAAAGAATTTTAATCACACTAGAAGGTGGATACGAGCTTGATAAACAAGCAATAGCAGTATATAATTGCTTAAAAGTTCTCAACGACGAGTGTAATAAAATGATTGAAGAAAAGCCCAGAAAATCAAGCGAAGAAATACTGAATTATACTAATAACAAACTAATTCCAGCACTTAAAGATAATCTTAGCCCCTTTTGGGATTGTTTTTGAATAAATTTCTCATGAATTTTAATAAGAACAAATCAATTCCTTCTCTCTAGTATTGTAAGGCCATTTAAGAAGTTACTGGGAGTTTTTAGAAAATTTCAAAACACTTTTATTTAAGAAGTTACTTAATATGTTTTGACACCATATCAAAATTATAAAATTATTTTTATATTCAATAAATATTAAAAAAGAAGATTATTATGTCAGATAACGAAAAAAATGATGATGAAAAAAAGGAACAAATGCCACCTCCAGTAAAACCACCTACCATGCCACCTCCAGTTGAACCACCTACCATGCCACCTCCAGTAAAACCCCCTACCATGCCCCCTCCAGTAAAACCACCTACCATGCTTCCACCTACTTTGCCAACACCACAACCCTCCGTTGTCACTCCAACACCTGCTCCCCCAGCACCTAGTGGTCCTTCACAACAAGATTTTGATCAACTACAAAAACAACTTGAAGAACTTAATTTATTCCTTTTAGAAAGAGATAAAGAGATAAATCGATTAAAAAAACAAATCGAATCACTTCTATCTACTGCTGATGGCTTTCAAGATCAAATTAATCAAATGAATTCCCAATTTTCAAGTTTAAAAGAACAACTTGCAGATAAGGATAACAAAATAAATCAATTAGAACAACAAAATATCTTGCTACAACAACAAATTGCTCCATTGCAAGCCCAAGTTGCAAAATTACAAGGAGAATTAGCTTATAAGGAGAAAAGGATTCAAGAATTAAAAGAGCCTCAAGCTGTAATGCAATCCACCTTAGCGCAACAGGGTGCACCTTCTCAAGCATCTAGTTTTGGAACCGTTGAAACTACAGTAACGCCTGATATGGGTAGTTCCATCCCTAGTACTGAAACGCCGACAATTACGAGTCCAAGTGGAAGTAAGGGGACTGGAAGACGAGTTTGTCCAAATTGTGGGGCTACAGGTTTTGCTATTAAAGAAATTGAAGACCGAACTCGAATTATTAGCTATATTCCTAAACCATTCTATGCTAAGAAATTATTATGTACAAAATGTTCTTATGAGTTTTAAATTAAATCCGTCTAAATTTCAGCTTATTATGGTTTTCATAAATTCAAAATATCATCGTTTATTTTTACATGCTTTTTTATCGTTGTTAGAAATTTAATGTTTCCGACAAAAATTTTCCTCTCATTAAAACTAATCCTTATTTTATAATCCTGAGATAATACAAATAACTTAAAAAAACAGATTAAAAAATATCAATTTTGAGAAATGAAAAATATAAAATTAAATAAGTAAATAATTATATATATCGTAATTTTATTATAATTCTAAGTTATCGAGTTATTCTAAGTCTTCATGTCTGAAATACAAAGAGACCTCTTAAAATCGACGTTTAGCCAAAAAAGAATTATTGGAGTCGTAATAATTGCTGGTCTATTAATAGCAATGTTTGCGTTTTCAACAGCGTTAATTAATTTATTGTTAGGGACTGAAAAATTAACACCAAATAATCAATTAGCTGAAGCAGAATTTGAAGACGTGGAACTAATGTTACCTCCATTTCCTTTTAACATAAGTTGGTTTATGGATCTGTTTTCAGATTTAAACTTGACCGAAGAAGAGATGGCAGATTTGCTTGACACCTTATTCGATATGTTTGATGGAGAAATAGATGAATTAAATTTATCCGATTACGCAATGGCTATAGCTGCGCTTTTACTTTCAGAAGAAGAAGTATTTAGAATTTACGATTTTCGTTCCCTTAGCGAGATTTCGGAAAGATTATGGAGATATGAGTGTTTTGACGAGTATACTGGTGACTCATGGAAATCATCAGCAATTAAGGATGTTTATTCTTTTTATTCTTACGGTGATTATAATGACTATCACCCTGATTCAGACATGTTGCGGATAAAAATGCCTTTAACCCCTAGTCAGGGAGTTAATTCGTTTGTCGCGCCTTCGCTCTTTCCTATACCTTTTATAATGGAAGATAGCGTTCAAGCACCTAATTTAGACGATTCTTCCACTGTTCTTTACAAAGACGATTTTAATTGTAGTGTATTAAGTCTTAATTTTTATTTTGAAGGTAATATAGACATGTCATACGAATTTTTTGGGTTGAATCTTCCTACTGGTGAAGAAATAAATAGCACTGCAAAAGACGAAGATTTCACCCCCGTGGAAATAAAAGACCAATATTTGCAACTCCCACCATCATTAAGCGTTTATAAAGCTAATAATCCCAACTTTAATTCTCATTGGAATTACTTGAACGACAATGTAATTAAAGACGAGGATAACGCATTTATCGTTGCTGACAAAATAAGAAATTATCTTCAATATAATTTTGATTTTCCAGTTGATCCAGCCGATTACAATCCGGCTCCTGAAGGAGCTGATACAGTAGAATGGTTTTGCCAAACCGAACAAGGTGTTTGGTCAGACTTTGCGTCTGCGTTTTGTGTTTTTTCAAGGTCTTTTGGCGTAGCAAGTCGTTTCGTTGACGGATTTAATAGCAGGAATGTCAATAAACAATATGATGATGAAGAAGGTGAAGATACAATCATAATAAAATATAAAAATATTTACAGCTGGGCTGAAATATACGTACCGACAGATGTTTCTGGAGGCGGTGAATGGGTCCAAATGGATGTGTATTACGATAGTTTTGTCGGAAATGCTCCAAGCACGCACGATTACGAAATCGTCGTATCTTCAAATTTTACAAGTGGTTACAGAGGCCAAGTTGCGAATATAACCGCTACTTTAAGTTCTGATACCGGATCTGTCGTGGATCAATCGATATCATTTACCGATTTAACTACCGGCCAAGATCATGGTTCAAATACGACGAACGCTCGTGGAGAAACTTCAATTCTGATTGATATTGACAATAATCAAATTGTTGGACCCCATAACATATCTGCCGTATACAATCCACAAACTTACAATTTTACTCAATATGTTGTTTTTGGAGACGTAGAAGTCCATCTTACTTCTGTAAATCCTACTGAAGTAAACGTTTCAAAACCAGTTCATGATACAAATGTCCAAGGTTATGTTTATGATCCAATATATAATAGCAAAGTAAAAGGAGCAACGGTTGATTTTATTCTATTTATTAACGGAACTGAAACAAAAGTGCCAAATTCTTTTACTCCCAATTTCACTAATACGGATGAGAATGGCGATTTTAACGAAGTTCTTACCGTTAACATAAATACTCCCCCAGGATTTTACGAGATAAGAGCTGATTTTAACGGATCATGGAACAATGTTGGGCTTGCCGTGGGTTACATGAACGATTCAAGCGATAGGGTCGAATTTAATGTTACAGAAGCGTTGCAATATAATATAGACCTTTACATTAATGGAACCCCATCGAATTTTCCTAACCCTCCAAATCTATTTAATTTATTCTTTGCGAAAAGATACCAGAACCTTAATATATCTGTGAATGTGACGTTTGCGAAGGATAACACGCCGGCTCAAGGAGTAACCGTTGAGTTTTATAAATATGTTAGCGGAGGGGATATTTCGATTGGTACCGATGTATCAAATTCTCAAGGGAATGCTTCAATATTGTGGCAAATAGGAGATAGTATCGCTGCGGGTCCAAATTTAATTTATGCTCGCGTTTTAAACAAATATAATTATTCATATTTCATTCTTAATGAAACAATAATATTCGATCCACTCACATTAACAGGACCAACACCTCCAATAATTAACCGCACCGAAAGCGGTCCTCAATTTAATATTGGGTTTAACCTAACCGATCTTTTAACCAATGGTATTGGTTACGCAGAAATTAATCTAAAAATGTATAATGAAAGTGGCGATTATTCTTATATGTTAAACCCTATTGACCCTAACGAGTTTTTTGATATTACTGGAAGTAATGAGTTTGATATTAACATGCGAGTGCAACCAGATACGCAACTTGGTAATTACACCTTAATACTTGTATTTAATGGGACATTTGATTATACACATGATTCAATGAATCCATATCCCGTTTTGTTTGAATTACCTGAGCTTAATTGTTCCTCAATATTGATAGTAAATTTAAGCGTGGAAGATCCCAGCATCTTTATCTTCGATTTCTTCATAAATGGAACATGTACGAATGATTTTACCATCAATCGAAATGGTCATTTGAATTTATCAGTATACTTACAATGGGGGAAAGATCTAATTAATGATGGCGAAAAAGTATATTTCTATGATATAACTAATGAAACCTATATTGGTGAAGCGTCATTAATGGATGGATGGGCAAACATTACTTACATTACAGATAGTAATACAGTTGCAGGGCCTCACTTGGTTTGTGTCAATTATTCCAAAGATGGTACGTGGCAAATTAATTACTCTTATTTTATTTTAAACGCACCCATTAATATTTCTCTTTTTTCTGGGCCAGATCCTCACACAATTAACAGGAGCGGACCATACGATACTCAATTCATAGTCTACGGTAAGTTAATTGATGGCGATACGGGAGCACCAATAAAATTTGGACAAATAGAAGTCTTTTTGTACGATGGTATAGATGATGTTTCATATTATTTGGAGGAAGGAAGTGGTACTTATCCTCAACAAGATAATAATAAATATCATTGTAACGAAACTGGACAATTTTATTTTGTTTTTGATGTGGATGATTTTGCTACTCCTCAGAAGAATTTCTCCTTAAAAATCAATTTTTCTGGAATAATTTCTTATGTAGGATTAAATTTGGTAGGATTAAATTTGGTATCATTTAATGTTGAAGATGAAAAGACATTTGATTTTTTATCTGTAATTGATCCTATTAATTTTACTGATTCTGTTGATGGAATATATGAGTTAAAGGTTAAAAATCCTGAAGATATTGTAATATTGTTGTACATAAATGGAAACGCTTCAATAGAAGATTATACAAATATAAATAAGCCTTTAATATGCAAGCGTGGTGAAATTATTAATTTCACGGTTTATGTAAATCAATCTGGCTCTTATGCAATCGGATTAGTTACGATTTTCGATGTTTATACTAATTCTCCATTAAATTCTACCAACTTAAATGCATATGACTATGGAAATTATAGTTTTTTGGTAGACACATCCTTTTGGCATGCTGGATTGCATTTTATCATAGCAAATTTTTCGGGGAAAGTAACTATCAACGCTACTTATATTATAATAAATGAATCCATTAGTATATCTATATATCAAGCAAGTAATTTTAATGTCATGAGAAATGAAACTTCGTTTACAATATCCGGAAGATTAAATTGTTCTCAATATGGAAATTATTCAAGAGGTCTAGGAGTAAGAATATTATTATTAGAAAACGGTACATTAAATGATTATTCACAGTTCTTAATAACACAAGGATCACAACAAATTTTACCCATTAACGACGATGGAACTTTTAGTTTCAAAGATGTTAAGATAAATATTAGTTGTCCTTCCGGGTCATATCTAATTAGAATCGACTTTAACGGAAGCATTCAGCACTATGATATGCAATTTAGCGTAGTAGATTTAATAAATTCTATGGTTAGTAGCAGTAGTTCTTTAATCGCTTTAAATGTAACTGCAAATTGTTCGCTTGTAGGATATTTCTATATGGAACTAATACCCGATAGATGGATTAATGGAGATACATGCCATATTGTTGGTAATTTAACTTGGGATAACAATACAAGAATGGGCGGCGTTATTGTGAATGCTACTGTTAAAAATGGGGCTATAATTCTTTCAACCAATTCAAGTGTCACTAACCCTCAAGGAGAATTTGACATCACATTCACAGTTGGTGAAGGTGGAGAATGGGATGATGAGATTACACAGATATTCATTTCTTTCTATCCTGAAGAAACATATACCTCTCCAGAACATTATTTTATACAGAGATATGAAAATATTGAAATATTTTGGCTATATTAAAAATTAGGTGTTTTATTTGAGAGATTTTATCAAAAAAAATAAGTGGAATTTTAACAGAAAATGCCTCTTAATTGTAATAATCTCAATTTATGTATTTTTTATTTGTTCAAATATAAAATCTAGTTTCAATACAAATTCTAAATTCTCTAATTTACCAGATAATTATAATTATTTTTCAAATCACGATTCAAAACCGAATATTTCAGCACCAGCAGTGGATTACGACTTAAATATAACCAATACGGCGGAAATAAACAACTCGATCATTAATCCTTACTCTCCTGGAACTAATATTACAATTGAAGGAACGGTTGAAATAGATATACTAGGACCTCTGCAGAATGGAAATGTGTCTTTGCTTGTAGACGGTTTTCAATATTCTCAATTTAACGATACCACAAATGTAAATGGAGAATTTACAATTAATTTTACTATACCAAAATCTCTTTACATTAAACTCGGTCATATGATTCAAGTGAATGTAACGGATGATCTTGTCATTAACTATTTAAATTATGCTGTCATTTATACTAATACTACATCAAGAATTTCAGCGGTTAATCCATCAACTCCAAAATTTTCGGGAGAACAATTTACCTTACAAGGCTATTTAACATATGAAAACGGAACAGGTATTCCCAATGCTTTAATCAATTATACTTGGCTTATTAATAATATCTCAATTTTTAGCAAGAATTTCACGACATACACTTTAGGAGACTATCGCTCAGTAGAAGTACCATCTACAGCATTGATAGGTGGAGTGAGCGAATTAACCTTAAAATTAAATTTTACAAGCCCTCCACACGTCAATTATTCGGAAACTTCAGTTAATGTAAAGGTGTTTTCAGATATTACTTGCTTTTGGAATATAGAACCCACTGCAACCGAAGGTGAAGGCTTTGTCATAGCAGGGCGAATCGTGTCGTCGACTAATACATCCCTTGGAATAAATGACAGAGATTTTAGGTTGTATTACGATGTAGACATCATTACAACAATAACAACGGATGTTGACGGTAGATTTTCACACACATATACGATACCGTCTGGGGTAGATGAAAAAACTATCGAAGTTAAATTAATTCATTATGAGGCTAGAGTAATTTCGGAAACTAATATAATAACCGTAGAAGCTGCAGCAGGAGGTGGTGGAACAGCTTCTACTACTGACCCTACTGTAGATGATACTCCAGCACCATTTGAGAATTTTTTTTTGGTTTTTATTCCTATAATTATTGGAGTAGCCGCTGGGTTAAGTGCGTATGGATACCATTATTATAGAAAATTAAAAATGAGATCAATAGTTGCAAAATTACCTCTTGAAGGAAAAATGAGGAATCTCAAGATTCTTAAAGACACGGGCAGGTTAGAAGAATCGTTGTCGTATTTATTTAGCGCCCTTTATATGGAATTAGTAAACGCTAAATTTGGTAGAAGAATAAAAGAAACTGAAACAATAAGAGATTTTGCGATAATATCTGTAAAAGAATTAAGCTTAAATCCTGCAGCAATTTATCCGTTCATACAAAAAATAGAAGAAATAATCTATGGAAGACCTTTCCAAATAAATGAAAAAACTTTTTACGAAACTTGTGAATTATTTAGTCCTATATATTTAGATTTTACTGGACAAGAATTTCTATTAAATTTTTAAAATACAATATATAAATGTTAAAGATTAAAGACAGAGCAAAAAAATATAAACTAAAAAAAAATTAATAAATAAACTAAAAAAAATACAGAAAAAGGTAGTCAATAAAAATGGCAAGAAGAAGTAAGAAAAAGAAGAAAGGAGAGCCAGTATTTAAAATAAATCAAAAATTTGAAAACGTGAAAATCTTGGTTAAATCAGAACGACCTAAGGAAGCAATAGCATATATTTACTTGACATATGCTGACCTAGTAAATATAAAATACAAGAAACCTCGATTACCTTACCAAACAATTCGAGAATATGCTATTATTTGCGTCAACGAATTAAATCAGAAACCCGAATCCGTATATACTTTCATTAAACGCATAGAAGACATTATCTATGGAGGCGTTGAACCGGGAGAAAATGAAATAAAAGAAACAACGCAATTGTTTTCAAAATTATATAATGAAATTACTGGAAAAACCTTTTCGATCTAATTTGTAAACTCAAAATACTTGATATAATTTTAAAATATAGGCAAGTTTAAATAGAAGAATCAAGAGAATTATTAAAATGGTAAAAAAGGAACAGAGCATAAATTTTAGCAAGGGAATAATATATATTTTCGTCACTATATATCTCATAATAATGGGAATAGAAATTTCGGACTTTACAAGAGCGTATCAGCTTGCTCATCCTGGAGAATTACCTGTTTTTGTAAATTATTTTCCTCTTGCTTGTTATACTGGCGCTATTTTTATTGGTCTAGGTTTTGTCATATTTATTAGGAATAGCCGGATTCAAAAAGCCCGTGAAACTAAATCAAGAAAAAAAAGAAAATCGGCGTCCTTCTATAAACAAGCGTTATTTCTAATAATATTTGTATTTTCTTTTATTCCATTATTAAGCCCCATAATTGATCAAGGAAAAAATAATCAAAATTTCTCAGTATATAATTTGGATCAAGATTCTCAGGATTGGTGGAAGGGAGGCTCTGAATTAAAACAAACCTTAGTAGATAACGGCTACGACGTTTATAACGTTCAGTCAAGTCTAAGCGCTACTCAAAGGTTAAACAGCTCTGTCTTATTGATATTATTGGGGCCAGATCAGTTTTATAACCCTATCTTTGAAATCCCTTATTTTATTGATTTTTTCGAAGGCAATAACTCGATAATGATATGCCACGATCACGGATCTACAAGTACTTTATTGTGGGAAATATTTTTCGCAAACTTGATGGATCCCGATGTAAAAGATAAAATTCCAGTAACCATCTTTCCAAATAGAATTCTACGGGACAATTTATCTTATGATACGCGACCAGATTTTCCAGTAATTGAATATTTTGAACCTCATCCAATAACACAAGGAATTAATAGAATTATTCTATCAAGAGCTACATGTGCCCTAGGTGGTCCATTAGTCGATTTTTTCGGATGGTCTGTTTTAGGAAGATCTAGCATCTATAGTTACGTTGATATGAACAACGATTCAATGTATAGATACGAAGATGATAACTATGATATAAGCTTTATGGCTTCTCTGATTCCAAATTTTCCTGAAGGAATGAAAAAAATACCACTTGGAGGATATCCACAATCAATATTCATGGCCAAGGATGCGGGGAATGTTCGAGTTTTCGTGTCTGCTGATGCGAGTTTG
>JAUXAJ010000120.1 GCA_030620005.1 Promethearchaeota archaeon | reverse complement strand
GTCTAATCTAGTATAAGGATGACCACCAGCTCTTAATACTTCCCTATATAATTCATTTACCAAGGGTATGTAATCTACTGATCCCCAAATGAGAACTTTTTCGTTTTTTTGAACATTAACACTGTAATTTACGATTAATTTTGCTTCTTTTGTTGGAAGATCAAAATTCATAATTTAATATAATTTAATAATATATAAAATGTTAACTTTTCTTCATTACAACAGTTGAAAAATGGAATAGTGAGCATTTAATAGAGTTCAAATGCTCATTTTTGAATAAAATTAAAAAAAGATTTTTAATTAGGAAATGACTCATATATCATATCAAAAATTAATATTTTTTAGCATTCACTAAATAAAATTGTGAATAAAATTGTCAACAAAAAAAGAAAAAAAGAAAAAAGAAAAATTAACAGTAAAAGAAGGAATAGTATTATATGGATTGAACAAATTTCCAGAAGCTAATAATAGGGAATTATCTGAAAAATTTGATTTAAACGAATCAACAGTCGCTTTAATAAGAAATAGACTAGTAGAAGAGGAATATTTCTATGAATTAATCATTCCCCAGTTAAATAGAGTAGGATGCGAGCTAATGGGAATTGTTCTAACTCAATTCAATCCTCTCATTCCAATTACAGAAAGAATCGTAAAAACCCGTAAATTGGTAAGAGATTCTGATGAAATTTTTCTTTCTGTTGAAGAAGGAAATAATGGATTTTTATTTAGTATCACTCAAAACTATACAAAATTTAAGAAATTCTATGAGATGCAAACTGAAACTCTAGGAAAACTTGGATTTTTAGCACAGTCGCTTCCAGAATACATTATTTTTCCTTTTGAAACGAGTCATTTTATTAGATTTTATGATTACTGGAGATTACTTGAAAATATCTTCTCTATCGATGGCGATAAAGAAGAAAATATTCAAAAAAATTGATTTAAACCAGGAGAAATGGTGGAACTTAACTTAAAAGAAAAAAAAGTATATTGCGCTCTAATTGAATATCCCAATGCAACAATGCAAACAATTGGAGAAAGAGTTGATCTATCCCGATATAGTGTCGCAAGAAAAAAAAAGAAGTTCTTTGAAGAAGGGCTACTTAAAAAGTTATACTTTCCTAATCTTCAAAAATTAGGTTTAAATATAATAGTGTTATATTATATCAAATTTAATCCCGTAAATCCACCAAATAATGAAGATTTAAAGTATTTAGATTCCAAAAATACTCTCTTTTTTGTACATTCAAAATTGGAAGCAGTCATTATTTCCGCATATAGTGATTATAAAAAATATAAAGATGATTCCCTCGAAAAAATGGCATACATGAAAGAAAATAATATAATAATAGAGCCACTCATAGTTAGAGATATTTCAGTTGAAAAAATGGAAATCCTTAAGGGTTTTATCTCAGCACCAATGGCACGAAAAATACTTGGAATTGAAAAATCAATTTTTAATTTCAATGGTGATTGAAATTTTTCCTCTTTAAAATCTTCAATATGAATATTTATCAAAACAGCCTAAAATTTTAAGACTAATCATCATGAACATTTACATGTTCAGATTTGACTTGTTTAAGGGAGATCAAACTGTGATATTTAGCGACATCATTTCCTCTAGTAATTTTTTGCATTATTGCGAAATAATCTTCTTGATCTTTAGCACGCACTTTAACGATTAATTCCCAATCTCCTGTAATGACATCAACACTTTCCACCTCTTCGATTTTCGAAATTTTTTCTGCTATTTGAACCATTAGATTTACATCTTCATGATATACTTTACTTCTTAGTTTAATAAGAGCATAAGCACAGAAGCCAAGATTTATCTTTTTATAATTGAAAACAGCTTTGTAACCGAGGATCTTGCCTTCTTCTTCCATTTTTCTCAAGTTATAATGTAATGTTGAGGAGGGCTTTTCCAATCTAGTCGCTATAGTGCCTATTTTTGGACTACAACTATCTTTTTGTAATAATTCATGTACGAGTTGTTCTTTTAAGTCTTCCATGATTAATTAAATATTATTCAAGCAATTAAAATTCTTTTTCAAACTATATTTTTTTCTGGTTTGATTTTACTTATTATCATCTTGAAAAATCTTTATAGCCATTCATTCTGGTTTTTAAATAAAATCAAATTTTTCAAATAGATTTTCTTCAAAAGATAATAATATGGGGCAAATTATGGCACCATTAAATTGATTGAATTTAATTCAATAAAATTGCTTTAAATTGAATTAAAAATAGTTATCTTTAAGTATATTTGAGTATCCTTTGAATCAGATTCAGATAATTTTTTAACGAATAGTCGATATAAATAAAATTGAAAAGAAAGCTTCAAAATTACATGAGAATTGAAATAGTTAAGAAAAGTAAACTCGTTTTTAATTTCATTATGAAGGAATGAATAATAAACTAAGAAAATGTCATCATGGAAATTTTAAAAAAGCACCCCATTCTGAACATACCAGAGAAAAAAGAAGTGATATTCAGTTTTAATGGTAAAGAGTTGAAGGGATTTGAAGGCATGGTCATTTCTTCTGCTCTTTTCATGAATAATATCAAGATTTTTGGACATCATGAAAAAGGTAAAGCCCCTCAAGGTCTATTCTGTGCAAACGGTCAATGTTCCCAATGTACCGTTATAGTTAATGGACACCCAAAAAAGGGCTGCATGACTCTTCTTAAAGAAGGAATGAAAATAGAAAGCTGTGAAGGCATACCTGAATTACCCGCAATGGATACTCCCGTGACTGTTGGAAACTGTTCCATCATTGAAACCGAAATCTTGGTTATTGGTGCAGGACCTGCTGGACTTTCGGCATCTAAAACATTGGGTGAACACCATAGAAACGTGATTTTAATTGATGATAAGAATAGGCTTGGTGGTAAGTTAGTACTTCAGACACATAAATTTTTTGGATCTCAAGAAGATGTTTATGCGGGGAAACGTGGCATTGAAATCGCAAAAATTCTTGGAAATTCAGTTAATTCCTTATCTAATGTAAAAATATGGCTTAATAGTACTGCTTTAGCGGTTTTTAGTGATAGTATAATAGGCGTATTGAAAAATAATAAGGAATACGTTTTAATTAAGCCAAAATATCTCTTAATCGCTACGGGAGCAAGAGAAAAAATGCTAGTTTTTCCGGGAAACACGCTTCCTGGAGTTTATGGAGCAGGTGCATTTCAAACGCTAGTTAATCGAGATTTAGTTAAGGCAGCTAGGAAAGTCTTCATTGTAGGTGGAGGCAATGTTGGATTAATAGCAGGATATCATGCCATTCAAGCAGAAATCGAAGTAGTCGGTTTAATTGAAGCTTTACCTTATTGTGGAGGATATAAAGTTCATGAGGATAAACTCCGACGATTGGGAGTTTTAATTTACACTAATCATACCATTATATCTGCGGATGGAAAAGAGAAAGTGGAATCAATTACAATCGGAAAATTGAATGAAAAAAGAGACTTAATTTTAGGTTCAGAAAAAACATTTGAATGCGATACGATATTAATTGCGGTAGGTCTCAATCCTGTTGATGAATTTTATCGCAAAGCAAGAGAATTTAACATGAAAGTGTGGGTTACTGGTGATGCTCAAGAAATTGCGGAAGCATCTGCTGCAATTTTTACGGGAAAAATAGAAGCATTGAAGATTTTAAAGGAAATAGGTATTAAAATTGAAGAGGATATCAATGTTCTTGAGAAAAAAGCTAACCTCATGAAAGCTAAACCTCCACATCCAATTGATATTGAAAAATCACGGAAACAAGAAGGTATTTTTCCTCTTTTCCATTGCAATCAAGAAATTCCCTGTAACCCTTGTACCTCAGTTTGCCCTCAAGAACAAATAAAAACGATAGATGACTTGATAACTCAATTGCCATTTTTTAAAGATGAAAAGGAATGCTTGGGTTGTGGAAAGTGTGTTGCTGTATGTCCTGGATTAGCAGTAACCTTGATTGATTATCGAAAGGATAAAAAAATGCCATCAGTAACATTTCCTTTAGAATTAACATCAGAAAAGATTAAAGTGAGTAAAAAAGTTATTGTAGTGAGTAATGAAAGGGAATTAGGTGAATTTGAAGTCATTCGTTCTAGGTTTCTTAAAGAGTTTCCTAAGACTAAATTAATTACTGTCAAATTACCTGCTAAGATCGCTAAAAGTGCTGTTGCTATCAAATTAGAAAGAACAACTTATAACGAGCCAATAGAATTATATCACAAATCTAATTTAGAAGAAGAAACAATAGTTTGTAGGTGCGAGCGAGTATCTGTAGGAGAAATTCGCAAATGGATTCGGGCAGGAGTAAAAGATTTTAACGAATTAAAGGCATTAACTAAAATTGGAATGGGAGCATGTGGTGGTAAAACTTGCACTCCTCTTGTTAATCGTATTTTTCGAGAAGAAGGCATTCTTCAAGAAGAAATTAATCCTGGAACAATGCGACCATTATTTGTAGAAGTTCCCTTAGGAGTATTTGCTAAAGCTGGAGCCAAAAAGAGTGTTGAGTAAAAATGGTTGAATACGACGCAATAATCATTGGAGCGGGTAGTATTGGAGTTCCAACTGCTTTATCAATTGCAAGCGAGGGACTCAAAATTTTGGTAATAGATTCCTTGCCCTCTGTCGGTCAAGGTGATAACAAGCACGCAATAGGCGGGATCAGAGCAACACACGTTCTAAAGAGCAAAATCTGGTTATGTCAAAGGTCAATCGAAATTTTCTCGAGTTGGAAAGAAAAATTCGATGACGATATATGGTGGACTAAAGGAGGTTATATATTTTTAGCCTTCACGCAAAAAGACGGAAACATGCTTAAAAAAACAGTTAAAATATAAAAAAATCATGGGTTAAACATTAATTACGTTGATACAGAAAAAATTAAATCAATCATACCGGGAATTAATCAAGATTGTTTATAGGGAGGCACTCATAGCCCTGAAGACGGTAATGCTTCACCCCTATTAGCTTTACACGCTTTTTATCGTCAATCAAAAGATTACGGCGCAGAATATAGGTTTAACGAAAAAGCTGTGGATGTTTTAACGAAAAATGAAGAAATAACTGGTGTAAGGACAAATAGAGGTAAATATGCTACTCGAAATGTCATTAATGCCGCGGGTGCTCGTGCCAAAACGATTAGCCAAATGGTAGGAATTGATTTGCCAGTGATACCAGATTCTCACGAAGCGGGAATTACTGAGCCAGTGAAAAACTTTTTTTCCACAATGGTGGTTGATATTGAACCTGCCATCGATCCCAAATTTGGAGATTCAAAAAATTATTATTTTTATCAAAATAAAGAAGGTAAAATCATATTTTGCTTGACGCCGAATCCAAGCATTGTAGGTACAGATCGTCGAGAGACGAGTTCCTTTTTACCTCAAGTTTCAAAACGCATGATAAAGATTTTACCAAGGTTAAGAAATGTCAAGGTAAGAAGAACGTGGCGCGGTTTGTACCCCATGACTCCCGATGGAAATCCAATTTTAGGAAGAGTGGATGGTATTAAAGGGTACATTAACGCAGTAGGGATGTGTGGGCAAGGTTTCATGCTTGGTCCCGGAATTGGTGAGCTCTTGAGTCGACTAATCATGGATAAACTGACTTCAAGAGATAAGGAAGTATTTGACGAGCTTTCTTTTAGTCGTGAGTTTTCCCTAGAGGAAGATTTAAGGTAAAAATATTTAAGGTAAAAATATTTGGAGAAAATGTAAGACCTGGCACGATTCCCGATTCTTGTCGAGCTGTTTTCTGTGAATTTGAAATCCACTTGCTTTAGCTAGTAATAGTTTAAATACGGCATTAGAAAAATTTAAGAAATATGAAATTACGGATATTGTTAATAGAATTATCAATGACGCAGAATAATGTCAAAAAAGTGCATGTGTTTAATATACATGTTTAATATGTTAATATTAAATAGAGTTTAGTAATTTGAAGGTCATAAAAGATGCGGAAAGTAGCAGTTATTGGTGTTGGCTTACATCGCTATGGTAAATGGGACAAAATAACTTCATTTGGACTTGCTAAAGAAGCTATTGAGGGTGCTTTAAAAACATCGGGTCTTGAATGGGATCAAATACAGAGCGGGTGGTGTGGTCACATTGGTCAAGGAATAACCGCTGGAGCAAGATTTTTTTCTCGATTTGGTAAAACTGGATTATCCATAACTAATGTAGAGAACGCTTCAGCGTCAGGATCCTACGCCTTTCGAGGTGCCTATTTAGAAGTAGTATCGGGTGAGTTTGACATTGCTCTCGCCCTTGGCATCGATAAACTAACTAGTAAAAATAGTTTATTTAAAGAGAAAAAACCAAGCGATCCCAATAAAGTTAAAAAACCAACGGCATTTATTAGAAAGTTTGCTAAGGATGCACGCAACCACATGAAAAAATATGGCACCACTGTTGATCAGCTAGCCATGGTTTCTGTAAAAAACCACTATAATGGCTCTCTGAACCCGAATGCACAATACCAAGAGGAAATAACTATTGAAGATGTACACAATGCACCCATGATAGACTATCCGCTAACATTACTCCACTGCTGTCCAACCGGTGACGGGGCTGCAGCGACCATTTTAGCTAGCGAAGACATGATCAAGCAGATGGGAATTACCAATCCCGTTTGGGTAACTGCTTCTGTATCAAAGAGTGAATTCAACCCCAAGCAAGATTCTCGTGATATTACTGCGGTCACTGCGCAGGAAGCTTATGAACGCGCTGGTATAGGTCCTTCTGATCTGGGGTTAGTAGAACTACATGACGCCTTCACGATCGAAGAAATTTCCACATCGGAGCAACTTGGTCTTTGTCCTTTAGGAGAAGGAGGCAAGTTAGTAGAAGAAGGAGCCACCAAGATCAACGGGCGCATCCCAATTAACACGAGCGGTGGACTACTATCCATGGGTCACCCAATGGGCCCCACTGGAATAGGCCAGATTGCTGAGGTCTACTGGCAGATGCGAGATGAAGTAGGAAAGCGACAAATACCCGTGCCTCCCAAGCACGCCTTAACTCACATGATAGGTCTTGGCGGTACTTGTATAATTCACATATTCTCCCTGTAAATACAATCAATTTAAAAGTTATTATCCTCTTATTATTACTCCCTTTCAAACCTCAAATTTGTTTTTTTTCTCTAAAATATTTCTTATGAAATAAGGATGAAATAAAATCCTACTATATCTTACAAATATTTTTAGATTTTATCATTCCTAATTGAATGAAAATCGAATTTTCTCTTAAAAAATGGTTGCTAATACAATATTAAAAAGAGTAAATTTAAATTTAATAATTACAAATTAATGCTTAATCACGTAATTCGACAAAATTTAAAAACCAATTTTAAGGAGATTTTATAATGAGAAATGAATGGATTGATTATACAAAAACAGTAGTCTCCGATGATCCGAGAAGAATTCCTATTAACCCCGAGCCAAAAGGTCCTGAAGGGACTTTAGTTTTAAAAGGAGGGAGAATTTTTGATGGAACAGGTAAGCAAATATTTGAAGGATCTGTTGTCATTGAACGGAATAAAATTAAATCCGTTTTACCCATTGAATCAGATGACTTGCCCACTGATGCTAAAGTGATTGAATTAAATGGGAAAACCGTCATGCCTGGACTTATTGATAATCATACCCATCTTACTTATACTGATTATGATATATCCGTGTCAATAGCATTAAATGAAGCAGATCAAACACTGCGGGCACTCGAACGAATGCGATATTATATCGAATGCGGGATTACTAGTGTACGTGATACTGCTTCTGCAGGATTAGTACCTTTCTGCCTGAAAGAATGGGTTGCTCAAAATAGAATTCCAGGACCCCGCGTGTTCTCGGCAGGAAAGTTCATTACTGGAACTGGAGGGCATAGTGCTGAGGGAATGGATGAGCATGAAGCATTATTTGACTCCACAATTGTCGCTTCTGGACCAGATGAATGGAGAAATGCTGTTAGAGAACAATATAAATGGGGTGCAGATTTCATTAAAACGGGTAGTCATTTTTCCCGTGAAGAAATCAGGGCGGCCATTGATGAAGCTCATAATTTCAATTTAAAAATTACTTCAGATGCAGAAAGATTTTACATTCAGTGGGCGGTCGAAGAGGGAATCGATATAATTGAACATCCTTTACCTCGTACTGATGAAACGATTAAACTCATGGCAGAAAAAGGAGTCGAGGCAATTCCAACGTTAATGATATATGACCTCATTTTCAAATATCAAGGAGGGTATTTTGGTTCGACATCTCGGAGATTTACCTTTTCACCACGGGCGAACATGAAAGTGGCTAAGAAAATGAAAAAAGCGGGTATAAAAATGGGAATAGGAACGGATATAATCATGAATGCCTACCGTTATTTACCCGGAGTTTATATCGGAGAATTATTCAAGTTTTCACAGCTGAGATATTCAAATGAAGAAGTTCTTGTAACGGCAACTAGGACCAATGCCGAAATTCTTGATATGGATGATAAAATAGGGACTTTAGAACCGGGTAAATTAGCAGATCTTCTCATAGTTGATGGCAATCCAGATAAAAATCTTTTTGATTTGAAAAATGTTGACATGGTGATTAGAGATGGATACATCGTTGTTAAAGAGGGGCGTCTTCATGTAAAACGCCATCCCGACATGGTTATCCCGGAAAAAGCAGAGGATCTTATATAATGAATTTTGATATTTTAATTAAGAACGGAAAGATAATTTCAGGTGCTGGCAATCCTTATTATAAGGCGGATATTGCCGCAAGAAACGGTAAAATTGAAAAAATTGGCTTCAATCTAAGTGAGTCTTCTACAAACAAAGAAATTAACGCTAGTGGCTTGGTCGTATGCCCTGGTTTCATTGACCCGCATTCTCATTCTGATTATGCGCTTCCATTTGACAATAAATTAGAATCTACCATTCGTCAAGGGATTATTACCAATGTAATTGGTAATTGCGGCGATAGCCTGGCTCCCATTAATCCAGATAAATTCGATGAAGCTTATAAGTACCTTGCGGCAACAGCTCCGCCTGATGTTGAACTTAAAATCACGTGGCGTTCTTTCGAGGAATACTTAGCGGAAATGGAAAAACTTGGATGTCCTGCAAATAATGCGTTTTTAGTGGGATTTGGAACTGTTAGAATGGCTGGAGGGCCTGGTTTTGAAGAAAGGGCACCCAATAATGAAGAATTAGAGAAAATGAAAGCCTATATAGCAGAAGCAATGGAAGCAGGAGCATTTGGAATGAGCACGGGGTTAATCTATACGCCTCAAGCATATGCTAAGACTGAAGAAATCATTGAACTGGCTAAGGTTGTTGCTAAACATGAGGGATTATATTTCTCCCATATACGAGGAGAAGGGGAAACTATCTTTGAGGCGATTAATGAATTCATTGAAATCGTTGAAAAGTCAGGATGCATTGGAGGGCAAATTGCACATCATAAAATAGGCGGCGTGTCCAAATGGGGCGCAAGCACGGAAACGTTACTAATGATAGAAGATGCAAATGCCCGAGGAATTAATATCACTTGCGATCAATACCCATATAATAGAGGAATGACATCTCTTATTACCGTGCTTCCGATGTGGAGCCATGTTGGTGGAATCGATAAGATTTTAGAAAGATTAAGAGATGAAGGTCAGCGAGAAAAAATAAAACAATATATCATGGAAGGAACCGATAAATGGCAAAATTTCATAAAAGATGGAGGATTTGAACGCATTTTTATCGCATTGACCAAATCGGAGAAATGGCAAGACGTCGTTGGAAAAAACCTTGCTGAAATTACAAGATTAAAAGGTTTTAAAGATGAATGGGAAACATTATTTCAACTCATTCTTGATGATAAGGGAGAAACTTCGATCACGCTGGAACTGATGGATGAAAAAGACATACAAAGAATCATGACGGGGCGCTATACCATGATTGGAACGGATGGTGAAGGCGTATCACCTACGGGAGTTCTTGGTTATGGAAAGCCACACCCCCGTTTTTACGGAACTTATCCGCGAATTCTTGGTCGCTATGTTCGGGAGAAAAAATTATTAACTTTAGAAGAAGCCATACGAAAAATGACTTCATTTCCTGCTCAAAGATTGGGATTAAGAGACAGAGGGCTACTTAGAGAAGGAATGTGGGCAGATATTGTCATTTTTGATCCAAAAACGGTAATTGATAAGGCTACTTTTGACCAACCTCATCAATTCTCTCAAGGGATTAAACATGTTATTGTGAATGGAGAAATTGCCGTTGAAGATGAAAAGTTTATTGATGTTCTTCCAGGTAAGGTTTTAAGACGCTCTTTTTAGAAAACTTATTTTGAAATAAGTTGATACAAAAATTTTTATCTCTTAGCATATTGACAAAATAATATAAATCTATAAAATAATTTTGAATTAATTGAGGTAAGTATAATGGAAGATGTTGTGTTGTATGAAAAACAAGGATATATAGGAAAGATAACGCTAAATAAACCAGAACAATATAACACTATAGATGTCGAGACTCAAGAAAAGTTGCTCGAAGCTTTTAAAAAAAGCGCGGAAAATGAGGATGTTTGCGTTATTTATGCGGCTAATGGAAAACATTTCACTGTCGGAGCTGATTTAAAGTATGGTTATAAGTTAATGCAAGATCGCTCAAATTTTGACAAGGGATATGAGTTTCAATATAACTTTCAAAAATTAACTCGCGCAATGATGGCTCACCCTGGAGTCATAATTGTAGGGCTTCACGGTTGGGCCATAGGTGGTGGTTTCGAGCATTTACTTTATTGCGACTTAAGGATAGCAGCAGAAGACACGCGAATAATGCTTCCAGAATTGGGTGCGGGAATTTTCTTTTCTAACGCTTCTACAAAGTTATTACCGAGAATAATTGGTGAAGGTCGGGCGAAACACATGATGTTTTTAGGAGGGGAGATTAACGCAGAAGAGGCTCTTAGGATTGGTTTAGTCAGTCAAGTATGTAAGAATAATGCGCTAAATAGGATCTTGCAAAAGACTGCTAATAATATAGTTCAAAAAAGCCATTTAGCCCTCCGCTTTGCCAAAAAATTGATTAATGAAAATCAAGATCTTGATTTTGACTCAGTGTTAGAGAGGGAAGCTATCGCGATGCTTGAAACAGGGGTATCCGACGACGCAAGGGAGAGATTTGAAAAGTTTGTAAAAGGAGGACATTAAAGATTCTAAACTTTCTTATTTATAACTATTCTTTATTTTTTATTATCTCATTTTTTTATTCTAATTAACTGGACTTTTAAAAATAGATAAATCACTTTATAATTCTGTAAAATAATTTACTTAAACATTTGGAACCCTGATGTGTTCAGATTTAATTTGCTTTAGAGAAATTAAGCTATGAAATTTAGCGACTTCATTACCTTGACTTATTTTTTGCATTGTAGAGAAATAATCTTCTTGGTTTTTCGCACGTATTTTAACGATCAACTCCCAATCTCCAGTAATGATATCAACACTTTCCACCTCTTCGATTTCTGCTATTTTTTCAGCTACTTTTACCATTAAATTTAAATCCTCGTGATACACTTTACTTCTAAGTTTTATTAGAGCATTAGTACAAAATCCAAGATTTATCTTGTCATAATTGAAAACCGCCTTGTAACCAATAATTTTACCTTCTTCTTCCATTTTTTTAATGTTATAATGTATAGTGGAGGATGGTTTCTCTAATTTAGTTGCTATAGCGCCTATTTTTGGACTACAGCCATCTTTTTGTAATAATTCATGTACTAATTGCTGTTTAATTAATTTTAATTGTTATTCAAATAATAGTAATTGTTTATATTTATTCTATTTGATTTCTGATTTTAATATACTATCTCGCTGCACATTTAAACCATTCCAACGATTTAAATCCTTTAATAGTTCTGGTTTTAATACATTCATTCCATCTAATTCAGTAATATTCGAATAATCGTCTTTAACACTGATACCAAAATTTTTGGATTTGGTGTTTCCTAAAAGAGTGGCGTCATCTCCAATTTTTAAATAATCGTTCTGAACTCATGTTACTTATTAAGGTATAAATAGGGATTGTAATCTAAAGGGATGAAAAAAAATATATAGTGTCAACTTTAAATGGAACGAAAATGTATAAACATTATTAGAAAAATTTTTTCTAATAAATAATAGAACATGAAGTATTAGAAATAGAGTTGATAAATAAACATGGAAGAAAAACAAAAACTATTAATTATGAAAATTTTGGTAATTCTTGGAGTAATTATATGTCTATTTAACATTATAATGGCATTTATCGGGGATATATCGGTGTCTGAAGCCATTTCTGCATTTGCATTTATAGCCATTGCCATAATTCTTATAATCATGTTAATAAAGCCTGACGGACCAATCCCCTTCAAAGGACTTATTATATTGATACTAGGAATCGTTATGCTTGTACTAGGTTTTGTGCTTAGTATGGGCATGGGTCTGGTGGGGGTTGTTATTGGTGGAATTTCCCTCGTTATCGCAGGGATCTTAGACCTTGTTATAAAATAATATTCTAGAAATTTATTTTTTTTTAAATTTTTTTTTTTAAAATTCTTATTCTATTTGATTTCTGATTTTAAAATCCTATCTCGCTGCGCAAGTAAATCTAATTTTTCTCGAAAGTAAATATCAAAAATCTTTTCAATATTTTTTTAAGGAAAAAAAAAAAAATTAGAATAATTCAATAGTATTTGTTTTCATGACAATTTTATCGTGCTTATTCAAGCGAGACTTGTTCTGGAAGTTTTTTCAGAACTTCGTTTATATCAATGTCTCTTTTTTTTAAGGTTCTTTTTCTTATCAAGTATAAAATTGCTCCTACACCGGCGAACGGAAATACAACCAGCGCAATTATCGCTCCGGCGTCTGGATCAGTTAAAAGCAGCAATACAAAAATAAGCGAGCTAATCGAACCCAACGACCCCATTATCTTTAAACTTTTCATTGAAGGCTTGAAACCTGCTTTTTCGTGGAATTCTGGAAACTTTTTATGGAGAAAAATTGCAGCTATGCATATCGGAATTTGTAAGACTAATACAGTAACTCCTGTAACAGCGCTTAACAATACTGCCGCAGTTGCAATGCCATATTCCGGTCCTAGCAATGGAATGAAGATTAGAAGAAAGCTTATTCCGGTAATTAATAGTAGAAATAATGCAGGAATGGGAGTTCTATACTTTTTATTCACTTTTGCAAATATTTTTGGGAATAGGCCATCCCTTCCAGCCATCATGATATCTCGTGAATATGCCATGAATGACGGATGAAGAGTAGACGCTATAGCAACAGCTATGAGGATCGTTATTAGTAACACCATGCTAGGAGGGAGTATGTTTCCGGTAAGAAGTATCTGTGTTATAGTCCCAGCAGGCTCGTTCCAAGGCTGGATTCCAGCAATCATCAATGCTTGAATAGTATATAAAAGAACTAGTAAAGGAATGCTGATTGC
>JAUXAJ010000203.1 GCA_030620005.1 Promethearchaeota archaeon | reverse complement strand
TCCAAGTAGGGTAAAAAATTAGCGATTACACCATTTCTCGCCCACAATTCTAAATCCCACATGGTGATTGGGATGGGACCTCGTTCGAGGCAGCACTTATCACATTTCGTGCATTTGAAAGTAAATTTAGCTTTAGGCTTTTCTTCTATACTTTCTTGATCAGTTTTTTCTTCATTTGATGCTTGTTTATCCTTGTCATTTTCAGTCATTATTGATCTCAACGAAAAATATAATTTCTTATTTTATTATATTATTGAATTTTATAATAATACTTAGAAAAAAAAATTTTGCATTCTAATTGATCTGATTATTTTAACAAAGTTAAATTATAAATAAAAGTTTTATAAAACAAATTTGAATCAATAATTTTAAAATAAGATTATAATGGTTTTTGGACATGGCATTTGAAGAAAATTTTCAGCTTATTAAGGATTTAACTGAAATCCAAAGTTGTAGCGGTAATGAAAGAAATATTCGTGAATACATCAAAAAAACTGTTGAACCCTACTGTGATGGAATTGAAACTGATATTTTGGGAAATCTCTTTTGTTTTATTAATGGTAATGGAGATTTAGGGAAACCAAAATTAAGAGTCTTATTGGATGCACACATGGACGAAAATTCATGAAATAACGTCACGAATCGCCAAATTGGATTCATGGTGCGCTATATTGACGATAAGGGTTTCATAAGATTTGTACAAGTAGGTGGTCAAAATGTCAGAATCCTCCCTGGGCAAGTAGTCACCATTCATTCGAGTTCCGGTGAAGAAATAATAGGAGTTATTGGGGAAAAGCCAATTCACCTCATTGATCAGGAAGAAAGGAAAAAAACGAGCAAAATAGAAGACTTATTCATAGATGTAGGGATGACAAGCGCTGAAGATGTAAAAAAATTCATTTCCGTTGGAGATTATATCATATTAAAGCAAGAATGCGTGGCATTTAAAGGAAACAATAGATTTTTTTCAAAAGCTTTTGACGATAGAGCTGGATGTTTCGTTCTAATTAAGCTAATAATGGAATTTTCAAAACTTAAAGAACAATTGGATAAAGATTTAATATTTCTTTTTGCATCTCAGGAAGAAATCGGCGTTAGGGGGACCACCGTTGGTGCTTATAAAATCTCACCGGATATTGGAATAGTATTAGAAGTTACACACGCAATCGATTTTCCGGGTATTAGTAAAGAAAAGCATAACGAATGTTCTCTGGGTAGTGGTGCTTGCTTGAGAATTGGACCTAATTTGCACGCAAAATTATATAAACTGTTGCTAAATACAGCAAAAGAAGAAGAAATACCCTTTTCGCTAAAAGCAGAACCTCGCCCTACACCTACAGACGCACGAGCAATCCAAATGACAAAATCCGGAATACCTTGTGCTTTAGTAGCAATTCCACTTAGATACATGCATACAAATGTAGAAACAATCGAATATAATGATATTATTCATGTAATTAACTTATTAAAAGCATTTTTGCTAAAAGATTTAAAATCCGAGATTAGTCTTTGATTTGGACGCCCATTTTTCACTTTTTTTATTTTCTATTTTTATATTTGAAATAATAAATATCCTTTTTAGTTATTAAAAATTAATTTTCTCATCATTAAATTCTGTAAAGAGTTATCATGAAGCAAATAACAACCAAAAAAATTTTTATGTGGTTAATCTTATCGATAAACTTATTATTTGCGTTTCTCATTGGTCTCTCAATTCCCTTGATGGAATCTGTTAATAGCCAGAACTTCGGATTTGTCATGATACCATTAATGATAATTCTAAATTACGTGATTATAGACAGATTTCATTACCATGTGAAACATTCTGGGAATAGTGAAGAAAAAAACAAAATCGAGAATGCTAATGAAGGAGAGTAAAGAAAGTAAGAAAAAAAAGAGACCCATCATCGAATTTGAAGGAAAAAATTATTATTTTTCGATAAAATCGATGATCCTTTTTGCTATCGGGGCACCAATTTTAGCGTATTTAATCTATATATTTTTTGACATGAAAGAAAACTATTGGTTACACGAAATTGTTGTGAAACAAACTACATTCTTTTTAAACTTACTATTTGATATAGGTGTTGAAGTAGGATATTCTCCAATAGGTAAATATTATTGGTGTTTTAAGATTCCAGGAAAATCAAGCATTTACTTTGAGACATTCTGCACTGGTGTACAAGCCATCTGTGTATTCGCTGGAATCATCTTATTGACGCCCCACAGCCATGATCCCAAAACAAATGAAGATATTTTATGGAGAAAATCCATGTCTCTGATTGCCTCATCGGTAATATTTTATATTGTAAATATCATGAGGATGATAATCCAGATTTACTTGTATTACATTGGTTATGCTTGGAATGACATTCACGTCTCCATTAGCGCAGCAAGTTCTTTTGTCGCTGCAATAATCGTGCTTTTGCTCCATAAATGGATACCAGAATTCATTATTTCAATAATTTACGCGGGAACTGTGATTAATGAAAAAATAAAAGAATTAAGGGGCATTAATGACATTAAGAATGAAAACTCTTCAAATAAAAAAGAAAAAATAACGAAAACAACAAAAGGAAATTAGGACATGTTAAAATTTGACAAAGAACAGGAAATTTATGAAATAGGAAACATCAAAATAGGGGGACAGCCCGGTGAGAATCCCATTACATTAATAGGAACTGTATTTTATAAAAATCACGCTGCTCTTTTGAACGAAAAAACGGGGGATTTTGATAAAGGTATAGTTGAAAAAGAATTAAATGAATTCATTAGCATTATTGACGATACTGGGATGCAAGCTATTATTGATGTTATAGGAGCATATCCAGAGCCCCTTATTAAAGAATGCTCGTTTATTGCAGATATGGTTGATTGTCCGTTCCTGGTTGATGGGTTGAACGATTCCAGTCGAATTCCTGCCATGGCAGGGTTAAAAGAAATCGGACTATTAGATAGAGCCATTTTAAATAGCATTGATGACAATACGAGCGACGAAAACTTAAATAAGTTAAAAGAAATTGGCGTAAAAAACGCAGTTCTATTAACATTTGGAACAAAATACGTTTATCCTAATAAAAAATTAGAGTTATTAAAGGAGAAGTTGCTACCTAACGCTCAAAAAGCTAATATTGAAAATGTTCTCGTTGACACGGCTGTGCTCGATTTAGCTTCCATTTGCATAAATGTTGAAACTACAAGGTTAATAAAGAGCGAATTAGGATTGCCAACAGGCTTCGCGCCCGCAAATGGAATTTTCGGTTGGGAATATGTTAAAAAATATGGAGAAATTGCTCGGTGTGGAGCTATAGTTTCATCAATGACTTACTGCGCTGATGCAGGAAGTGATTTCATTTTATTTGGTCCTATAAAATTTGCTAAATGCGTGGTTCCTTCAATAGCATTAATCTCTGGAATTAATTCATACTATCGCAGGAGAGTCCTAAGAAAAAATATTTCAGAACAAACTCCGTTAAGGAAAATCTTTTAATTTATTTATTTTGTTTCTTCTAATGTTGTAACCACTATATACTAGTTCTATTTCAAATAAATTGCTTTATAGTTTTTTTTTCTTCCGCAATAAGTTTATTTAAAAGCTTCAATTTTTTTTCTTAATAAAATAATAATTATTAGGCTAACTTTTAAAATCAAGGATGTTAAAAATTATAGCAGAAAGCATTCGCAAGAATAAAAACATCATTGAGAAAAAAGACATCAACCCAGTTGTCCAATTTATCGACTTAAATTCTTTTAAAAGTAATAGAATTTTCTCCGATATTGGTGAAGATTCGGCAGCAATTAAGGATGGAGATAAATTTACTCTAATTACTACCGATAGAATAAAAACCGCCTTCATTGAAAATTTTCCATTTGGGGCTGGTTTCAGTTCTATATTAGTAAGCGTGGACGACATTTACGCTTGTGGAGGGACTCCATTAGCCGCAAGCATGATAATATCTTTTATAGATGATAAAGTAGGGCAAAAAATTTATGAAGGCGTGTGTGCCGGGTCAACAAAATTTCAAGTTCCGATTGTTAGAGGGCATACAAATATCCATGGAAAGTGCTACGAATTGAGCACCACATTAATCGGAGAAATAAAAAAAGAACATTATATTTCTGCTAAAAATGCTCAAGAAAACGATAATATTATTTTAGTCGCTGATTTTAATGGAAAAGTAGGAAAGGCAAGCAAATATTATTTTGACACGACTACTTTTAAAAGCTCTGAAGAAGTTTTAAAAAAAAGAAGGACGATGAATGTTATTGCGGAAAAACGCTTAGCTAATTCTTCCAAAGATGTTTCTAACGGTGGAATCTTTGGAACCATACTGCAATTGATTAAATATTCTAAAGTGGGGGCAAATGTAGACATAACTAAGATCATTATACCGCCAGAACTAATAAAACTCAATTACACGTTAGAAACGTACGTTCAAATGTATTTAACGACCGCATTCGTGTTAACTGCGTCAGAAAACAACTGTGAAGAGATAATTAGTACTGCAGAGAAATATGGAATGGCGACAAACATTATTGGCAAAATCATAAAAGAGAAAAATCTATTAAAAATAAATGATAGTAAAAAAACATTAGATGTATTGCGATTTTAAAAATTCTAGCAAGACTATCATGATAAATTTAGAAGTCAAGTTACCGGACACCCCAGGAAGTTTAATAGAGCTAATAAAACCAATATCGGAGAATGGAGGAAATATCTTTGGAATTCTCCACCATCACGATCAAATTGTAAACAACATGATTCCAGTAAGCGTTTCTTTTGAATTAAATCAAGAATTGATAGATATCAGTTTAGAGAAGATTCAAAAGGAATTAAGCGAAAAAAACATTCAGATCGAAAAAATCACCCTTGGCAAGGAAAAAAAAAAAATGGTGGTAATTCTAACCGGACACGTGTTTGATACCGATGTCGTTGACACTATTAGGAGGTTAGCATCTAAAAAGATTAAAGTTGCAGAATTACAAGCGAAATTTACGGAAATCTCTGAAGTTAGCAGCGTGAAATTGAAGTTAGATTTTCCAGAATCCCTAACTAGAGATGATTTAATTAAAGAACTTAAATTAATATGCAAAGAAAAGAATTTATTTTTAATAAGAACGTGAAATTTTTATGAACAAAATCTAATGAAAAAACATGCCTAGATCCATACCAAAAGGAAAAATTAAATGTCAAGAATGCAATGAAATAATTGACGAAGGCTTGACATTCTGTCCAGAGTGTGGTGCAAGAATTCCAGAATTTCTTCGTTTTAATCCAGATTCTTCTTCGGGAATCCTTTAATTAATACCCATTAATTTTTTCAAAATATTCGTCAGGATCGTCGATTCCTGATTTTAATAAATCATACTCTTTTTGAATATCAAATTCATTACTCATTCTAATTAAATAGTTTAAATCTAATTTCTTTTCAAATCTTAACCAGCATCCTAGAGCATCAGTATAATCTTGCCACCCTCCATATACTAATTTGCTTAATATAAAAACTTCTTTCGATGTTACCCAACATTCCATAGCGAATAAAACTTCCCTATCGGACAGATTTATTATTTTTTATTATTCTATAAAAAGAACGTTAGCCATAGTAATAAAGATAATCCCTGTAAATTTAAAAGCAATTCAATAGTAATTAGAAGCCATAAAATGAAGTTAAATTTAAGATTGAAAAAAGATTTAGCTTTTTTTTGAATGTTCCAGAATGGTTTATCAATAATTCCTTCATGTTTTTTTACTTTTTTCATGATCAATTCAGTCACTGTTAACATGCTTGCCGCTACGATGCCGACAAAAATTGGAGCTGCAATTGCTACTATTGTAACGGAATATTTAGAATCGACGAACTTAAGATCGTTAAGATTAGCATCGTTTAAATAAAAATACCAAAATATAATGAAAGAAATTAAAACGGTCATGAAAGTTATAACGCCTTTTCGATTGGATGCGACAAACACGGCTCCAAAAATGATTTCAGTGGATAATATGGTCAATAAAATGATTGAAGCAATGTGTAGAGCAATGTTCCCGTAACCAATAACACCAAGAAAAAATTTCATATTAGTATCTAAGAAAACCAAACTAAAACCGGTAAAAACGATAAAAATGACACCTCGAGCGCCTCTTATTAACCAACAATTGTAAGAATCCTCGGGAGATTTAAATTTTTTAAACCATGCAAAACCAGCCAAGATCATTGACTGGATTACAAACGCAAATATAATCGTTGATATGTTAGGAATCCAAAACATTCTCTCCCACTTCTTTTTTTAAATATTCATTAATAACTATTAGATTTTATAAAACAACTATCAATTACATCATTTTCAGCAGAATAAGTTACGATTTTCAATTCTCTCGAATCAACAGATACTTTGGTATAGCTTGGACCCATTGAGAAACTTCTAGTATAATTCTCTGATGTACGAAAAAAATCAGAGCCGAATTGTTGACCCCCACCTCCACCCAAACAAATGTAAGTTCTATCGTTATATAAAAATCGTTCGTAGTGATGGTGATGACCGTATAATACTAAATCTACATTGTATTTCTCTGCAATTGGAACGATTCTAGCAATTAACTGTTCATCGTCCCCTTCAGCACTGAAGAGCTGACGATGAAACATCAAAATTCTGAAATCTTTATCTTGACCCCGAGATAACGTTTCTTTTAACCATATATCGTGTTTTCTGTTTCTATCAATCGTAGGGTCTCTATCTCCAGTTTTAGAGATCTCTCCAACAATAAAAAGAGTATTTGACCAGCTAAAACTATAGTAAAAGCCATCATCACTTACTGTTGCTCCAAAATACTTTTTGTAATGGTGCTTATTATTTTCCGGGTCGTCCTCTGGATAATAACCATCGTGATTACCTAAGCAAGGAACAAACGGAAACTTTCTCATATAGACTGTTGATTCTTTAAAAAACTGGTTCCAATCTGGTTTATAATCCCACTCCTGGCATAAATCTCCAACGTCCGCCACGAAACTAATGTTTTCATATCCAGCAATGGCATTACAAATCCTCTCGTGCCAACCAATTCCAAAAAATTGTTGGGAATCTGAATAGAGTAAGAATTCAAATGGTGTTTTATCGTTATTTGGCGCGGTTTTAAAAGAAAAGACAGGACTTCTGATATTAGAATCTGGCTTTTCAGTACCTACTCGATAATAATAAGTAGTATCGGGATTCAATCCCGTCAAGACAACTCGATGAATGTATTCTCGTGCACTATCTTTTTTCTTATAATTTAACCATTGTTCAATAACACCATACCAGACGACGGATTCTTCTGGTTCTATAGTTTCCCACGTTATAATTGCTTCAGTTCTCGGGTCATATCCACTAAATTGAACGAAAGGATATTTTTCATCGGGAAAGGACAATTGATAAACATACATGGACCCCAGAAATATTAAAATAGGACTTATTATGAGGATTGATAATCCAAAATTCCTTGAAAAACGGCTGATGTTTTTCTTTGAAACGAGTCTTTTTATTATAAATTTCTTTGCCATCGAAATTAATTACGAAGTGTTATTTATAAATATTAACAATTTCCATTAATTTTCTGATATCTACAAAAACGATAAAAATAAGGTTATTATAAAAAAAATTATTTAATTAATAATTCAATTCAGCCAATCAATCTGCTTTTTCTTTCCTTTCTATTCTATCTAATACCTTTCGAATCTTTTTCAGTTCATCCAATCTTAACATGTCTTCTTGAATTTTTCGAGGCTTTTTTAAATCCTGATCTTGAGCATCTACTAGCTGTATTTTATCCCTTATTGCCGTGCGAATAAACTCAGATTGTGTTTGATGAGAAATTAGAGCATATTTTTTAATATCTTCTAATTCACCAACACTCACTAAAAATTTGACTTGTTTCTCTTTTAATACTTTTTCTACTAAATGTAATTCTTCTCTTCTTCTTTTTTTCTCAATTTCTCTCGCTCTTAGTTCTTCCTCATTAAGTTTTGCGAGATAAGTTCCATTAGCATGAGCGGGAATAACATTTTTCTTAAATTCATTCATGACATTCCCTCTAATACTAGATTCCTGTTTAAGCTTTTTGCATGATCCCCCCATTAGATGGAGTGTCTTGAGTTCTGATACTGACTTCGGGATATTCTTTATTAAATTATCATCTACTTCAAAAATCTGAAGAGATGTTAAATTACTTATTGTTTCTGGAATTTTCTCCATTTTATTTGATGATAATAGAAGGGTTTTAAGTGATGTCAGGTTTTTAATCGATTCTGGGAGACTCGTTAATAGATTATTATTTAAATAAAGAGTTTGAAGAGATTTTAAATTTCCTATTGTTTCGGGAATTTTTTCTAACCTATTATGTTGTACCGATATGGATTTAAGCGAAGAAAGGTTACCTATTGAATCCGGGAGAGTCCTTAACTGATTATAATCTAAAAATAATCCTTTAAGCGAAGTAAGCTCCCCTATTGAATCCGGGAGATTAGATAACTTATTTCCGCTTAGACCAAGGTTTATTAGCGAAGTAAGCTCCCCTATTGAATCCGGGAGAGTCGTTAACTGATTATTTCCCTGTAACTTTCTTTTTTTTCCTTTTCCTACGAGTATATTATATATATGAAGTTCTAAAAGAGATTTTAAATGTCCTATTGATTCTGGAAGTTTCTTCAAGCAATTTGACCGTAAATAAAGAAAATTAAGCGATTTTAGATTCCCTATTGAATCTGGCAATTTTGTTATAGGGGACCCTATTAATAGGAGTTTTTTTAGTGATGTGAGGTTTCCAATCGATTCAGGGAGCTCCGTTAATTTCCTTCCACCTAATGTTATCTCTATTATATGTTCGTTAAATATTTTCACTCCAAAATTCCAAATGGGGTTTTTTTTGCTCATATCAATTATTCTATTTTCCAACTTAGGAATAGAGATACCCATTAACTCTTCTAAATCTCTTAAAGTTTTGGCTTCCTCTGGTTTTAATTTGAGTTTTTCTTCCATCCAAGAACTTAATTCAGTTTTTTTTTTTTCATTCAATTTTTTATATCACCTTTGTTTTTTTTCTTTGAATAATGTACCGATTATGTACATAATAAAAAAATTATCCCTTATAAATATATGTATCGAACATGTACATGTCTCTGAACAAGAGGAGAACATCCCTATTATAATTTTTCATGGTTTTAATATTAAGAGCGGTAAATCATCTTACTTGTTTCTCTTTTAATGCTTTTTCTATTATTTTTAGTTCTTCTGCTCGTTTGACTCTTTCAATTTCTCTTGCTTTTAGTTCTTCCTCATTAAGTTTTTCGAGATAAGTACCTTTTTTAACTGATGGTATAGCTTGTTTAATTTCGCCCATTATAGTACGTCTAAGAGAGATAGAACGATCAACTGGAGGCTTTTCAATCTTTTCCTTTAATTCACCCATTAGACTAGCTCTAGGAGAGATATAAAATCCGAAGAGCAAAAAGACTACATTTTAAATTTATACAACAAGAATGAAACCCATTTTAGTAATTGCATTGAACAATTAGTTTACCAAATATTATTATTACTCTATTACCGTTGCAAAAAATCTGGACATCCATGGACATCCTCTCTACGTGAAAGTAAATCGGCAACGGACGATTACAACTGCCCCATGTAGGAACAATCGAAGTAAATTTTTACGCTTCTGCCAAAGCAATGTTTCGGGAGGCATTTAAATCGGAATCAAGTTGAAATGGGCGGAGAGAATCGTGTGCTTTTGAATTGCCACAATAGAAACTCTTACCGACTCTAACAGGTCTCGTTTTTTTGCCG
>JAUXAJ010000301.1 GCA_030620005.1 Promethearchaeota archaeon | reverse complement strand
TAGATAATATTCGTGAATTGAGTATTAAATGAGTGTAATATGTAGGTGATATGAAAAAAATATGGTAAAAACGCAGGAAATCTTAGAATTTAAATTTAAAAAAGACTTTTTAGAAACTATACCTAAACAGCCTTTTTAAATTAAGAAAAAGAATAAAAACATGAGTTCAATTAAAAATTTAATAAAATCTAGCTTTTTCTGCTTGTTATGAAGAATCCAATGAAGTATAAAATCAGTATCACTATAAATGAGATTATTCCGGCAATGTAGAAGTAAGTACCCCTATATCCATACACATCCATGATAATGTGTTTAAAAAGCCACATTGTTATAGCACCAATGATTGCAAATATTATGTCCCAAAGAGCATTCCAAAATGAATCTCGCCTGTTTTCGAACTTAGCACCTAAAACATATAATACCGTGTTTTCAAATAATTCCCAAATTACTGCAACGATTAAAACAAGTACTAAAATGTGCCACCAGGAGAAAATGGAAGGTCCAATTAATGCTTCAGTTACAGTAATCATTAACGATAAGAGCATGAACGATGCTATTCCTAAAGCCACATGCCCCCAACTATAAAAATCCCAAGCTGACCGCCCTACATATTCTTCCACACTTCCAACGAGTGGTATATATTTATCCTTATCTTTATTCTTGCCCATTTTAAATTCACTCTTTTATCGATATAAAAAAAATAAAAATTTAAATTAATAATTAATTGATTGAATTAAAAATAAAATAAATGCGAGCAAATTTAAATTTATTTGAATTTAATTTAAAACCATTTTTGAAATATTATCAGCTTTTTTATTTGAAATTGAAATTTTATAATTATTACGATTGAAATAATACATAATAAGAATAAGAAATAAACAAACAAATATTAATGACGAGAAATAAAATGAAAATACTAATTATTGGTTCTGGCTTGTCTGGTCTCACGGCAGCTGCGTTTTTAGCCCGGGAGGGACATCAAGTAATAATATACGAGCAATTTTCTGAAATTGGCGGAGTTACAGCTACTATTCACGAGAAGGGATTTTCTTGGGATTTAGGACCTTTACTTTTAGAGGGCTTAGCCCCTCACGAAACAATAGGGAAAGTTTTAACAGAACTAGGATTGTACGATAAAATCACGGTTATACGCGAAGATCGAGGGCAAGCATTCCCCGATTTTACGTTTTGGAGGCCAGAAAATTATAAAGGCCCTTACTGGCGCCGAGAAATGCTGAAAGAACTTTTCCCAGAAGAGAAAGAAGGGTTAAATCGCTATTACAAGTTCTATGATCAATTGATGAAATTAATGGCCATTGGTCGACGCATCGAGTGGTCAAAAGGAATCAAAGCCAAATTACTCAAATTAAAGTTGATACCTGGCTTTTTAAAGATAAAAAAAATGTCTAATTGGAGCGCAGCTAAAGTAATGGATCATTTTTTTAAAAGTCCTAAAGTAAAGGCCATATTTACAAGCATATTAGCGGACTTTGTTGTTAGACCAAGAGAGTTCCTTGGCTTAGGGGTGCCAGCAGTCAACGTGGAAACCGCTTTTGATAAAAGAATACCGAACAAAATAAAAGGCGGTAATTTACCCGTGTATCACTACATAAAAGGAGGTTGCGGAAATTTAGTGAAAGTATTAGCTGATTTCATTCAAGCTAGTGGCGGTGAAATTCAGACTAATACATTGGTACAAAATATTGTGGTAGAAAACGGTAAAACAACGGGAGTAATGCTTAAGAATGGAGATTTTACACCAGCTAATGTCGTTATTGCCACTGGTGGTGCTCTCGATTTTTGTTTTAAATTAATTGGACAAGAAAATCTACCGACCACGCTTGTAGAACAAATTAAAAAACTCATTCACATGGAATCCGTGTTAATGGTACATGTTGGTATTAATTTTGACCCTTCTCCTTACCAAAGAACAGCTCTTTGTTATTATTATGGCACTTATGATATTGACGATGGCGTGAACAAAACGAGGGAAGGAATTTACCACGAAGGGAAAGATGGATTTTTAATATATATTCCTTCGCTGCATTCTCCAGAAATGGCACCAAAAGGAAAGCATGCTGTAACTGTTTATACAATCGCCCCACATCAGTTGCGGGAAAAAAGTTGGTTAAAACTGAAAGAAGAACTCGCCGATAAATTATTGATTGAAGCTGAAAAAGTCATCCCCGGTTTGCGTAAAAATTCTGAAGTGAAGATTATACTAACCCCCGACGATTTTAAAGCCAGAATCAACGTAGAACGCCATAGTTTTGGTGGAATTGCACCTCTAATGAATCAACAAAATCCTCCACACCAAATGCCTATCAAAGGATTGTGGTTTATTGGTGCCCAAAGTGAATCAGGTGGTGGAGTGGCGGGAATTATTGGTGGAGCATATAGAACGGTTAAGAGGATGTTGAAAGACATTTAACCAAATTTTATAACGCAAAACTAAGTAAAAATTTTATCTATTTTTTTTAAATTGAGCTTAATTTTTCACAAAATTCTTATATACAAGGCAAATTTTAGAGATCTAAACTTTTCCTCCATTTTAGTGAAATCTTGTCCTTATTACGAACTTAATAAAATTTAATTTTCATTTTATTTGTAAAAAAAATCCGATAAAAAATTTAGAAAAATCGGATAATTTACTTCAACTTTTGTTGAAATAGATTTAACTTCTTGAAGAAAATTTTCAACTTTTCATTAAAATTATGAATTGATTTAGCTTTTATATTTAAAATTAAGATGTACTAAAGGAATATTAATACTTTATAGGTATAATCGTGTTAAAGCAAGCTATTTTACAGAATAATTCAATAGAGCATTCATGAAATCGAAGCAAAATGACGAAACATTTTTATATTTAAAAAGTTATATATAGATCAGAAAATGTAATTTTCTATTTAGTAATGGAAAATTTGTTTCAAGGCCATAAAATTATTCCTCCACGTTTAAGTTTCATGTGCTTGTTTAATAACACAAGCTTTCCATTACTTTTCATTTTCTTTAATTTTTTTTCTTAAATTTTTACACTTGAGTAATATTTCTACAAAATTAATCTCAACAAAAAAATAAAAATACAAACATTTCATTACTATTCATTTTCAATAATTTTTTTTGCTGAAAATGTGGCACATTCTTTTATTACTATAAATTTCAGCTTAATCTTTCGCAAATAGATTAAATTTATGTTGGAGTCGCGAAGAACATAAGGGACAGACTAATCCTTCTTTAGAATCTCAATAAGCATGAATTGTAGGCTTTTTAATTTCTGTCGGGTGACTGTCGTTTATCACTTAAGAAAAAAAAAAGCTTTAATATTTAAAAAATTCTTTTAATATTAATTATTAGTATAGACAAAAAAGTAATGGAAAAACTTTTTAATTTACAATGAACGAATTCAAGGTTAACGGTTACATCACACTAAAACTGGAAGAAGGAAAGACATTTATTCACATAGCTGGAAAGAAGTTTATGCAATGTATTCGTTTGATGTTGAATATACCAAAAGATTCTTCATTTAGCGGATTAACGCATTTGATCCAGCAAGCCCAATTAATTGAATTTTGATCGAAATAGAATAATAACGATATAGGTTTTAAAAATATGTCTAAAAATGAGTATATTAAAGAATCAAATAATAGAATTCAAAAAGCAAGAAAAGAGGCACAATTGCGCAAAGTTATTTCTTTCAAAGGCGCTCAAATCGTCCAATTTGAAGCTGACATCCTTCAAGAAATTGAAAAACTTACAAATAAACAATTTTCAAAAGTTAATTTGATTAAATATAATACACAAATGGGCTTTATGGCTGAAAATCAGCGAGTTACTGGAATTGGGCTCTACGATTGCGGGTTGGCGACTCTCCCGGGGTCAATAGGCAATCTAAAATCAATCACATACCTTAATTTGACTACTAATCAGTTGACGACTCTCCCGGAGTCGATTGGGAACCTAAAATCACTTGAAATACTATTGTTATATAATAATCAGTTAACGACTCTCCCGGAGTCAATATCAAACCTTAAATCGCTCCAAATACTAAATTTAGGTGGTAATCAGTTAACGACTCTCCCGGAGTCGATAGGAAACCTAAAATCACTTGAAAAACTAGGTTTAAGGAATAATAAGTTCACGACTCTCCCGGAGTCAATAGGCAACCTCTCATCGTTCAAAGAACTATATTTTAATAATAATCAGTTGACGACTCTCCCGGAGTCCATATCGAACCATAAATTGCTTCAAACACTAGATTTGGGTTTTAATAAATTCACGACTCTTCCGGAGTCAATAGGCAATCTGAAATCACTCAGATACCTTGGTTTGAATAATAATCAGTTGACGACTCTCCCGGAGTCAATAACTAACTTAAAATCACTCCAAACACTATATTTATATGAGAATCAGTTGACGACTCTCCCGGAGTCGATAGGGAACCTCGCCTCACTCAAAGAACTATTGTTATATTATAATCAGTTAATGACTCTCCCGGAGTCGATAGGAAACCTAAAATCACTTGAAAAACTAGATTTAAGTTTTAATAAATTCACGACTCTCCCGGAGTCTATACAAGATTTATCAAACTTAAATACTCTTTGGGTTACTGGAAATCCCTTAGCTATGAACACGGATAAAAGAACTGAAGAAATTCTGAAGCTTTTAAAAAAGAACGGTGTTTCCATTGATAAATAATTCTTATGATGAAGGAGTGAAGTTGTTTACAGAACATTTAAATTTAAATTAAATAGATCCCCCCACAAAAAATTTTTTATATATTGTTTTTTATTTTATTCTCTTTTTTTGGATTCCACGAGACCGATTACACCGCTAACTAAGACTAATAACGCAGGAGACCCATATTCATACAATAATAATATAATACCAAAAAAAAAATACCCATAATTTAACACCAAATAAACCCATATTAATATAATAACAAAAAAAAACGTGATTAAACAAATAATGCTTCCCACAAACATGCTCGTCTTCCATTTAATAATCGTAACGATTATCACGACCACGCCAACTAAATAGAAAATATAGAATCCCCAAAATAGAAAAAAAACACCTCCAATCAAACTGAGATAAAGAGTTATTGTTTCAGATTCTTTTATTTCCTTCTCTTCTTCTAGAGCTCTAGAAGACAAGGTTATTCCATATCCAATTAAGAAAAATCCTGCACCTAAAAGAGGAAATGTAGGTAAACTATACAATATAATGTAAAGAATAGCCCAACCAGGATATACAACATATTCAAAAATTATCATTAATAACCATAATACGATTAAACTTGCCCCATATATTAAGAAATCAACGCCTTTTTTTACCATTTTTTTCCCTCCTGTTTAGTCGTATTGACTAATTATTAAAAATTTGTAATTTCTTAACAAAATTACACAATTATTTAGATTTCACAAATTTTGCTTGGCTGAAAAGAAATGAAGTTAACAAGTTATTTAAATATTTTTGTCAAAAAAATTCTTTTCAAGTTTCTAACGATATTTAGGGCGAATCCAAGCGCAAGAAGCTAGAAAAACTGCCAAAAAACGACTTAAAAAAAAATGGTGGTTAACTTTCATGCGCTTGTTTAATAACACAAGCTTTCCATTACTTTTCATTTTCTTTAATTATTTTTTCTTAAATTTTTACACTTGAGAAATATTCCTACAAAATCAATCTCAAAACAATCTCGTATTATTAACCTATAATGAGAGAATAACTTAAAGCAAAATATTAAAAATTATTTTGAAATAAATATTAAAAAATTTTTATGTAATAAAATTTAATTATATTAATAACTTAAGTTTTGTAATTTTTTCTAAAGAATAATAAAGATCTTGTTTCTATTAATTTAAAACTTTAGTATCTTTAAAATTTGTACTAGTTTTACATCTATACGCAGCCCATTTTTAACGATAAGTTGATACTATTT
>JAUXAJ010000383.1 GCA_030620005.1 Promethearchaeota archaeon | reverse complement strand
TAAAAGGTAAATTTTTTAAAGAAGTAGTTATTGACGACGATGGAGAAGGCATTTCATACGTATTTCCAGATACAAAAGAATTCATTTCAATCCTTAAACGAAGAGTAATTAAGCAAAAACTAATTTCGAAAGGGAAAGTATAAAAAATACACTTAATTTTTTTTTCTTATTAATTTCATCAAATTTTTATTTATTGATTTACTTTTTCTATTGGTCAAGTTGGGCAACGACTGAAGTTCCATGTTGAATGGACCGCAAAATGCTCATAGCGGGAATTGCTTGATTTGAGATTTACATGAGTGTTGTTAACCATTTTTATATCTTGTCGAAGCGTCACCCAGATCGGTGGGTGCTTGGGCGGTATCTTTTGTAGGAAAGGTATATGTCCATAATCATTAAACCAGACAGGCCCGGGAGGGAGCATCTGTAGTGTAGGCGTTCACGCTTTCTGAAATTTGACATGGAGAGGTGTAAAACTACTGGTCTTAACAACAGAATTGAAACCGAGAATCAAGTTTCTTTAATTATTATTTCGAACAATTTACATTTTCTACTTTTTCCATATTTAAAAGATATCGACAGGTTTTGTTTTTAGATTTAAGAATGCAATCTTGTATTGTAGCACTATACTTATAACATGGATCAATTTCGTTCAAGAATCCAATTGTATAAGGATAACATATGCTTTGTTGAACTGCTTCTGCCTTGTCTGGATCATATCCTCCACCAATGGGGCAAAAATCTTCAGGATATTTCATGCACAATTCAAGCGTGTTATCGTCTATTTTATTGATTGTTGGCGATGCGCTTAATATTTCATAGCTCTTTTTTAATCCATTTTCAATTCCAGTTATACCTCTACTTTTGTATAATTTAGCCAATTTAGAGCCCAAATGAGCAGATATGGTTTTTGGTAAATTATGCCCTCCTATCTCAATCATGGCAAATATATACGATTGAAAAAACTTTAAAGCATCAAGTGACAAACTTTTTCTCCTAATTAAATATTTTTATATTTGATAACATTTCAACTTAAGACTATTTAATAGTTTCTTTTTACAATTCTGTAAAATGAGGATGATTTATTGCTTAAAGTGAATCGAAGAAGTAGGTCTTTGTCTTCTTCAGCATAAGCAACTCCAATCCTCTTATTGCGTACAATATCTTTTTCTTCAATTTATTCACTTTCAGTCAAAAATAATTTAGAACTTGGAGAACAAGAATCTTTTCCATTAAATTTTTTTTTAGTTATGTTTAACGCCATGCACAATTTACTTGGTCCATCCACTAAATTTTTGAAATTTTTTCCAATTTTAACGGTTCTGTTCTCTTTCATTAACTCAATTCCGTCTATAGGATAAAGTTGTCTTATAAATATAGCACACGGCACCCCTTCCAGCTCGGTGATGAAATTTAAACAAAAATACACGCCATAGATATAATAGACGTAGATAGTTCCTGGCTTTTCGTACATGATTTTTGTCTTTTCCGTTTTTTTGTAATTGTACGCGTGACATGCCTTGTCATTAGGGCCTATATACGCCTCAACCTCGACAATCCTTCCTATCATCACTCCTTTATCGCAAGTTCTCACTAAATATTTTCCTAAAATATCCTTAGCAACAGTTTTCGTGTTTCTTTCAAAAAATTCACGAGTTAAACGATCATGGTTGCTCATGTTAGCCAAAAACTCCTTTCATTCATAAATAAACACCATGATTGTAAAAGTTAATATTAAAATTAATATATTCGCAATAAGGAGTTAAAAAATTAATTCGCCAGATATTCTTTTAAGATTCCATGAATTTATAAAAATCTATAAATTTATTTAACAATTTTAGAAATTTAATAATAGTTCTAAGAATTATTTGTTAAAAAATTATAATTTCACAAAAATGGACGCTCAAGAGAGAATATTAACGACCATTAACCATGAAGAGCCCGATAGAGTTCCTGCTTTTGAAAGTGCGTTTACGAATAATACTATAATAAAACATTATGGAATAGATCCTCGGGAGGCTGGAGGTTATAAACAAGCTTATGAATTTTCCCGTAGAGCTGGTTTAGACTTGGTTTTAAGTTTTGTGGGTCTCTTTCCTCGGAATTTTTTAAAAAGAAACAAGGGGTTCATTGATGAGTATGGAAGGATCATGAGATTTGAAGTTTACAAAGATGGAACTCAAATAATGGCGTACCATGGAGGACATTTTAAAACGTTCGAAGACTACGAGAGCTGGAAGCAACCAGACCCAAATTTAAAGGCTCGTTTAAGTCAATTTTTAGCAGGAAGAAAAATTCAAGAAAAATTAAACAACGAAGTGTTTTCAATTCCAGCTACAGGTTCATTGATGGAATGTACTTGGGAGGGTTTTGGATTAGAAACTTTTTCTAGGGTATTGGCTCGACCGAAGCAGGCAAAAAAAGTTTTTGACGATCGTGGAAAATTCACGCTAGAACTTGTAAAAATATTGGCTGAAAACGATGCAAAAATGGTTCTGTTATGGGATGATTATGGATTTAAGAACGGTTTATTCATGAGCCCTAGAAATTACAGAAAATATATTTTTCCTTGGTTAAAACAAATATGCGAGGCGGCTCATAAACAGGATTGCAAAATAATGCTCCATTCAGACGGAGATTTAATGGAAATATTCGAAGATATTATTAAAAGTGGTGTAGACGTTTTAAATCCCGTTGAATCAACCACAGCTAATCCAGAATATGACATTTTTAAATTAAAGAAAAAGTACGGCGATAAAATTACTTTTTCCGGAAATTTATCTCCAATCATGTTAGCAATGGGAGAATTATCAGAAATCGAAGAATACGCTAAACGCTTAATTAGAG
>JAUXAJ010000337.1 GCA_030620005.1 Promethearchaeota archaeon | reverse complement strand
CTTCACGTGGTTGGGTATAAGTTGCGTTACAGGCGTGCTTGGGGTGCTATTATTTCCACCGCTCGGCAAATTAGAACAATCTACCTTTGAAAAAGGCGACAAATTAGATGATATAAAAAACTTTTTAAAGAGCGAAAATGTAAGAACAATACTTAGGATTTTTCTATTAGTATTACCCATTATTGTTGGTATCCTTTCGTTAACCTTATCAGACAGTTTACTAATGGATCCTGAGATAGTGACTAAATATAATGTAAATATAGAATTAGAAACAATCTTCAATTACCCTATTGGACGTGCTATAATTAACATTGTATTGCTACCTCTATTAGTCTTTTTGATTCCATTCGTATTTCTATATCTTGCGTGGAAAACCTTTGGCGTTTTAAGAAAATCTTACGCATTAAACGCTATTGGATTTCTTCTATATTTTCTTGGAAGAATTCTTCAAGGAATATTCGATACAACAGGACATCCTCACTTTGAAGCGACTATTCCTCCTTTAATTATAATACTTTCGCTATTAATAATTGTTATTGCAAATAACTACGAGCAATTAAAATAAAAAAAGTACAGGAGGAATTTCAAAATCCTTTTTCATAATGTGGAATAAGCTTTTTTTTTTCTCTTTTTTAAAATTTTCACGCGTGCATGTTTTTAATATCAAAAAGAATTTAAAATTGAATCTTTTAAATAAAATTATACTTTTAAAATAATAAAATTTAAATCTTATAAAAAAAATTTACCATTTTTCACAATGTCAATTTATGGGAATCAACAAATTTTACCAATGTTCCTGAGAGAAAATAAAAACTTAGCTCCAATTAATGAGGCTGAAGAACTGTCAATTGCATTTTATCTATTAACAAACGATATAGGAGAAGGAGAAAAAATAATATCCTTTTCAAGGTTACTTTGGCCATTTATATGCGTGCCGGGTGTTATTAGCACCCATATTATACTTGATGGTTTATTTTTGTTGAATAGGAAAGGAAAATTAACCAATCCTCCACGCCAGCCATTAATTGGACACTTTTTAAGAAATATTGATAATTTATCGGTAATAGAACAATTAAACAAATTAATTGATATTTTAACTTATGCCGACATAGGAGCAGAATCTATTGGAAAAGGTGAAGAAACAGAATATAAAAAACTAAAAATTAAATCCTTGGTTAACCTTGAATTTCTTCAAGCACTATTGAAATTAATTCCAGGCGTACAAAATAAACCCGTTAGCGACTACATGCCCTTAGACTCAGGATTATTGACAGACGAGGCCTTAGATATTTCAGAGAAATATCGGAATTCAGTTGAGACGATAAGAGGCAACGCTTTAAGGTGGAGAACTCAAATTGAATTAATAAGAAAAGAGTTTGATAAAATACTCATAGATTTAAATGTTAAGATAAAAGATGTTCACCAACTTTATGCATCTAAAATTAATAAAGTAAGTTCAATGATCGATAATTATCAAATAAAAGAAGCAACTGAATTAGAGAGTGATAAAGTTGAGCAATGGAAGACAATTGAGAAAAAAAAATTGAGAGAAAGTATTATATTATTGTTTAAAAATTTGTCAAGACAATTGGACGATATAATAAAAAGAAATAGATTTTATAGTCTTGATGATTCGCTAAAAAAGAAGTCCGTAGAAGAAATCCTTCCTACTTTTAACAATCACTTCACATATTTAAAAGAAGAAACAAAAAATCTTGTCAATTCTGTTAATGAGTATTACCAAAAATTTCAAGAATTAATAGCTAAAATACCTCAGGTAGATCAAATGGCGGTAGAAAATTTATATGAATACGAGCGAACTTTAAATATAAAATTACAAGATAGAGATAAATTATTATCAGAATATAAGAAGGAAGAACAGGAAAAAACAAATGAAATTGAAGCTGTAAAAACTCAAATTGAAGGATCACTTGCCAAAATCATGGAAATTATTAAAAAAAAAATTTCACGCTGTTTACAAGAAGCTGAAGAATTAAAGCGATGGTCGTTAGAGGATAAAACATCAGAGTTTTTTTCCATCCCAATTCAATGGATTTATTTACCCTTATATGCGATGTTTATTGAAGACGAAGATATGATGGAAGAGCGCTTGGATATCGTTCTTCCCGGCCATGTTTACGAGAATAACTTCTATGCTCCTATCTCTGAAGCGTTTCTCAGTTTAAAGACTCTCTTGAACGATAAGATTGAGGATGACATAGTCATCCGGAGCAATTTCGAGTTTTCATGCGAAAAGAAGAACTTTCTTGACGATCCTAACTTAAAAAGTACAATTCAACGAGGAATATCTTCTCTAAGAGAAAAGTCCCTAATGAACGAGGAAATTGAAAAAAAAATATTAGTAAATCTCAACCTTTTATCTTAAAACTTATTTTTTGGCTTGATAATGAGATACTTAACTACGATCTCAAGAAAAGACGGATTCTGGCTTTGAATTATTGAACTACTCCTCCCTAAAGAGAGGAGATTCTCTCATCACTAAGAGAGTTTCTCTTTCGCGGACAACCGCCACAAAGATCTTCCGAAAAAGGTCTCGTGGTCTTACATTATCTCCAGAGGCGTGAATTCCCGTCGCTCCAACGGTATTTTTATCATCATGGATGATCGTGATGTTCTTTACTTTTTGAACATTTTTTAGATCATTTTTAAACAAATATAATTAATTGAAAGAGATCATCCACGCTTTCTTTCATGGTAAAAAATTTATATTTTTATTTATTATCATCATTATGTCGAATTCTAGATCTAATCTCAAGAAGAATAGAATTAGAACATTTTTTTCTTCCCTTGAGAAAAAGACAAAAAAATTATTACCTTATGAAACGATTGAGGAAAAAATCCTCCAAGAAGGGATGATTTACCGTCAAATGCGATTACCTGTAGAAAAAATAACTAAGGAATTTGAAGATGATTTAAGAAAAAGTGTCGAAGGAAATATTTTAAAAGCGAAAATACGAGAAGCTAAAGACGATGAAGATCTTAGAAGCGTAATGAATATATATAACAGAGCATGGCTTACTGCTTCAACACCTTTTAGACCATTGACTTTAGACTCATTAAAATTGATCTTTGACGATAAAGATACGGTTATTTTAATAGCAAAAGCGTACGGAATTGAGGGGGGGTTTTCAATATTGGATTTTGAAGGTGAGAATAAAGAATATGGAATAATTGCTGGATTAGGTGTATTACCCCGATTTCAACGAAAAGGTCTTGGAACAGTAATAGGAATGGCAAGTTGGGACTATTTTAAGAAAGTTGGAGTTAAAGAACTTCGTTGCGAAGTTTACATAGATAATGTCGTGTCTTATTCCTTCATCAAGGGGATAGGATTTGAAGAATTTGATGTCAAGGCGTATAAGAAAGAAGATTTTAACCTAGAAGATGATTAAATGTTTATTGTTTGTATATTTAAATTTTAAAAAAAATAAACATTATATAGTTTCATTAAATCGTCAGGTTTTGAAGAGTCAGATTAAAATCTGAAATAAAGGAAATAAACGACTAAATTAAAGAACATATTTTTATTTATTGAACTTGAATTGTTATTATCTTTTAAAGGTCTCTTGTCTTATTGAAATATGATAACGTTAAATCTCTACTTCTAATATTTGGTATTAAATGCTACTAAATGGAGGATTTTAACACGTGAGACGATTCAATATGAAATATATTTTTTTTAATATGAAAAAGTTTAAAAATAGATTTTTATGATCTAATTTACTTTTTATTTTATATTGGCTAAAAAAGATCTTTAGTTGGTGGGTTTTTAGTGAGTTCGATAGAATCGGAAATAAAAGGAGCAAATGGGATTGATACTGTAATGAATCATGTGGAACCTAAAAAAAGGATCGTTAGCATAGATTTTGTTAAAGGCGTAGCAATAGTTTTAATAATAGCAGTTCATGTAGCGGACGCTTGGGCTAATTATGATTGGAGGTGGCTCTATGGCTTAGCATATTCGTTTGGTGATGTATTTGGACCGTCATTATTTATTTTTTTGTCTGCGCTAGGAGTAGTTTTCTCATTAAAAAAGAAAAAGGGTCAAATTCCAAATAAAGTAATAAGAAATAATATCTTCATTAGAGGAACTACAATAATGCTTTTAGGGGTGGTTTATAACGTTATTTCAATTGAAAATGTGCCTTTTCCTTTAAATTTATGGGGTTGGGATATACTAATGTTCATTGGAGCTTCACAAATAATCAGTTATTATGCTATTAAACTTGCAAGATGGGCACGAATAGTTCTTGGCTTAATTATCGTCTTCTTAACCCCGACCATGAGAGATTTACTTTTTATCGGAAAAGACGCGAATCCTATCGCATGGATATTACATTTTATAATCGTATCACCCGCTCCACATAATCCTTTCTTACCTTATGTATCATTATGTATTTTTTCAACAATTTTTGGAGAAATTCTTTTTGATGGCATGATGTTAGATACAAAAGATGCTTATTATCATGTTTTTCGTTCATATATTAAATATGGTTTAATCTTCGTATTTTTAGGTTTTTTTCTTGCTCTTACAAATGAATATCCCATAGTTACTCCAGGTAATACTAATGTGGATGAATATCCATTTGTATATCTTGTACCTATAACACAAAGGCAATCTTTTTTCTATTATGCCGGGATGCCAAGATTTTTACTAAGAGGTACCCCATCAAACTTGTTTTATAGTTTAGGAATGGGATTATTAATACTCGGGATCTCGTTTTACTACATTGATATTAAAAAATTAAATAATAACCCTACTCGAATGTTC
>JAUXAJ010000252.1 GCA_030620005.1 Promethearchaeota archaeon | reverse complement strand
CCTTTATAACCTCTGGGTAATTGTGAATATATTTCTCCACAAAGAGAAGTCTTGGCAGTCGAAAGAGCCAAAAGCATTCTTTACTATTTATCTTCAAGATATCTTTCTTTTAGCATTACAAATGCGTATAGGGGCTGACCCACCAGACTCAGAATTTTGTCGGACAGAAGAATTAAAAATAATGGGGTGTATTATCATTTAATCAAGTACTGATTATAAACTAATAAAAAAAATTAAAATGATGTGGTTAAAATACCAATATTCAATCATGGAGATATTGAAATAAATTACGTGAAAAGAGGTAAAGGAGAACCTCTTTTAATGTTCCAAGGTTGGGGCACTACTATTGACGGTTGGACCTTTCAATTACCATTTTTTAAACGTAAAATGATGGTAATAGCGTTGGACAATAGAGGTGTGGGGGGAAGTTCAAGACCAGATTATCCTTACACTATGGACATGTTTCTAGACGAATCTAAGGCATTACTAGATTTCTTGGGCATAAAAGAAAAAATTCACGTGATGGGAATTAGTATGGGTGGGATGGTGGCTCTGAATTTCGTCTTGAAACATCCTGACACGGTAAAAACCTTAGTACTACTAGCTACTACAGCAGCAATAGATATGGATGGTTTTGATTCTTTATTTGAACAATACAAGACAATCATGGAAGATTTAGAAGAAGAAGAAGGGTATCAAAAAAAGCTTGATTTAATGTTCTCTGAATCGTTCATTCAAAGATTAAAGGAAGATGCGACTTTAAACAAGGTTCTTTTTGATACGCTAATGAGAAAAAATACAACTACAGTTCAAAACTTAATTAATCGTGGAGCAGCCATAAAAGATCACGATGTGCGCAATTCATTGCACGAAATCACGCAGCCTACATTGATAGTGCACGGCATGGCAGATAAAATGGTGCCTTTTGAAGATTCTAAAGTGTTAGACGAGAAAATTCCAAACTCAAAGTTAGTGCCACTTGAAGGTTATGGACACGGCAGCGTTTTAGTTGAGGATGCGGAAAAGGTTAATAACATAATCTGGGATTTTCTCCAAGAACACCTTGGATAAAAGACTGGCTTTTATTTTTTTTTATATTTTTATGTTTTAAAATAATGGAATACAGATTCAATTGATTTATATTATAAGTATTTTTACTGTTTATAATGAGTGAAAAAATCATATATCAAAGATTAGTAGAAATTTGTGGTAAAAAGAATGTATCTAACGATCGTGATATATTAACAGACTACTCGAAAGATTTAAGTTTTTTTCCAGAAAAATTACCATTGCATGTGGTTTGGGCTAAAAATAAGGATCAAGTTGAAAAAATCGTAAGATTTGCAAATGAATTAAATTTTTCAATAGTACCAGTGAGTTCAAGTGGAGGCCCCCGTCATCATGGAGATACGATTCCACATGAAGATAATACGGTTATTTTAGATCTCTCCAAGATGAAAAAAATTCTGACCATTGATAGAAAGAACCGGGTTGTCATGGTTGAACCCGGCGTAACTTTTGGAGAATTAATACCCACACTCCGTAAAAAGGGATTGAGATTGTTGTTCCCCCTGCATCCAAGAGAAAATAAATCCGTTCTTACCTGTGCGCTTGAAAGAGAACCCATAACCATCCCTCGCTATCATTGGGATACTTCAGATCCTCTTTTATGTACTGAAGTAGTATTTGGGACCGGCGATCTTTTTAGAACGGGCACTGCCGCGGGTCCAGGGACAATAGAAGAGCAAAAAAAGTCCGGACAAGCTCAATTAAATCCAATGGGACCCACACAATTTAGTCCTTTCAGAATTGTTCAAGGTGCTCAAGGTAGCATGGGAATAATAACCTGGGCCACGCTAAAATTGGAATTAATACCTTCACTTCAGAAAGTCTTTCATTTACAATCTAAAAACCTTGAAGAATTATTAACACTCCAACATCAATTACTAAAATACCGATTGTGTGACGAATTAATTGTTGTAAACAATTTAAATTTAGCGTGTTTGATGAAACAAGAACCTCAAGAAATATTAAATTTAAGTAAATCATTATCCAAATGGAACTTGATATTTGTTATAGCAGGACGAGGAAAATTAGCAAGTGATAAAATTTCTTACCTTGAAGGGGATATTGAAGATATTTTGAAAGAATTTAAGCTCAATCGCATGAAAAGTCGCAATATTATTGACGAACAAGAAATTCTAAATGTGTTAAATCACCCAACGAAAAATAATTGGAAAATTCGATTAACAGGGGGTTATCAAGACATCTTTTTCATTTCAAACCAAGAAAAAATCCCCGAATACATCTCAATCATGGATAAGCATGTCTCTAAAAATGTGGGTGTGTACATACAAGCGCTCAATTAGGGAATATTGTATCACTGTGAATTTGATATATATTACGATCCCGCCGATGATAAAGCTTTTTCTGACCTTAAAGCTAATTTTTTAAAAATAAGTACTGACTTAATGGATGCTGGCGCCTTTTTCAATAGACCCTATGGACTATGGGCAAAAGAAGTATATAAAAGACACAGTGTTCTCACTCAAACAGCATTAAAGAAAGTTAAAAAGATATTCGACCCGAATAATGTTTTAAATCCAGGAGTCTTGTGCTTCGACGATTAAAAAATTAAAGATTAACTCCCAGTATAATTTTACTGAAGATTTACAAAAAAAAAGGATTTTTAAAGTATTATTAGAGTTGCTTTTACTTTAAACTAAATTTAACTTTTCTTAGTAATTATCTTCATGTTCTATCGAATCTAATAAAAATGTTTTTATTTCACTGTTAAATGGTTCAGGTACGCCATATTTCAGTGCCATTATCATGAGATTAATAGACTCATCGATTTTTCCTTCTGACATTCTAACTTTTGCCATCAATGCAAACATTGATGCTTTTTTTCCTTCGGGGGAATTCCTTGATTGTGGCGGCGGTACTTCGTGAAGAAGGAAATTTTTTAGAAATGATTTCATTCTATCCCGATCCGTTGTTGGAGGTTTATTTCTTTCAAATTGTATTCTTTTTTCTCCGGGCACTAAATTTTGTTTAAAACTTTCCCCTCCTTTTAAATTTTTGCTTTCAAAACGAGACTTACTAGTTCCTTTTGGAGTTCCTTTCCACCAACCCTTTCGCTGTTTTTTTATTAATACAGTAATAACACTTACCCCTAATACACTTGAGATTGAAACGATTAAAATAAAAATGGTATAAATCGGAAGTTCTTCAGTTGATTTTACATCATTATCATTTTCACTATTACTTCCACCAGTAACACTATCACCGCCTCCACCTCCACCACTTCCTCCTCCTCCACCACTTCCTCCACCACCACCACTACTAGGTGGACTATTAGGATTGTTAGGATCCCATCCATTCTCAATTTCATCTAAATCCGTCCATCCATCTCCATCAGTATCTCCGAATGTTTTTTTTACTATTATTAATGAATTTCCATCAACTTCTATTAAAATTCTAAAACCGGTTATATCAACATTTTCATCCAGTTCAATACTGCCCGAATAATAACCAAATCCAGTTTGGCTAGGAGATCTATAAATAATATCTTCTGATTTAACGATTATTGATGGAGATACTGAACATATTGTTATACTCATCGAATTAATTAAACCATTTCCATGAATATAAAATGAATAATTCAATTGATTTCCTAAGGATGAATATGAAGCAGATCCTATTGAAGGAGTTAGAATTGTTTCTCCAGAGATACCATCAAAATAATCAGGATGCTGCGACTCACCCATACCTGCAGCATATGAGACTGTATTTGAATAGGCATATGAACGTCGTTCCTCCATTGAAATAATACCATCTCCATTAGAATCTGTGGCATAATTAGTTGATCTAATAAAGTAATAGGAAAAAACGCCATGTCGTAATCCGTATGTTTCAAGGCTTTCTTCATATGACCTACATGCTGTCATGATATACCTTCCAGATGCTCGAGATTCAGTAATCATACCCCCGCTATAGCAAGCATCAATAATAATGATTTTTTTTTCGCAATTCAATCGATCCAATTGGTAATCTAGGTCAGTGTCAAAATAATCATTACTAGAAGAATAAATTAAAGAATCATATGGGCAAATAGACTGCGATGTGGAACTGTACCAATAACCATGACCAGCAAAGTAAAAGAAGAAGACATCATTGGGTCCTATTTGTGAACGAATTTGTGAAAAAGCATTATTTATTCCATTATATGTGGCAGCAGAATCCAAGAGAAAGATGATGTTCTCTGATTTAAAATTACATTCAGATAATAAAAATGATTTAATAGAAATGGCGTCGTCCCTGCAATAACTTAAATCACTTATATAAAGATAATTTTCTATACCAATTATTATAGCATAACTATTTTTGGCAGATAGAATGACTTCTTTTCGAATAACAACCTCATCAAAAATAATTATCCCTTCTGTATTATTAGCGTAAAATCTAATTGTAATCAAGCCATTGGGACAAGATCTCCAAGCATCTTGATTAATTGATCCAAATGTTCCTGAAAATGAATAATTCAGATAATTATTCAATGAATACCAGGTAATATACAAATCCGCATCAATCAATGAAATTTCATACTGAGGAAGGATTACATTAAACAATTGATTATAAATAGGTGAAATAATCTTAATCTCAATGTCTTTTCGAATAATAATTTCTTTACATATGACATTGCCTAAAGAATCGTTCATGTAAAATCTGATTTTAACTGTGCCGTTTCCGCACGCGTCCCACGCATCTTGATCGATGACTCCCGTCAATCCTCCCAAAGTGTGATTCATGCCGCCATTTAAGGAACACCAAGTACTATTTCGATCAGGATTATTTATTATAATTTCAAAATCGGGGGGTCTCAGACCAAATTTTTGGTAAGGAATAGGCGATAAAATTCTAATTTTAATGTCTTTTCGAATAATCACCGTTTTAAATGCTATATTACCTAAAGTGTCATTCGCATAAAATCGAATGGTGACCGTCCCGTTTCCACACGCGTCCCACGCATCTTGATCAATGGGTCCCGTCAATCCCTCGAAGGTGTGATTCGATCCTCCATTTAAGGAGTACCACGTTTTGTTTAAATGGAGCTCATCGATGGCTAGCTCAAAATTTATAGCAACGCTTCCGACAATTTGATCATTTGTTGGGGAAACAATTGTAATATTAGGTTTTATAATATCCTTTCGAATTATAACATCTTTAAATGCCATATTTCCGGCAGAATTATTAGCATAGAATCGAATGGTGACAGTTCCATTTCCGCACGCGTCCCACGCATCTTGATCGATGGTCCCCGTCAATCCCTCAAAGGTGTGGTTCGACCCTCCGTTTAACGAGTACCAGGTCGAGTTTAAGTACGGTTCATCGACGGATAGCTCGAAATTAATGGTTGCGTTTCCAAAAAGCTCGCTAGGATCTGGTGAAGTAATGGATATTTCGGGAAAGTGCGTGTATTTGCGAACGATAATTTCTTTGAACGCAAGATTTCCTAAAGAATCGTTGGCGTAAAACCGAATTGTTACTGTGCCGTTTCCACACGCGTACCACGCATCTTGATCGATGGTTTCCGTCAATCCCTCGAAGGTGTGGTTCGACCCTCCATTTAAGGAATACCAGGTCGTGTTCAAAAGCGACTCGTCAATGAAAAGTTCGAAACCAATGGTGGCGTTTCCAAAAAGTTGGTAAGGTTTAGGAGATATGATTGTGATTACAGGACCTAATATATCTTTTCTTATCGTGATTTCTTTGAACGCAAGATTTCCTAAAGAATCGTTGGCGTAAAACCGAATTGTTACTGTGCCGTTTCCACACGCGTCCCACGCATCTTGATCGATGGTTTCCGCCAAACCTTCGAAGGTATGATTCGAGCCTCCGTTCAACGAGTACCATGTCGCGTTTAAAAGCGACTCGTCAATGGAAAGTTCGAAATCAATGGTGGCGTTTCCAAAAAGCTGGTAAGGTTTAGGAGATAAGATTGTGATTACAGGACCTAATATATCTTTTCTTATCGTGATTTCTATAGCTGCTAAATTCCCTGCAGAATTGTTGGCATAGAATCGAATGGTGACAGTTCCATTTCCGCAGGCATCCCACGCATCTTTATCGATGGTTTCCGTCAATCCCTCGAAAGTGTGGTTCGACCCTACATTCAAGGAGTACCAGGTCGAGTTTAAGTACGGTTCATCGATGGAAAGCTCGAAATTAATGGTTGCGTTTCCAAATAGTTCGTGAGGATCAGGTGAAATAATGGATATTTCGGGAAAGTGCGTGTATTTACGAACGATAATTTCTTTGAACGCGATGTTTCCAGAAGAATCGTTTGCGTAAAACCGAATTGTTACTGTGCCGTTTCCACACGCGTCCCACGCATCTTGATCGATGGTTTCCATCAATCCCTCGAAGGTGTGATTCGAGCCTCCATTCAACGAGTACCAGGTCGTGTTCAAATTCGGTTCAGCAATGGAAAGCTCGAAATCGATGGTAATATTTCCAAAAAGCTGGTAAGGCTTAGGGGATACGATCATTATTGCAGGTCTTATTATATCTCTTCTTATTGTAATTTCTTTGAACGCAAGATTTCCCAAGGAATCGTTTGCGTAAAATCGAATCGTTATTGTGCCGTTTCCGCAGGCATCCCACGCATACTGATCGATGGTTTCCGCCAAACCTTCGAAGGTATGATTCGAGCCTCCGTTCAACGAGTACCATGTCGCGTTTAAAAGCGACTCTTCAATGGAAAGCTCGAAATCGATGGTAGCGTTTCCAAATAGTTGGTAAGGTTTAGGAGATACGATTGTTATTATAGGACCTATTACATCTTTTCTTATCGTGGTTTCTATAACTGCTAAATTCCCAGCGGAATTGTTGGCGTAGAATCGAATGGTGACAGTGCCGTTTCCGCAGGCGTCCCACGCATCTTGATCGATGGTTCCCGTCAATCCATCAAAGGTGTGGTTCGACCCTCCATTCAGCGAGTACCAAGTCGCGTTTAAGTACGGTTCATCGATGGAAAGCTCGAAATTAATGGTTGCATTTCCAAATAGCTCGAGAGGTTTTGGTGAAATAATGGATATTTCGGGAAAGTGCGTGTATTTGCGAACGATAATTTCTTTAAACGCGATGTTTCCAGAAGAATCATTTGCGTAAAACCGAATTGTTACTGTGCCGTTTCCACACGCGTCCCACGCATCTTGATCGATGGTTCCCGTCAATCCCTCGAAGGTGTGGTTCGACCCTCCATTCAACGAGTACCAGGTCGTGTTCAAATTCGGTTCAGCAATGGAAAGTTCGAAATCGATGGTAGCGTTTCCAAAAAGCTGGTAAGGTTTAGGGGATACGATTGTGATTACAGGTTTTATGATATCTCTTCTTAGTGTAATTTCTTTGATTGCTAGATTTCCCAAGGAATCGTTTGAGTAAAAACGTATTGTTATGGTGCGGTTTCCACACGCGTCCCACCCATGTTGATCAATGGTTACTGAGATAGGAAGAGAGTCGTGTAGGGAAAGAGTTTGATGCTTGTGTAGAGGGGGGTTGTCTGGTGGGGCGTC
>JAUXAJ010000005.1 GCA_030620005.1 Promethearchaeota archaeon | reverse complement strand
TGCCATATGAATTTGCGGTCCAAAAATGTTAGAAGTCAATCGAAACGAAAACATAGAACTTTTTAGTTATAGCGAAGTGAAGCAAGTCGAAGGATATATCGGAAATTACGATGTTATCGTAGAAATGAAACCTCGATACGTGAACCCGGAAACTTGCAATGGATGCGGGGCGTGTTCGGAAGTCTGTCCTACCTACACATCGAACTTCTTTGACGAACACTTAGGCGCAAGAAAGGCCATAGACATTGCTTTTGGGCAAGCTGTTCCTTTCTTATACGATATCGACCGAAATGTATGCGTGGAATGTTTCTCGTGCGTCGATGCTTGCGAGTTAGACGCTATTGACTTCAGTCAATTGCCGAAAGAAGTCTCAATTAAAGTAGGGACGATTATAATAGCGACTGGTTGGGACATTTTCGAACCTAACGAATATGGATATGGAGAATATGACAATGTTATTACTCAAGTTCAACTGGAGAGAATGCTTGCGCCTAACGGACCGTTAGAAGGGCACGTACATCGCGTTTCAGACGATAAAAAGCCAGAAGAAATCGTATTTATTCAATGCGTTGGCAGCAGAAACACTGAACGAACGTACTGCAGCGGCGTCTGTTGCATGTTGGCCCTTAAAAACGCAAAATTGCTAAAGGAGGAATTTCCTGACGTTAATATAACAATATGCTACATTGATATTAGAACAAACGAAAAAGGCTTTGAAGAGTATTATCAGCGCGCAAAAGATTCTGATATTAGAATGATTCGTGGGAAAGTAGGAGAAATTTCAGAAGACCCTGAAACTAAAAACGTGAAAATTCGAGTTTATTCGTCCCTAACTGACGAAATAGTTAAAATTGACGCGGATTTAGTAGTGTTGTCGAGCGCAGTTCTACCGTCTAAAGGTACGCAACAAATCGCTCAAGTTCTTAATTTAGACCTTGATAGAGACGGTTTTCTCACGGAATCGCACTTTGGCTTAATGCCTCAAGAAACAAAATCAAAAGGCGTTTTCATCGCAGGCTTCGCCCAAGGACCAAAAGATATTGCCTATTCCGTGTCTCAAGCGAGAGCTGCTGCGAGTAAGGTGGCAGAATTAACTTCTCCTGGAGAAGTTGATATAGAACTAATAACAGCCGAAGTAAATAGCGTTGATTGCATATCCTGCGGGAGATGCGAAAAAGAATGTCCTAATGACGCAATAAAAATCGTGGAAAACGAAGGTGCAGTCGTAGACGAGATAAACTGCACGGGATGCGGTATTTGTGCTTCTTGCTGTCCAACTCAAGCGATAGATATTCGATATTATAGAGACGAACAATTGTACGCCGAAATTGCTGGAATACTAGAAGGAGGTTAAACAAAATGGAAGACGATTTTAAAATAGTCATGTTTGCGTGTTTAAAGTGAGGCTACAGTGCTGCTGATTTAGCTGGTGTCTCTCGGATGAAATACACTCCTTCTGTGAAAATCATCAAGGTTCGATGTACAGGTAGAGTTGACGTCAAACACATTTTATTTGCGATAAAAAACGGCGCTGATGGAGTAATGGTTGTCGGATGACGGCCAAACGAGTGTCAGTTTAAAAAGGGTAACTTCACGGCCCAAAAACACGTGGATTTAGCAAATAGAATATTAGAATCTCGAGGTTTTGGAAATCAGCGAGTTAACATGTACTAGTTAAGCGGAGCAGAAAGCGAAAAACTGGTGAAAAGTGTCGAAGATGCTTACGAGAAACTGACTCGAATCGGTTTAAGTCCGATTAAAATAAAAAAATAACTAATCCCTCTTGAATGAATCTTATAAAAAAATTTTAGTTATAAGACGACAAACATTTGCGATGGTTGGGGTTTTAAAAAAATTTTAAAATTTTTAAAATATAAAAGGTATGAAATATGGTCCAAAAAGCAAAGAATTACGTCTTTAAAAATATAAGTCCAAGTAATTTATTAGAAGCTACATGTAAAGCTGCTGAGAATTTTCAAGTAAGAGCTTTTTTCGAAGCGAAAGAAGATATTTTGAAAACAGAAAAATATTCTGAAACTGAGTTTCATGAAATATTGGATGCCATGATCGACGCTGAAACTGAGCGTAAAATAGTTTTAGAGCAATTAATGGGCAAGGAACCCCTGTTTTATGATGAAATTGCAAAACTAATAAAGATATTTCCCCCGGAAAACGTAATTCGAGATGTTGCCTATTTGAAAGAACAGGGTTATGTGGAAGAACATGTAGAAGTTAAAACCAAGATGGTAAAGAAGAAAATTAAGGGCGAATTAAAAGAAGTTGAAGTGAAGGAATATTTTTACAGATATCAAGCAAAGGAATTACCCGAAGATTTTAAAGAGCATTATTTTGAACCAGTTTCAATCGTTTACGATTCGGGAGCTTGCTGTAATTGTGGCTGGTGTTCTTCAATGTGCCCAGTGAATGCCATTATAGTTGATGCTGACACACTCGAAATCGACGATGATAAATGCATGAAGTGCGGATTATGTTTTAGCGTTTGTCCGCGTTCATTTTCGATTGAACAAGCTTATAAGGCCATTAAAAGGCTTGATACATCTTTAACATATTCGGAAAAAATTCTTGCTTATGTTAACACTTATTCTGGATCAACCACGAAAGATGGTATAAAAGATGTAAGACAAGACGGTGGAATTGTTACATCGTTGTTAGAGTATTTATTGAAAAACAAATTAGTAGACGCTATAGTAGCAGTTCAACATTCTAAAGACTTTTGGAAGCCAGAACCAGTAATTATTGACGATGTGAAGGATTTATATAAAACTGGAGGAACTAAATACGCAAATTCGCCTTCTTTAACTATAATAGACAAGTGTAGAAAATACGAGAAAATAGCATTTGTAGGCGTTCCTTGCATGTTGAATGCAATTGAAAAAGGAACTCTCTTTCTAAGCGGGCTTCCGTTCTTTAAAAACATAAAATTTAAAATCGGATTGTTCTGCATGGAGTCCTTTCCTTACGATGGAATAATACGATTAGCAAAAGAGCAATTTGACAAGGATATTACTGAAATTACAAAAATGAACATCGGAGGCGGTAAATTTATAATACGATTAAAATCAGGAGAAGAATTAAACGTCCAACTGAAAGAAGTTCAACAATATGCTCGTCCTAGTTGTCACTTTTGCGAAGATTTAACTTCAGATTATGCTGATATTTCAGTTGGTTCGATAGGCTCACAAGACGGTTGGTCTTCGGTGATTACACGATCAAAAGAAGCAGATGATATATTTAACGATGCCATTAAAGCAGGATTAATCGAATCAAAAAGTTTAAAGGAAGTTAAACCCGGACTCGGTCTAGTAGAAAGGATCGGTGGAATTAAACGAAATAAGGCTAAACCAGTTGTATTCAATAATAAATAAATAAATAAATAAAAAAATAAAAAATTGTTTTTATAATGAGTCCAAAATTATTTCAAGATCTGATTGAGGAAATTCACGAAAAAAGTATTTGCCAGCAATGTGGAGGATGCGTGAGCTTCTGTAGTTCAGCAGAATTCCATGTGATTGGGTTTAAAGATCCATTTACACCACCAATATATATTAATAAAGATCAATGCCTCGAATGTGGAATTTGCTATTTAATTTGTCCTCAAACACATGTTTTAGATGATGAGCTTAATAATACATATAAGTTTTCAAATTACGGTTCAATGCCATTAGGATTCATGCAAGATATATTATCTTGTCAAGCTACTGATGAGGATTTTTTAAAACATGGAACTGATGGTGGAGTTGTAAATTCAATTATTAATAACTTAATTGAAAAAAAGTTAATAGATGGAGCAATTGTTTCTATAACAGAAGCTCCTTTTTCCAGGGAAGCATCATTCGCTAATAGTAAAGAAGACTTATTAAAGGCTTCAGGAGCGATATTGGACGTATCTCCACACTTAGGCGAGATTCATAAATTTTCTACATACACTCATTCAATTCCAAAATTAAACCATTATAAATTTAAGAAATTGGCAGTAGTAGGAACACCGTGTCAACTCTACACAATTCGATGCATGCAAGATTTAGGAGTTACTCCTTCGCAAAATATTGAAATTTGTTTAGGGTTATTCTGTTTTGAAAATTTTCTTTTTGATGAAACGCAAATTGAAAAGTTTGAAAAAGATTTTAATGTAAAGTTTAATGATATTGAAAAAATAAATATAAAAGAGGATTTGATTTTTAGACTCAAAGATGGAAATATAATTCATATTCCATTCAACCATTTAGACGATTACATGCGTCCTGCTTGTCACGCATGCGATGATTTTACTAACATTTACGCAGATATTTCTTTTGGAGGGCTTGGATCTCCAGATAAATATACAACAGTCATCATTCGGACTAAAAAAGGACAAAAAGTAATTTCTGACGCAATTGATGAGGGTGTTATTAAAACCCTTGAATTAAACGATACAAAAAAAAAAAAAATGAAAGAATTAATTGCTCAATTTTCTCAATCTAAAATTAGGCGAATGGAATCATTCATTAAAAATTTAAAATAAAGAAGTGAATCTAGAACTTTTAGGTTTTAGGGATTTAATATCTCTAATTGAACCAGGGAGCTTTTCTAATGAATTTAATCTTAAATATCATTGAATCTTTTTTAGAAATTTTTTTTTCACTCCAAATTCCATTTCAAAACTAAAATTTCATTTAATTTTATAATTAAATTTTCATCATGGATTTAATTTTTATTCTCTACTTCGTTTCTGTCACGAAACGCTCAGAAAAGAGGGATATAACCCCATACACTCTATCTCATCAGCCCATCGGGCGTTTGGGATTTTTTTTTCACTATATTATACTCAGCATTCACATCCGCGTTGATAATCGTGCCTCATTTACTCACGAAAAGCCCGCGAGAGATGTATCTCAATGAGATATTGTTATTTTTTTTGTTGCCTTCTTATTCTTTTTCTCTCTCTTTTAGTTAAGATTTGATTTCGTAACCCCTCAGAGGTGTGGCCTTTTAATTTTAATGAGTTTATAATCCGAATAACTGCTCTGGTGAGTGGTTCGAAACTTTCTTGGTGGATTTTGTCCAAAATATCGGCAGGGTCGAATAGATAGGGCGGTGCCGTTAAAAACGATATGAACGGTACTCCCACAAGGTGGTAAAAACTTCCATCAGTAGGGGGCCTATCCATTCCAGGAATCAAGCCATCGGGAGGAAGAAAAATCGAGCGGCGTAAACCTTCTTTAATAATAGCATCTTCTGTGATTTCTTCAAGTGGGAGGATTCGACTTACAAACCACCATCGTACCGTAGGAGCGTCTAATGGGATTAATTTTCCGTTCTCGCTTCTTACATCTCGGGCAACATGTTCTAAATGAATGGCAGTAACTATTTTTTGTATAAAATCTTTATTTCTTTCTACAAATGCTGCTCTCCCCGCACCACCTGCCACGTGGGCGCAATTCATCAGAAACATTAAATTAAATGGTCGTTGTTCTTCAGGAATTTGAGACCAATATTTTGCTTGAGCTAATACTAAAGCCATCCCAGATGCGTCTTCCACAGCCGAGTTCCAAGGCCCGTCGTGGTGAGTGCCAATAACAATCCATTCTTCAGACATTCCTGGTAAGGTGCCTGTTATGTTATGCGAAGTAATCTCTGAAATTTTTCCTTTATATGACATTCTGCCTCTTACCGTGCCTTTTTCCATTAGTTGTGAAATCTTTTTCCCGTTATTTGGGCTAACCCAAACACCTGGAATTTCTCTCTTAAGTGTATCGTAAGGAATATAGTACTCATCTGTTTCCCATGGATAATTTAAAAGAATACCTATATAACCTAATGCCTTATTTTCTAATGCCGGGTCTAAAATTGACACAAATCTCATGTCAAATGGAACTGTTTGCTCTAAACTTTCAAATTCATTTGATGGATCGTAATATCGATCTACTCCTGCTAAGTATTTCAATAATTTAATCGGCATTTTTAATAATTTCAAGTTATCAACGGCTATCTTTCCACGGATGGAAGTTTTATTTGAAATCATGCATAATTCGGCTTCAATATCGTCTGTAGGTGATGTATAGGGAATTGGGAAGCACGGAATATCAATGACTTCGTGAGGATTATCGACCAACCAAATTTTAATTTCACCACGTTGAGCTTCCCATTTTTTTGCGGGAACAGGATCGAGATTGATATCTTTTAGACCAAAAGCTTCAAATTGTTCTTTTACCCAATTTTCTGCCCAATCGTCTGCTGGATAACCAGGACGTCGGATGCCTTGGTTGAATATTTCAGTATTCCAAGCCATCATTTCATCCGTTGTCGGAATAAACTCTTTTTTTATTATTTCCATAATATTCACCTTTAGATAATAAAAAAACAAGATATTAGTAATATTTATCGAAAATGAAAAATGAATTATAAGTAAATGTCATATATAGAATCAAGCATTCCACAAGGTAGTACTGTAAATCAACATCCGTTTCGGATATTCGGCGGAGAATAAACATAATTTATCTAAGAAATATTTAATAAATTAGTCTATAGAAAAGAATGTCTCTCCTTTCAAAAGAACTCTATTATCATCACACTCGGAACAGGTAATCTCATCAGAAAGGATATCTTCCACATAATATTCTCCAGGTAAAATAACTCTTTTACATTTAGAACATGCTTTTTCTTGTCTTTTATCTAAACTTAAAGTTTCTTTCTTTATATCATCCTTCTCCATATTACACACACTATAATTTTATACACAGAAAATAATCTTGAAAAAGTGTTACATAAAACGAATAGATACAATCAGCGGAGCAGAGCCCATAACTGCAGATCCTGCTGAAGGATTCATATTAAGATCGTGGTTTTGCGAAGCGGAACGAATTGCGCGCAACTTGGTGACGTAAAGATCTGATAATTCAATTTTCTCAATTGAAAATAAAATGTAAAGAAAATTTCATAAAAACATAACAGAAATTAAAAATAAAAATAAATCAGAAAAAATAAATTGAATCTCTTTTTTTCCTAATCAAGTTAGGTCAAGAATAATTAAAATCTAAAATAATAAAGATAAAGTGACGCCTATAACAGAAACAAAGAAAAAATATAAACCTGAACAAAAAGAAAATAATAGTAGCGTTTATTTTGATAAGTTATACGAACCAAATTTAAAAGATCTTTTAAAAAGCTGTTACCAGTGCGGTCGTTGCAGTGGAGTGTGTCAGCTTTCAAAAGTACAAAAATATCCTCCAAGTCGAATCATTCAATTAATTTTGGAAGGGTTTGAAGATAAGGTTCTTGATAGTAAGGTATTATGGGACTGTTTAACCTGTAATAGTTGTTTGCAAAGTTGCCCTGTTGATATAAACTTTGCGGATATTGCACGCTTGGCTAAATATAAAATGAGAGTTTCATACAATCATAATTCAGATGAGTTTACTGCTCACAAAGGCGTTTATACATCCATTTCTGAAATTATGAGTGAACCTTATATTAAACCAGAGAGAAACTTGGATTGGGTTCCAAAAGAATGTGAGATTTCTGATTCAGGAAACATTTTATATTATGTTGGATGCATACCTTATTTTAAATTTGAGTTTGATGATTTAGACTCAATCGCACCTAGTACTCTTAGAATCATGTCCAAAATAGAAAAAGAACCTATTGTGGTTCGAAAAGACGAGATTTGTTGTGGGCACGATTTATATTGGGGGCAAGGTAAAATTGAGGCTTTTATAAAGTTAGCGAAAAAAAATTTAGAATTGTTTGAAAAAACGGGCGTATCTACGATTATAACTACTTGTGCTGAAGGATATCGAACCTTTAAAATTGAATATCCAAAATTATTTGAAGATTTTAATAAAAAATTTGAAGTAAAACACATCATCGAATATGTATATGACAATTGGAAACAAGGAAAAATAGAGTTTAAAAATCCGAAAAAAAACACTGAAAGAATATCGTTTACTTTTCATGATCCGTGTCGATTAAGTAGATTTTTACCTAAAGATAATAAAATCATGGATAAAGTTCGAGAAATTTTTATACATTTAAAAGAACTAGGCTTTGATTTTAAAGAAATGGAACACAACAAGAAAAATTCGCTCTGCTGTGGAGTAAGCTGTTGGATGAATTGCAACGAGAAATCTAAAGCTCTGAGATACAAACGACTTTTAGAAGCTAAAGCAGTTGGAACAAAGATGATTACTTCGTGTCCTAAATGTATTTTACATCTTACTTGCCTTCAAGCAGATATCGAAGATATTGCATCCATTGATATTTTAGATTTTTCTGAATTCATGGTTAACCTAATAAGAGTAGTAGATTCTAATAACGTTAAGGAGAGAAAAGAATAATGGAAGGATCCGTTTTAGTAATTGGTGCTGGAATTGCAGGAATTCAGGCTTCACTAGACTTAACCGAATTAGGCTTTAAAGTATTCTTATTAGAAAGAACTCCTTCAATTGGCGGACGCATGGCTCAACTAGATAAAACGTTTCCTACCAATGATTGCTCATTGTGTATTTTAGCGCCAAAGATGGTGGAGATCTTCAGAAATCCTAATATTGAATTATTAACATATCACGAAGTTAAAAAAGTTTCAGGAAAACCAGGGAATTTTGAAGTAACAGTTCTTAAAAAGCCCCGTTATGTTGACGAAACAAAATGTAAAGGGTGTGGCGATTGTGCGGCAAAATGTCCAAAAATTGAAGTTCCAAATATTTTTGATATGAATTTAGGGAAGCGAAAATCTATTTATATTCCATTCCCTCAAGCTGTCCCTCCAATTTATTTAATTGATCCCGAATTATGTTTAAAATTAACCAAAGATGTATGCGGGGTCTGCCAAAAAGTTTGCACAGCAGAAGCTATTGATTTCGAGCAAAAATCACTAGAAATAAACTTGAATGTTGGAGCAATTGTAGTTGCAACTGGTTTTGATATGTATGCTGATGAATTATCGTCAAGATGGGGTTATCAATATGGCAACGTTGTTAATGCCTTGGAATATGAAAGAATCTTATGTGCTTCAGGACCTTTTGATGGACACGTTTTACGTCCCAGCGATCACGAAGAACCTGAAAATATTGCATTTATTCAATGTGCTGGTTCAAGAGATCTGCACGAAAATGTCCCTTATTGCTCAAGCGTGTGTTGCATGTATACTGCTAAAGAAGCCATCATAACAAGAGAACATTCTGAGAACTCGCACTGCTTCATATTTAGACACGATATTAGAGCCTATGGTAAAAATTTTTATGAATTTACTCAAAGGGCTCAAGATGAGTACGGTGTTAAATATCTTCAAACCAAAATAAGTAAAATTGAAGAGGATCCCAAAACCAATGATTTAATCATTCGTTACGAGGATTTAAAAACCGGTGAATTTAAAGATTTTAAAGCAAATCTAGTTGTTTTGGCTACACCCCTAGTTCCCTCCCATGGAACGAAAGAATTAGCTAAAATACTAAATATTGAACTAGATAAATATAACTTTTATAAAGAAGAAACATATTTTAATAAGGCATTATCATCTAAAGAAGGCATCTTTTTATGTGGGTTTTGTCAAGGTCCAATGGATATTCCGGAAACTGTTGCTGATGCTAGTGGCGTAGCTGCACGAGTCGCGTGCTTGTTAAATCCCTCGAAATTTTCCCAGGTAAAAGAAAAAGAATATGACGTACAAGAAATTGAAGTAAAAATAACCGACGAACCTCGAATTGGCGTGTTAATTTGTCATTGCGGCATTAATATTGGCAAATATGTTGATGTTTCAGCTGTTGTTGAAAGTATTAAAACCTTACCTTTCGTGGTTCATTGCGAAGCTAATCTATATTCCTGTTCCAGCGATTCTCAAACTAGAATTAAAGAAATTATCAAAGAATACGAATTAAATAGATATATTGTTGCGTCTTGCACACCAAGAACGCATGAAGGTTTGTTTCAAGAAACTTGCCAAGAAGCGGGTTTGAACAAATATCTTTTTGAAATGGTTAATATTCGCGATCAATGTTCCTGGGTACACATGACAGAAAACAAGGCAGCAACAGAAAAAGCTGAAGATCTTATAAGAATGGCTGTTGCTAAAGCGAGGTTATTAAAGCCTTTAAGGGAGGAAAAAATAGATATAACTCCTTCAGCGTTAATAATAGGTGGGGGGATATCTGGAATGACAGCCGCTTTAAACATCGCAAGTCAAGGATTTAAAACCTATATTGTTGAAAAAGAAAAGATTTTAGGTGGAAATTTAAATTCATTAAATGTATTATTCCCAACCCAAGAAGATGCTTCAATAATTTTGAATGAAACTATAGAAAATATCAAGAAAAATAAGAATGTTCAAATCTTTTTGGATTCTAGCGTGAAAGAAATTAAAGGTTTTATTGGTAATTATAATGTCGTCGTAATTGACTCTAAAAAGAAAAACCAAGAATTAAAAATTGGTACTATTATTATAGCAACTGGCGGTCAAGAACTAAAACCGAACGGAGCCTTTCAGTATAACAATAAAAACAAAAATGTTATAACTCAATTGGAATTAGAACAGAAATTAAAAGAAAATGACAAGTCCTGGCTAAGTAATATCAATCGAGTGACTACGATTTTATGCGTGAATGCAAGGCAAAAAGAAGGAATTACTTACTGTTCAAATGTCTGTTGTGGGGTTTCTTTGAAAAATGTGACGATTTTAAAGGAATTAAAACCAGACCTTGAACTTATTGTTCTTTATAGAGATTTTCAAATGGCAAAGAAAGAATACGAAGAATACTACCGAGATCGAAGAAAAGACGCAATATTTTTGAGGTACGATCTGGATTCCATGCCAAAAATTACTAAAAAGAATAACAAGCCCGAAAAGTATGAAATAAATGTATTTGACACAAATTTACAAGATTCAATTAAATTTGAGACTGATTTAATAATATTATCCCCTCCAATGGTTCCAGCAGATAATTTAGAAGAATTAGCAAAAATGCTCAAAGTACCTTTAGATAGAAATGGTTTCTTCCTGGAAGCTCATGTTAAATTGAGACCATTAGATTTTGCTACAGAAGGAATTTTCTTATGTGGATGTGCCCAGTGGCCAAAAAACATCCAAGATTCGATATCTCAAGCTAATGGTGCTGCTGGGAGGGCGAGTAGGTTCTTGAGTGCTAAAACCATAAAAACTTCGGGATTAATAGCAGAAGTAAATCCTGAAAGATGCATTGGTTGTGGAAAATGTGAGTCCGTCTGTCCATATAATGCCATAGAGATTAAAGAAGCCTTAATGGAATTTGAAGAAGTAAGTTTAAATATAAGAAAATCGTTTATTAATTCTGCTTTGTGTAAAGGCTGTGGAACTTGTGCCGCTACTTGTCCTAGCGGAGCAATAAGCGTGAAACACTACGATTTTGATCAAATCTATGCAATGATTGAATCGTATTTATTAAAGAAAGTATAATTGAAGAATTATTTAAAAAGGAATTACTATGTCAAAATCAAAAAAAAAAGGAAAAAAGGAGGAAGGTTGGACGCCCGAGCTGCTTGTTTTCTGTTGCAACTGGTGCTCGTACGCAGGAGCCGATTTAGCAGGCGTATCACGATTTCAATATCCTCCAAACATTAGAATTGTGCGCGTGATGTGTTCTGGAAGGGTGGAACCTTCTTTTGTTTTAAAAGCCTTGAAGGACGGAGCAGATGGCGTGCTTATTAGTGGATGCCACATAGGTGATTGCCATTACATTTCCGGCAATGAATATACACGAGATAGATTCAAAGGACTCCATCAAATAATTATAAAACAGCTAGGAATTAATGAAAAACGTGTGAGATTAGAATGGGTAAGCGCCTCTGAAGGAAAAAGATTTGCTGAATTAATTATAGAATTTACTAATCAAATAAAACAATTAGGTCCTTTACAATCGATCTAAACATTTATCTTGAATTCTTTCCTTAATTTCTGAATTTTAAAATGGAAAAGAAATCCACTTCTCTTTAGGAAGTGGTTAAGAACGAGAAATCATTAAATGATTAAATGATCATACTCCAAATGAAAAGAAAAAGAATTCTTTTATTGTGAATTAAGAATGATGATTTCGAGAGTAAATACTTGGTAAAAATGCTAAAAGCGGAATTATAATTGGAGACGATAATGATGCTCTTTACACGGATTCTATAAATTTATAGGCTATATACAGGAATGTGTCGTTAATATTTTCAGCGGTCTTGGCAGATGTGAGCAAGTAGTGAAAACCATGTTGATCAGCAACCTTTTTCATGTCTTCTTCGCTAATTTTTAAATCTTTAACCAAATCTGATTTATTTCCAACCAATACGATGTTTATATCTTTTGGAACGGATTTTTTAATGTCGTTATACCAGAGATCAACTCCTTTAATGGTTTCTGCTCGAGTTCTATCCAACACGATGATGGCAACACTAGCACCTTCATAGAATTTCTTCCTATAAGGCTTTATTTGATCTAATTGACCCGCAATATCCCATATTAGTAAATTAATTCTTGTATCTTCGCCTATTTCCACCATCTTCTTCGATATGTCAACTCCCAAAGTCGCCTTATAACTCACTTGAAAACGATTTTCAACAAATCTTCGTATTATAGAAGTTTTACCTACTTTATAATCTCCTATTAAAATAACTTTTGCGGAATAATCCCCCTTAGGAAGTATTCCGCCTTTAGTCTTGGAAATTGCTCTAATTACCTGTGGAATCTTAACATCGATGTTTTCTTTCCCCTCCAGTATTAATTCTACCTTGCCAGCAACATATTCCGAAAATACTCTCAATTTCATATCAGATGTAGATGGTTCTGCTATTGTAGTTAAAATCGAATTTATGCCCATCGAACAGTGAGCAATTTTCTGATCGCTTGTTGTGGTGATGTTAAAAAAGTTACTTCTAGTCCCAAATTCATTTATTATTCTGTCAGTGTAACTATCGATCTTGAAATCGACTTTTTGGTATCCACGTACAGAAAAATTTTTATCTACAAAAACCTGGAAGTGGTGCTTGCAAACTAATTGTTTTGGAATTGAAAATGTTGTTACACCTTTTGCTTCTTTCACAACTGTTTTTGGAATTGTGATCTTTTTCTTTTCTTTACATGTTGGACATATCACTAAGATCTCTTTTGTATCTATAACATCTTCTTTTCCAATTATTTCAGACATGCTTTTGTTTATTTCGATTTCACCTGACTCATTTTTGTTTACAGAAAGTATTATGGTGCCCCCTCGATCAGAAACATTTACAACCGTAATGCTCCTAATTTCGTTCATGTAGTTTGTTATTAAAGTTTTTAATAGCCTTTCCTTCGGAGGGCCCTCTTGAGTTTCTGATGGTTCAGTCGTTGCTGGAGAAGGTCGTTCTTGTGGTTGCATTTCTTCTTCTAACTTTTCATTTATTTTTTGCCCAATCTCGTCAAATTCCTTTGTGAGAGATTTGTCTCCAAGTTCAGCACATATATTCAAGATTTTTCTTATAATCTGAGATGCTAATACGAATTTTTCTCCATTTTGCGCATTTTCTAACTCATTTTTCAATTTTTTTCTTTCGTTTATTAATATTAATTGATTAGATACTTCATGATTCATATCTAAGATATTAACGATTATCTGAATGATTTTATCTCGATTTTCCGGATTTTTGGTAGTCGTTGAATATGTTTTTATGCCCAAAATTGTTTCAATTTGATTAGGCTCTATTGGGTTTTCTAAATCTTGTTTATTCGCAAAAACCGCAGGGAACGATTTCGGTGCACTCTTTTCTATTATTTCTAAGAAATACTTGCTTTTTTCAACATTTTCTAAAGTAGAATCCGTGATTAAAATTACAGCATCGCAACCCTTAACAAATTTACTCCACAGAAAACCGTGTTTCTCTTCTCCTGTAAAATCCCACAATTCAAAATGCAAATTTCCAATTTTAATCGTTGCAATGTCTTTGTTGTTTTTAGGATCGTTTTTCACGGGAATCGTTTCGGTTCTAACCAAGTTGGCAATTGTCGTTTTTCCAACTCCTAACTCCCCTACTAAAGCTATTTTAGGCCTTATATTTTCGTGGATGGAATAAGCTTTGGAATTAAATTTCTCGAATACTTTCAAATCGGACCGTTTGTCTAAAATGTTAGCAAACAAATTTAAGAATTCTTCCCTGCCCCCCATTAATTCCTTTTCAATTTCATCAAAATTATCTGTTAAGTCAGAGACAAACACGAAAAATAAACTTAGGTCTCTTTCTGTAATACATGATATTCTATATTCATTATATTCGTAAGATTGAACAGGATCAGTTGTTTCTAAAGAATTGTTTTCCCTTATCGTTATTATAAAATTATCTAGGATTACTTTGGGGAGAGCCTTTCCAAAATATCTTTTATATAAAAGCGTATCGTTTTTATAGATAAATATTTGTCTTAAAATGTTTTATTACCTCACCATTATAGGAATTTTTTTAAATATAAAGTTTTATGATCATAACATAAAAATTTTCATTTATTAACTTTTTATTTTCCCAAATAGCGTTTTATATTAAGAAAAATCCTAAGCAAAGTCTTAAGAAAAGATGAAACTCTATAAAAAAGCGAATATCTCGTGTGATATATACTAACAAGATGGTAATTGTGAATTGTCTGCTCGCGACTCCTTTTCCTCGTCGCCCTCGTTTCTCTTTGTTAAACCAGACCATTGCACATTTTTTACCCCCGAGCTTTTGGCGATTTCTAAGAACTCCATTACTTCTCTTGTCATTAATTGTTGATCTTCAAGAACCCACGACATGCCTAGCCTAGCATATTTTTCTTTGCAAAGCGAATTGAAGCTTAATAGATCCCAACTTTCAGGATAATTTTCTAACTCACTTACGATGAGTTCTCCGATACCTTTTATGTTTTCCTCAGTAGCGGTATATCCCGGAATGAGAGGCGTTCTTATCCAAATCATTATATTGTCTATCTTCACGCGATTTAAAAGCTAAACGGCATTTTCCAAGACTCTTTCGTTTGGAACCCCCTGGATTTTTGATGCTTATGAGAATCCATTTCTTTAATGTCAAGGGCTAGTAAGTCTATGTAAGGGAGTAATTTCTCGTACACTGCTTCCATGTAGCCTAATTAAAAATTGCAAAAAGAAAAACGCTTAAAAAAACATTTTTCCAATCTAAAAATACGAAATCAAGACGAATACGGAATATTTCTGCAGTAATTCTTCTAAAACAAATATTGCCAGAGAATCATTTTCAATTTCACTAATGATCAACATGTTTTTTGTTAGAATATAACAATTAAACTTATATGAGGTGAAATAATTTTAAAATTTATTTTATTGATTATTGAAAAAAATTATTTTATTCGAATGAAAAGTTTAAAAAAAATAAGGTGAAGTAGTATTAAATATAAAAAGAACCAATACAGCGATGGAATTTCATTTTGCTGTTTAGTTTTCGCCGGGATATTTATTTTTTGGGGGTAACTAATTTAATAGACTTGGATATTGTCTCAGGAATAATTCTTCTTGCGATTGGCATATCTATTATTGGAAGTCAAGTCGCTGCGTATTTAAATAGAAGTCGGTTAAGGAATGCTGTTAAATACGAGTTTGAGGCAAATCCAAACGCCACCGTCGAACAGATTAGTGCTAACACTGGTATCACGACAAAAGATGTCCAAGCGATTATCTTAGACTTAAAGGCGGATGGAGAATTACGAGGCAAATTTTCTTCCAAGACTGGCGAAATGAAACCCATTCCCATAGCAGAAAAAACACCGACTGGAGAGCAGGCTAAATTTTGTCCGAGTTGTGGGACAAAAGTTAAGGCAGGAGGGATCTTCTGCGTATTTTGTGGAGCAAAAGTAGAGTAATCTCAAAACTTTTCTCTTTTTTTTTTTAATATCACTCATATTGTATTTTATTGTACCTCGCTTTCATGAAAAAGAGTTTCTTATAGGCAATAATCTAATTAATGAATTTAGAAAGAGTAAATAGAACATGAAAATAACAATTTTAAATAGAAAAGAGTATTAGTAACGATTACAATACTTACTAAAAAAATGTATTAATGCATTAAAAACAACTCGGGAGATTTAAAATCTTTTGGTTATTTTTAATTTCCCTTCATCTTTTATACGAGATTATTTATGTAAGAAAAGGATCAGAATTTGAATAAATATGCACGATTTCGATAATTAATTGATAATAATGTTGCAAAAGAGAAAATTATTCTGAAAACTTTATCACGAGCACGAATATTGTCCATAATCGATCTTTATTGTTTTATTCTATGCTAGATCTCGGTCATTTAAACATTTCTATGTCGAGAAAGAAGCATCTAACCCTTTTTTTTTGATCGGTTCCCAACATTTGTAATAGAAATATTTAAATTTACATGATGCCATTTTTATTAAGAGAGTTAATGGTAATTTATTTTTGACAATCATGTCAATTCATTAAAAAAAGTTAAACGAAAATTTGGAGGTAAATAAAAGTGGAAGGTTCCGTGTTAGTTATTGGTGGTGGCATAGCTGGAATACAAACTTCATTGGATTTAGTTGATTTAGGGTTTAAAGTATATTTAGTTGAGAAAAGGCCTTCTATTGGTGGCCACATGGCTCAATTTGAAAAAACTTTTCTTACAAATGATTGTGCATTATGTATTCTTGCCCCAAAAATGGTTTCAATCTATAGAAATCCAAACATTAGAATATTTACTTTATCTAAAGTCAAGAAAGTAAATGGAGAAGCTGGAAATTTTACAGTCACTATTGTTAAAAAACCTCGTTATGTTGACGAAACAAAATGTCGAGGATGTGGTGATTGTGCGGCAAAATGTCCAAAAATAGAATCTCCCAACGATTTTGACATGAATCTAGGTAAGAGAAAATCCATTTATATTCCGTTTCCTCAAGCGACACCACCAGTATACTTAATTGATCCTAAACTATGTTTATACTTAAATAGAGATGTATGTCGCGTATGCGAAAAAGTATGTAAAGCTGGTGCTATTGATTTTGATCAAAAACCATTGGAAATCAAATTAAATGTTGGTGCTGTTGTTGTCGCAACTGGATTTGATATGCTTGGAAATGAGTTGACAGAGAGATGGGGTTACAAGTATGAAAATGTTGTAAACGCCTTAGAGTACGAAAGGATATTATGCTTGACTGGACCTTTTGGAGGTCAAGTATTGCGGCTAAGCGACCATGAGGAGCCAAAAAAAGTTGCTTTTATTCAATGCGCAGGTTCGATAGATTTGGAAGAGAATGTTCCGTATTGCTCTCGAGTTTGCTGTTTATATACTGTGAAAGAGGCCGTCCTTACTAAGATGTGTTCGGAAAACATCGAACCATATATCTTTAGGCACAAATTCAGAGCATTTGGAAAAAATTTCTATAATTTAGCCAAAGAAGCCCAAAAAATTCATGGCGTGAAGTATTTTCAGACTAAAATTAATAGTATAACAGAAAATCCAGATACTAACGATCTAATTATTAGTTATAAAGATTTAGGAACTGGAAAAAATATGGAATTTCTAGCAAATATGGTAGTCTTAGCGGCACCATTGGTATATTCAAGTGGGACTCAAAAACTAGCAAACATTTTAGATATTGAACTAGATAAATATGGCTTCTTTCAAGAAAGGTCATATTTCAATAAATCTTTATCATCAAAAGATGGAATATACTTAGCTGGTTATTGTCAAAGTCCAATGGATATATCAGAAACTGTAGCCGATGCCAGCGCAGTTGCTTCACAAGTGGCCAATCTGTTAAGTCCTGCGAGATTTACTCAAATAAGTAAAAAAATTGTGAATATCACCCAAAACGAAGAAATTATAACGATAACTCCTGCTGCACTAATAATTGGTGGAGGTGTTTCTGGAATGACAGCCGCATTAAATATTGCTAACCAAGGATTTAAGACATATATCGTCGAAAGAGATAAGGTTTTAGGAGGTAATTTAAATCACATCAATATATTATATCCAATTCAAGAGAAAGCATCAAAGTTTCTAAACGAAATAATAGAAGATGTCATGCAAAATGAAAATATTCGAATTTTCTTAGATGCTAAAATAAATGACATTCAAGGATCTATTGGCAATTATTTTGCTTCTATTATCGATTCTAGCGAAAAAATTCACGACTTAACTGTAGGAACGATTATTATAGCTACTGGATGTCAAGAATATAAGCCTAAAGGTCTCTTCCAATATAACGAAGGAAATAAGAATATAATGACTCAAATGGAATTAGAACAGAAATTAATTAAAGGAGATATTGATTGGCTTAAAGACATAAATCATGTAACCACCATACTATGTGTTGGAGCGAGAGAAAAAGATGGAATTTCTTATTGTTCAAACGTATGTTGCAGCAATTCTATAAAAAATATCAATATTTTGGAGGAAATAAAACCAGAGCTTAGAATGCTAGTAATTTTCAGAGATCTCCACATAGCTAAAAAAGAATTTGAAGATTATTTCAGAGAACAAAAGAAGACTGCTAAATTTTTAAGATATATCCCTAAGAATGTGCCAGAAATAATTAAATCGAGTGGAGAACCAGAAAGGTATAAAGTTAGAGTACGTGATGAAGCTAATCCAAAAAATTTTATAGAATTTTTTACAGATCTTATCGTGCTTTCGACTCCTCTGATCCCTTCTGAAAATGTTGATAAGCTCGCTAAAATGCTCAATGTTCCTTTAGACAAAACCGGATTTTTCTTGGAAGCACACGCAAAATTAAGACCTTTAGATTTTGCTACCCATGGATTATTCTTATGTGGATGTGCTCAATGGCCAAAAAATGTACAAGAGTCAATCTCACAGGCTAATGGCGCTGCTGGGAGAGCCAGTCGCTTTTTGAGTTTAAAAGAGGTCAGTTCAACAAAATTAAAGTTCTTATCTTTCATGCTTTCAATCGAATGTCATTTCAAGGATTTATTAGTAAATACTGAAAAATGTAATGGATGTGCAAGATGCGTTGAGGTATGTGAATTTAAGGCCATAAGCTTGGTTGAAACAACAAAAGATTTTGAGGATGTTAGCATGGAAATGAAGAAAGCTTTCATAAATCCCGCAATATGTAAGGGATGTGGAAAATGCGCATCAGTTTGCAGAACAAAGGCGATACAGCCTCGACATTACGATTTTAATCAAATCTCAGCTATTATCGATCCTTACTTTATAGAAGAAGGAGGACCAATTGGGAAAAAAAAACCGGCAATTTTAATTCAATGAACATGATAATCAAATAAAAACCTTTTTTCTCTTATTAAGATTCTTAAAGATTAATGAAGAATAAAGTAGATAAGTTCTTTTTGGTAAATTGATAGTAGTAATAAGCTAGTTCACATCACTTATAAAAAAAAAAATAGTTAAAAAAATATATATTAAATTAAAAAAAAAGGAAATTTAGGATTCTTCTTTTGAATCATTTTCTTGTTCTCTTTCTTTAGTAATCTTGCCAATCCTATAGCGTAAACCCAACATTATCAATACAGGCACGAGGATACCAGTTCCGAGAGTAATAAAGAGATTGCCTAATGATAGAGAAGAATAACCGGAAAGAAATAACCAAAGGAAGAGTGTTACCGTTATAATTAGGCCTGATCGAAGCAGCTTGCCCGTTGGAACAATGCTTTTCCACTTAATTTTCATTAATTGGGATTGAAAAAGAATACCTGCATAAATTGAAATTTCTTTTTTCGGAATCTTTTTTTTCTTTAATTTGAGTTTTTTTCTAGCTTTCTTTAATTTAATATTTTTAGCATTAATTAATTGTGCTAATTCGATCACTACTGGAAATCGAGTATCTACCCAGTGTTTCTGGGCTGTTTCGAAATCTGCGCCGCACTTTTTCCTATTGCATTGTTCTTTTTTAGTATTCCATTTGCTATTACAAACGGGACAATATTTTTGTGTCCATGCTTCTTTAATCAATTCCTTTAAATAAGTTTCTATCTCGGGATTACTAAGTGGTATTTTTTCAACTACTTCAGCTTCCTCTTCTTTGACATCTTCTTTTTTCCTCTTTTTAGACTCTTTCTTTTTCTCCTTTTCAGCGATTTTTTCTTGCTTTTTCCTTAGAATTTCTTTTTCTATTTCTTCTTTTTTCTTCCTTTTTTCTTCCTTCTTTTTATCCTTTTTAGAGATTTTCTCTTCGTCATCTTTTATTGGTACTTCTTCTTCCTTTTCTGTATCTTCCTTAATTTCTTCAATTTTTTCTTTTTTCCTCTTTTTAGACTCTTTCTTTTTCTCCTTTTCAGCGATTTTTTCTTGCTTTTTTCTTTGAATTTCTTTTTCCATTTCTTCTTTTTTCTTCCTTTTTTCTTCCTTCTTTTTCTGCTTTTTAGAAATTTTCTCTTCTTCTTCTTTTATAGGTACTTTTTCTTCCTTTTCTGTATCTTCCTTGCTTTCTTCAATTTCTTCTCCCCCATCTGTTTCAATAGCACCTCCTAAAATATGTTGCAAAAACGATCCTAACTGAACACCACCGTAAGTCTTTGCACTTAAAGGAAACTTCTTCATCAATTTCTTAGATTGTTTTCCCGTTGTAAAAGCCTTCATGATAGCTTTTAAGTCTTTAAAGAAATCTCCAAAAAACATCGGACCAATTGATGATATACTAGTAGCTGCAACAGCGGCAGAACCTGCGCTCATCGCAATTGTAGCAGCGCCCGTTGCAGATCCTAAGTTTTCAAGAACATCATCACTACCAATATGAATCGATTCATCCTCAACAATTGATTTTGGTGTAACTTCTCCTTCTAGCGTATATTTATACTCAATATGTACATCATAAGTACCTGGCGCTGCATCTAATACTGGCTCGAATTCTTCAGGAATCTCTTCAATTGTTTCAAATGTTTGTGAGCCAACAGGAGCATATTGACCCTCAAAAATCCTATAAGAAATTATTTCAATCCCCGCCACGCTGACGCTTATTTCTATGTATTCAAATGTTAACGCGTTTTTTATTGTTATAGTTCCACTTACAATTATTTGATCTGATTCAGGACCATCGCTAACAGATATATCTATCATTAGATCCTCGTTTTCTACTGCAGCTGTTGCGTTTTTCGTGCTTAAATACAATCCAATTAATAATAACATTCCAAAAAATGTTATTAAAAATATTTTTTTTTGAGATATAGCCATGTTATACATAATACAATTTTTAATATATAAAGTTTATTTTATGCTTTAAAAAAATGTTAAGATATCTAACTTAAACAAAAATAAAAAAGGTAAGAGTCCGTTAAATTAGTGATTATAGCCTTAAATTTTTTCACCCTTTTTTCCCAAGACTTGTTTCAAATTTAAGAATTCTCAGATTATAATCTTTATATTTTTAAGAAGGATTTATTATTAAATAAGATATTACTAATCATATAAATGAATTTAAATCGAGTTATCATTTATGAAAATATTTTTAATTATCTTCGATTCATTAAGAAAAGATCACACTGGTATGACATATGGTAATAATTGGATAAAGACGCCTAACTTTGATAATTTCGCCAAAGATTCAATTATATTTGAAAAAGCGTATCCAGAATCACTTCCAACAATTCCAGTGAGGCGTGCCATTCATACGGGAATTCGAACCTTTCCCTTTAATCATGAAAAGCCAAATCTTCGAACTGATGATTTTGTGGAATCACCTGGTTGGAGTCCAATTCCACCATCTCAAACTCAAATTGCGGAATACATGAACAAAAATGCGTTCATTACATCTTTTATTACTAGCACTTACCATCAATTTAAACCAAACATGAATTTCCACCTTGGTTTTGACGAATGGCACTTCATAAGAGGGCACGAACTTGATAAATATACGGCACGAATGCGAGGGCGTCGAAGTGAAATTAACCAATACATTCGAGAACATGTTCTTTCTAAAAAAAAAACAAATAAAGCGCAAATACAAATTCAAAAACTGTTATTAAGAAAATATTTTGCTAACGTGCAAGATAGAAAGACGGAAGAGGACTATTTTCCTGCGCAAACTTTTAAAAGAGCACTAACATCTGTTAAAAATTTAAAAGGATACAAGGATCTATTTTTCCTTATTGACGAATTTGACCCTCACGAACCTTGGGACCCCCCAGAAAAATATTTAGAGTTATATCTTGACAAAAATTACACTGGAAATAGAATAATTCACCCGGTATACAGCGTAACATTAGAAAATATATCCGAAGACGAATTAAAATGCATGAGAGCTTGTTACGCAGCAGAGGTTTCGCTATGCGATAATTGGTTTGGCTATTTTATTAATAACTTAAAAGAGATGGAGTTATATGATGATTCTCTTATCATTTTTATAAGCGACCACGGGCACAGCTTAGGAGAGCATGGTGCAATTGGAAAAATTCCACTATTCATGTATCCAGAACTAGTTGATGTACCATTCATGATTAAACCACCAAGCGGATTAAACGGACCAAAACGCATTAAAAAAACGCATGTTTATGACCACGATATTCTACCAACTATTTTTGGCTTTCTTGGAAAAAAAAAACCAAAAATCTTTGATGGTATTAATCTTTCAATATTCCTCGACGAAAAAGATCAATTAATCGAAAATCGTGACTTTATCACTTGCGGAATGGGATTATGGACTTTATATAAGGACGATCACTACGCGTTAATAACTTCAAACGATAAATCTCAGCAAAAAATGTTTGACCTATCGAGAGATTCTGGATGGAACGAAAATATTGCAAAAAATAATCAAGATATTTACAGTGCCCTCTATGAAAAGATTGAAAATGACGCTAAGGGAAACTTACTTCTAACCTTTGAATCGTCGAGGTTTGACAACTTTGAAGCGTGGTATGAAAATACCTATTTAATTTAGGCTTTTATTTTTATGAGAAACAAAAAAAAGTAAAAAAAATTAAGTATTACACAAGATAATTATTTCTGCTCAACGAATTTTGCTATACCAATTCCTTCTATAGTCAATGTGATCATTTCAGTATAAATTATTACTTTTTGACCGACCACATTAATCAATAAACCTATTGTTGTAGATCTTCCAGGATTAAAAAACATTAATAGCACGTAAAAAAAGGATACTAACGTAAGAATGAGGAGAACATGGGAGAGATATCTTGGAAATTCCTTATTCAAGAACATGAAAATAGTAAGTATTGCAACTAGTGGTAATGTCCCAAGGAACCTAATTATCACGCTAAAATAGTGTCCTATCGGATTAATATTCGCGGGAGTAAACCCTACTCCAATATAACCCAGGGCCACTATAACACCAAAACCTGAAGTAACGCGAATAATCCATTTCTTGGCTGTTGTATCTGAGAAGAACTGCGGAATGGCAATAAAAAATGGAATCAATAAACTTCCTGCAACTAATATTGAAATAGAAAAAAGGGCGTGTGAGACAATGTTCGACGCTCCCGAATGAGCTATTGTAATTCCTAAATCACTGAAATAATTCATGACAAAATTATAACCTACAGTGTTTGGATCTAAACGCGTCCCTCCTGGATACGTGAGCATCGCGATAAATGTGAATATAATGAAAAACAAGCATCCAAAAGCAGTTAAAAGAAACGGTAGAGTTTTCTTATTAATGTTAAGCATTTTTGGTTACTATTTTTTTTTTGAAATTATATACTAATGTTTATTAAAGGATTTTAATAAATATTGTTCTTGCCGTGTTCGGAACTATACTTTATTTGCATTCAAGAAACCAATCAACTTTTCTCAGATAGATAGAAAGGATCATGGGGCTAAAATTAATTTCTTTTAAAAAAAAATTAAAAATAGTTTTGAAAAATTAGAAATCCTTGCTATATTTATTTATTTTCTTCTTTTTCGTGGTGCAGCATTACCACTAAGCCTAAAACTAGCATTGCCATATCGTCAGAAATGTTTGGCTCAATTTTCACACCGTAAGTCCCTCTAATTTTGAAAAGCTTTTTACTGATATTTGCAATGGTTTTACCGTCCTTTAGAATCTTGTATTTTAAAGCAAAAATATTTCCTTTCATTGTAAAAACCTTTTTATCATCAGGGTCTTCAAACCAGTAGCTTGGTTTTATCGAAACAAGCTTTCTTTTTAAGTTACCAATTAATTCACTATCGTCTGGATCTTCCTTATCAGTTTTATAAAACCTATATGTAGATCGAAGAGAAACAACCTTTTCTTTAACAACTAGTATTATCTTGTTTTTAAGATCCAATAACCGATATTTATTTCCGATCTTAATCAATTTACCAACGAAATGACCGAGAACTTCCTTATCAGTATTCATTACATCAACTTTATCCCTAAACGAAATTAATTTTTCTTTAAGTAAAAATTCCCTTGTGTTTTGTAGCGACATCTTTTTGAATAATAAAATTTTTTTTTAGTGTTTACATAATAAAATACGTCCTTAAAAGTCTATAGATCAAATCTATTTATTTCTCTATTCTGTATTATTACCCTTTATCTTTCACGTCGATAAAGAAAAGAGGCACTATTGAAAGAATAATTAATATTCCAGCAATTGCGATTATTATCTCGGTTGGAATGATAGCAGACAAAAACGTTCCAAATGGAACAAAAACTACAGATGATAAGGTTATGGATAAGGACATTACCTGGTAATATAAAACCGAAGATTTTGAGAACTCAATCATTAATGAAATCATGTTTATAACTATAAACCCTGAAAATATGTATACGATTGAAATCAGAATAAAAAACACTATAATATCGGTAAATGGCGCTACCGTTATTAACACCCCATCAATGAGAGTGGATGCGATTAAAACCTTCTTTCTATCAAACTTATGAGAGATCGTGCCTGCTATTACGAACCCAAGGGCGTTCACTATGATAAAAACTATCATGAAGAGAGAGAATAAACCTATATTTTCAGCTCCTAACTTATTTAATGCCCATGGTTCAAGAGGGTATTGGTATAAGCTGTCAGCGTAACATAAAAACAAAAACAAGCACATTAATAAAATATGTTTTGAAAATTTTGTTTTTTCATTCGGTAGAGTTTCTTTTTTGGGTTCCAATTCTTCTGCTTTAAACATGAATATTATGCCCAAAAGGGGCGCAATCGATAAAATTCCAATAAAAAAAAACTGACTCCATGAGTCAATTGAAAATACATCAGTTAATAGAAAAAGCGATACCAGATTAGGGAGTATAGCTCCGGAAAGAGCACCCAAATTTAAGTATAAAGCATTTTTTTGCTTAATTTTTATGGTAGGCGATTGAGCCACGATATACTTATCAATTGCAACATCTAATATTGAGCTAAATACAAAATATATCCCTAAAAACAAACCAAAAATGGCCAAAATATTCACACTCATTAGTAGAAGGACAAAACTGCCAAAAAGCCCAAAAGAACTCAGTATCATGAAAAGCCACGCTTTCGAGATGTTCCTATCAAAATACATGGAAACGAGAAGTTTCACGAATAACGCCGAGTAAGAGAAGATTTGAACGAAAGCAAGCTCCATTCTATCCACATTTAACACGTTGAAAAAATATATTGGTAAAAAGACGTGGACGATGGTACCAATTACAGAACCAGCAAAATATCCGTAAAAATATACGATATAATTTCTCTTAAGTATTGGTTTGACGGATAATTCATTGAGACTACTTTTTTCGGTTTTTTCCATTTTCCTAAAACCACCTATAATTGTAAAATCTTTATTTTAATTATATAATTTGATAATATAGTATTTATAGTCTTCAAAAATAAAAAAATCAATTAATACTATAGAAATTAATGAGCGAAAAGCACGTGAATAGTGAAACCCAAGAACGAAAGAAACGAATTGATAGAATTATTGAGGATTATGACAAGCAAGGCATCCATCGTACTGGAACTGAAGTTGACCTGATTAGCGCTCGATGGTTAGAACATGAATTTAAAACCTTGGGGTTGAAATCCGTTTTAGATGGTTTTATTTTTGAAAGAATTGACATTAAGGAAGCTTCGATACAGATTGGAAATCGAAAGTTCGAAGGCATTCCAATATTTGATAGTTTTATCAACGAAAATGAAGCAATTACGGGAAAGCTAGGAAGATTTACAAGTAATTCTACAATTGGAGTTGCTCAATTAGGAAATGACAAGATCCTAACGAAAGAGCGACGGAATAATCGCCATCGCGGATTGGTTGTAGCAAGCACGCATTTATCCCCCGGGCTTGTCCCCTTTAACGCTGAAAGCTTTAAAGAACCTTTTCCTCCTCCTGTGCTACAAATGTCCAGCGACACTTGGTCTTGGTTATCGAAGGGAATGGAATCTAACGCAGAGGCAACACTGGCTATTAGAGTTAAACGCACCCGAGTAAAAGCGTTCAATGTTGTCGTCCGTTTGGAAGGCAAGGATCAAAATCTTTCGCCTTTAATGATATTGACCCCTCGTAGCGGATGGTGGCATTGTGCTTCAGAAAGAGGTGGTGGTATAGCATGTTTTTTAGAAATGATGAGAGTCATGTGTTCTAAATCTCTAAACAGGGATGTTTTATTTTTAGCCACTACTGGTCACGAACTAGGGCATTTAGGATTAGAACATTTCATTGAAAAAGACCCAACAATAGTGAAGAATGCTAAAGCTTGGATTCAACTTGGAGCGAACTTTGCTGCCGCTAAATTACCTCAATTCAGTGAAAAAATACCACCACTGGTTGTTTCCCATGCGTCAGATAAAGATATCGAGAAGCTTGCGCTCGAGGCAATGGTAAGGGTTGGCGTGGCTCCAGATATTCGCATTCCTATAGGGAAAAGACCGATTAGTGAAGCAAGAAATATTTTTGACGGTGATGGGCGCTTTTTTTCTTTAGCCGGAACAAATAGTCTTTTTCATCATCCTAACGATCGCTGGCCCGATGCAATAGATCTAAATAAGACTGTGAAAATTATCGAAGCAATTATTTCCTTCGGCATTAAGTTAGCGTCTTAATAGTTAAGATAAAAAAAAAAGATTTTATTTAAAGGAGATTATAAGCCCATTTCGATTATCTTTTTCTTGTTTTCAATGGCAACTTCTGATGTAATCTTATTGAATTTAAAGAAGATGAGAGCTCCAATTGTTTGAATAACACTAGGAATTATCGTTATTTGAAGATTTAAACCGATTCTTGCCATTTGCGAAGGAACAATCCCAGCTGCGTAATCATAATCGATTGTGGCATCATATCCCGTAGCCATGGCAACGAGCATGAAAATCAATATTTGCCATAGAATTGCGGTTGCGGAGAAGAACCGCAAAACGCCGAGATATGACGATTCTTCGCGTTTACCTGTCTGTACAGTGGCATTATCTATAGCTTGAGAATAGACCGAATTAAAAGCAACTCCTTGACCAGCTAGGCCTATACCTCCAAGCATTCCTATCAGAAGCGCTGGTGTAAATTCCCAGCCAAATATCAAATAAAGAGGGGAAAAGAAAACTCCGAAAACCAAAGCATAAAAAAAGGTTTTCCTTGCTCCAATTTTTTTAATAATTTTAATCCAAAATGGTATTGAAATAAAACTTACTGCTAAAAACGCTAGATTAAAGATAGCAACTGTTTCTACAGGTAATCCTAAGCCGTCTACCGTGTAATAATAAATCCCTACAGTAACACATCCAATATTTACTACAAAGGCTACATAAGCAATAATAAAACTCATCCAATTTTTATCCGTAAAAACTCGTTTCATGATTTCCTTAAACGGAGAGGTACTCTTTCCCTCTTCGTCTAATCTAGTTCTCAATTCTATCATTTCTTCTGGTTCACGAATAGATAATCCATAAGGAATGGCTAAGATTAATATAAACACGCACAATATAATTGTCATTAAGAAATATGCCGTTGCCGACGATTCTCCGCCATATATAGCAAGCGTTATCGGTATCACGAATCCCCTTAATACAGATCCTACCCCATCTAAAAAATTGGTAACGGCGCCGTATTTTACTCGTTGCTTTTGATCTCTAAAAATATCAACTGTCAAGCTACTGCTACTTAATTCCCATATTGTTTGAAACTGATCCCATATTATTAACATGAGGAAAATCCAAATAGAAGCAATAAGAGGATCAAAGGAAATAGGCAAAAAAAGCAATATAAGAGAAATACTTGCTCCTATAACGCCAATTATGATGAATGGAAATCGTTTTCCACGTTTCGATGTGAATTTTTTGGACCTATCCAATAAATATCCGGTTAAAGGATCGTTAACGGCGTCCCAAATTGAATAGCAAGCCATGATAATGAAAACGGTTAAGATTGGTAATTTAAGCGCCTTTTCTGAGTATATTTGGATCATGCCTCGTATGCCCCACATTAATGTTAGCATCATGAATCCTAAGCCAAATCCAAACATTCGCTTATTACTGAATGGTTCATATTTATTTAGTTCTTTAAGTTTTGACATTATAATCATCTAACTATAATTCTTTATTTTTTATTTTTAAATTAGGTTTAATAACTATTATTTAGGTTTTATGCTTTAAAAACTTTAAAATTTTAAAAGGAACTGGAATAAAAGGAATATTTTTAGTGATATTTTGAATGGGTTAATTTATTTCAAAAGCGAAACGTGATCTTAAATTATTTTGGAAGAGTATTGAATTCATTAGAACTCCATCCCCAAAAGCGTAATATTGCTTCAGCCTCACTCATTACACTTTCAATGAATTCTTTAATAGAAACCATTTTTTTTTGATGGATTATTGCTGTCGATGGAACTTGTGAGCTCCCCAAGGAAAAATGATATAATCTCTTGAAATAATCTTCACTTGTTATGTCAGTATTGAGCCAAATTTCTTTCATTTTAAGACTTGCGGGGCTCTCTTTGGTTGCTAATACGGCCGTGCCAAAACATACTGCTTCTGCTCCCATCCCTAAGGCGCCTAAAAATCCACGTGCATCTCCTATACCTCCTGCAGCAATCAAGGGAACATCATACCATCTTTTAGCGGTTGTGATGTTTGTCAATGTTGTATGTTGATATGGATTCTTAAATCCTGAGGCCTTCATTCCGCTTAAAGTAACTGCATCCACTCCAGCATCTATTATAGACGAAAGATGCCTTAGTAAGACGCATTTATGGAACCAATAAGCTCCTGCTTCGTGAACTCTTTCCCCAATAAAGTTCGCTTTATATACCGATGTTGTAAAAACATTAACACCTTCATCAAGCGCAATCTCCACTAGTTTCAAATATTCGTCGTTTGATAAGGTAGCTTCTCCCATGCTCCCTACTTGTTGAGGTATTACAGAAAAATTCACACCAAATGGTTTATCAGTCAAAACTTTCATTTTCTTCAATTCTTTTTGGAAGCTTTCGGGTTTTGGATAATTTAATGCCGTAATTATCCCTAATCCTCCAGCGTTTGAAAAAGCGGCTGCGAAATCTGTAAGCCCTAAACCACCAAAAGCGCCCATTATAACTGGATACTTTGCTCCTGTCATTTGGTTTATGCGCGTTTTCCAAATCATTCTTAAATTTCACTTTTAATAAACTTGTAATTATATAATCTTATAATTTATAAATTTAAATAATATTTTAAAAATTTTTGACAATTATAAGTATTAATTTTAAAAATCACTATTTATTATAAAAAAAAGGTTTAAAAACAATGACCGAAAATGAAGATATTAAAGTAATAAGAACGGCGTGCCCGCAACATTGCGGCATAGATTGTTGCGGCATTTTAGCTCATGTAAAAGGAGATAAAATTATAAAACTGGAACCCGCGGATTTCCCAAATGAAAGGGATCGTCGAATTTGTCTTCGTGGGCTTTCATGTTTAGAGATTACATACCATCCAGATCGTTTAAAATATCCAATGAAACGGATAGGAGAAAGAGGGGAGGGGAAATTTGAACGAATCTCTTGGGATGATGCTTATGATATGATTGTTGAAAATTTTAAAATAATTTCAGAAAAATATGGGTGGAAATCTATTGGATGGGTATTAGGTGGACCTGGATCAGGTACCACCAAATTTGGAGCATATTTAAGGCTTGCAAGCTTAACTCAATCCACTCGCGTGAGTGCTTGGGGGTATGGTGATGCCGGTCTTCCATGCGGTTCTCGAGTTATTTTTGGAAGTCAATTCCCATATCTTTATTTATTTGGTACGTTTTGGCAGAGAAAGTTTCCCGAATTATTAATAATATACGGAACTAATCCTGCAGAAACTATGCCCTGCCAAACCATGAGAAAGGTTTTAGATGCCAAGGAAGTAGGAACTCAAGTGGTCGTTGTAGACCCAAGATTTACGGTAACAGCTTCGAAAGCAGACCAATACATCGGTTTAAAGCCTAGTACTGATTGTGCTCTTACTTTGGGGTTAATGAATGTAATTTTTAAAAATGAATTACATGATACACAATTCATTAAAGAACAGACAAATGGAACGTATTTAGTAAGAATGGACACGGGAAAATTCTTGTTAGGTAAGGATATTGGTCACAAAAAGAAAATTGCTAACTTGCTAATGCCTGAAGATGGTGAAGAACCAAATGTTGTAAGAAGATCCAATATAAAATCAGCAAGAATAACTGGAACCTATAATATTAATGGCTTTGAGTGCAAACCCGCATTTCAGATGTTGATGGATTTGGCTAAGGAATATACCCCCAATAAAACTTCTGAAATAACAGGAATTTCCGAAGATTTGATCGTGAAGTTAGCCAAGAGAATAGGCACTGCGAAAACGGTAACTTTCTTCACGTACATGGGCTTTACAAGAACATATCACGGGGACCTTTCACTAAGAGGTTTAGCGACGCTGGCAAGTGTTACTGGAAATGTGACGACGGCTTTCAGTTCGGGAAATGTTCCGGCAGTCCTCAATTGGGACCCATTCCTAAAGGCAGTTCCAGATAAGCCATCATACCATCGCATGGCAATTTTGAATTTATACGATGCGGTGATTAAAGGAAAGCCCTATCCTATCAAGGCAGCATGGTTTGCATTCATTAATTTCTTAAACCAATGTGCAGATTCAAATAAGATTATCAATGAATTTTTTCCAAAATTAGATTTCATCGTTCAAACCGAGCTTTTCATGACACCTTCAGCTAAATATGCCGATTTATTGTTGCCTGTAGTTTCGATGTTTGAAATGAGCGATTTTCTTCCACATCCATACCCCTATCTACAACTTCAGCAAAAGATAATTGAACCGCTTTATGAAAGCAAATCTGATGTGGATATAGTGGCGGGCTTAGCTGAGAGATTAGGTTATGGCGAATATTTCAAAGGGGGAGAAGAAGCAATGATTGATATAATAATTGATCATCCAACAATGGAGGGATTAACACGAGAGGATCTTAAAATAGGAGCAGTAATGCTTCGAAAATTACCTGAAGGAGGAAATTTTCCGCTTTCATTCTCAACTCCCTCTGGTAAAATTGAAATTTATGCCGATTGGCTGGCTGAGGACGGGCAAGCATTGCCGGTTTACTTGCCCCCAATTGAATTGCCTCTTGATAAACCCGATGCAAAGTATCCATTATCATTCGTTCAAGGGCATAGTCGATTCCGCACCCATTCGTCTTTTGCAAATGTTCAGTCATTACTTGACCTCAATCCAGAACCGGTTGTTGATATTAATCCTGTCGACGCTGAGAAGCGCGGCATCAAAACTAATGAAATGGTAACGGTATTTAATGATCGTGCTGACACGACATTAAAAGCAAGGGTTTCTGAAGCAGTTCAACCAGGTCTAATTGACATTACACAGGGTTGGTGGATTGATCAGTTTGTCGAAGGAAGCGTGAACCACTTGACACATGACATTAAAAATCCCGTTCAGGACAAGATATATGAACCAAATATGAATTTTAATGATGTATCCGTTGAAATTAAAAAATATGAGGGAGGAGAAAAATGACGAGATATGGATTACTTATTGACCAAGAACGATGTATAGGGTGTGATTGCTGTACTGTAGCATGTAGAATTGAACATCAAGCAGATGTAGGATTTATTAATGTCATAACGCAAAATGTTACACAAAAAGATACACCTGAAGGAGTATTTCCCGATTTAACGATGACATTCTTGCCAAAACTTTGTAACCATTGTTCTAACCCACCATGCGTGGAAGTTTGTCCTAACGAGGCATTAACAAAAAGAGAAGACGGGCCTGTAGTATTAGACGAAGATCTGTGCGACGGCTGTCAAACATGTATAGAAGCTTGTCCCTACAATTCAATCATACTAAACCAAAAAAGTGGTAAAACAGAAAAATGTAATCTTTGTGTTCATCGTATTGATCAAGGTCTTGAACCCTTCTGCGTGATTTGTTGTGAGGGACAAGCAATTTATTTTGGAGATCTAAACGATCCAAGTAGTAAAATCTCAAAAATTATTGCCAAGGGAAAGGCATTTCAGCTTAATCATGAACTGGGGACCAATCCATCGGTGTATTACACACCTCCTAAGCCTAAACGAAGATTGTAAAAAAATTATTGTAATTTTAATTATGGATTTTCTTTTTTTTAAATTTCATTCTTGAATACATTAATATAATAATCATTCCAAGTCCAATACTAAAAAACATCATGAACAATAATGTGATAGCAAAATAAATATCAATTTTAGAAGTAATTTGAAAATAATCACTAGTATCATTTACGTTGAAATCATTATAATCCCAAATCATGATCATGTAATCGTCTCCATCTTCAAAATCACCAACGAGCCAATCGAACTCTCCATCATTTTTAGTAGTCAACACAATTAATTCAACAAATTCTGATTTTTTATACAATGCTATAGTTACATGTTCAATATTTCCACCAACATTCCATTCAATAGTAAAGATTTTTCCTGTTCTCAACGTATCCGAACTAGTAGGACTGGTTATAATTATATTTCCAAAAATGTCGTCATAATCCATTGTTCTTACTCTTAAACCTTTGGAATGGTCAACATTTTTAATCTGGTAAATAAAAGGCATAACAAGAAAAAAGCAAATGATGAAAATTACTGCCTTATGTTTCATTTTCGTGAAGTAGTTTTTGTTATATATATATTATATAAGAAAAAAATCATTATTTTTTCAATTTTTTCTTAAGACAAAAATGCGCTATTTAAATTTATTTATATAATTTGAAATAAAATGGATGAAAACGATTTCGAAACAATCTTAATGTTAGCAAAATGTTATGAAACTTCAAATCGGGAACTTTAAAGGAGCATTGACAAGTGCCTTAAGGAGGATGAGTGATTCTAATGGTGCTATAAAAAGTGTCTGCAATTTTGAGAAATTTTTTGAGGTAGAAACATGAGAAAAATAAGATTTTTTATCGAAAAAAAATTTATTAAAATACTCTATTAAAAAATGCCATTACAAAAAGAAAATAAAAATTAGTTGAGGCGTTCCATGAAATTAAAAATGCCATTAAGTTGTATTTCAGGAATCTTAGTAATTCTATTCTATTGTATTTTTACTCTTATTGCCATTACTTTATTTCCACTACCCTTCAGTCCTATTGATAATTGGTTGAGTGATCTTGGCAATTCTGGCTATAGCCCTAATGGTGCTATATTCTATAATATCGGTTGTATTCTAACTGGAACTGCTTTATTTCCGTTTTATGTAGGGTTACATAAATGGTATAGAGAAGAGATATGGCATAAAATCTTACTAATAATCACCCAAGTTATCGGATGTTCTTCTGGATTTGCTGATATTATGATCGGGATCTTTCCTGAAAACTATCAACCACAACATAGCTATTGGTCAAATGTATTTTTCCTTTTAAACCTCTTAGTCTTGGTTTTAGGAAGCGCTGTATTATTTACTCATCCCGATTTTATTAAACCAATTGGATTCTATGGGATAATAGTTGCTTTAATTAATTTGCTTTTCGTGTTCTTTATTGGTACCCCTATATTAGAATGGTTTACGGTTTTCACCGCTTTAGGTTATGTCGGCTTAGTCGTCTATAACACGTACAAAATTATGGATTGAAATGTTAAACTCAATAGAATCAAACAATAAAATGATTTAATTTATTTTTTATTAAAATTATTTCCTCTGATCAAGAAGATAATATGAGAAGAAACTAATTTTTTCTTGAGCAATAATAAGAAAAAAGGATGAAAATAAGAGAACTCAATTCAATTTCTTTCTATATCTATCCAATTCCAAAAAATTTAAAATCCTTTTATAAAGGATTACATGAATCCTTTATAACTCCTTTAGAATACCAATATCTTTAATAGGGACAATATTCCTATGAACATAGCATATATTGGTATGACTATTTTCCAGATTTTATTTGGTAAAACTCTAACCAAATAAGGAGCCACGATAGCGGCAAAGAAACCGCCCGTGAATATGGAGGGTAAAAGAATCAAGTCTATATCTACTCCTGTAAGACTTATGAGGAAGAATGTAAAAATCCCAACAATAGATATAAGCGATTCTGCAAAAGATACTATAGCTGTCGCACTTTTCTCGTAAATCCCCGAAAGAATTTCACCCATGGTTATTACAGGACCATAACCTCCACCTCCAATACCCTTGTTAAAACCCGCTATAGCTGAAAAAGCAATAAGCATTTTAAGTCTTGTATCCCTTTCAATGTTCTTTAATTTTAATCTTGCAAGTCCTAAGCCTCCCATGAATAACACTAATATAGCTACATATGTTTTTATTATAACTGAAGATAATTTTAATGCAAAATATCCGATAAATACTGATATAAATATTGCTATACTTCCAAAAAAAGCAATGATAAGTCCTAACTTAGTCGTGTCGTTTAAAGGATTGAATGCATAATGAACATTTTCAAACTCATGATCAAAAAAAGTATCAATTGCTCCTGTTATGGCTTCTGATATTAAAATCGTAGGAACGACTTGGAGAGGATCATAACCTAATAGAAATAATAATGGAGAGAGACACGTCCCAAAGCCCATTCCTGCTGCAGAATCTAAAGTTTCAAATAAAAACGCCAATATGATTATTAAAAAAATTAATTTCATTATATTTTTAAAACCTCATAAGAAGATATTAAATACTAGCATGATTGAAATGTATATAATAATGGCTCCAATTATCCTTTTAATAGAGCTCCTTTTTAGCTTCACTCTATCGCGAATATTTTTTTTATCCAGTTCTCTTGCTTTTTCACCAATTTTCATTACTTTTGATATTTTTTATCACCTCTTCATAAAAATTTTATATTTTTCATCTTAATTTCCTAATTATAACATTCATTTAGGAAATCAAAAATGACATGATTTGAACAACAATAGCGGTAATTATTGTTCCAAATATGAATCCGATTAATAAACCATTCCTCTATTTCTTTATCATTCATATTTTTTCAAGACTCCAAAATATTTAATTAATTTTTTTCTTTTTAATGATGAATAATTATATTTAATTATATCAAAGGCTGTAACAATTATATGTAATTAAATATAATTATAAGATATTAAAGTTAATATTTAAACCTTTTGGGGGTTTTTGAAAGTAAAATAGTGTTTTTTTCAATTAATTAATAAAAAATGGATTACAAAAAATTTAAATAGTGTGCAATATATACTATAATATAAATATAGTGTGCTATGCACATTGTTTTTGTATAAAAAAGGTTATAACATGTCAAAAAAAATCGATTCAATTGGAAAATTAATTGAAAACTGGATGAGACAATTGAGAAAAGGAACGCTAGAGCTTGCAATTTTATCATTTATCGAGAAGAAAGATGAAGACATATATGGCTATAACCTAATTAAGGATTTAAAAGAAGGAGGCATAGATACAGATGGAAATACTGTGTATCCAATACTTAGAAGACTAGAAAATAACAAATTAATTGAATCGATTTGGATTACAATAGATAACAAACCAAAAAAATTCTTCAAAATAACTACAATAGGTAAAAGTGTTCTTAATGAATTAAGAAACAAATGGATACAAATGAATAAAAAATTTAATCTTTTTATAGAAAAAGAGGTGTAAATTAAATGGAAAAAGAAGCAGAAATGCTCATGAATAAATACCTGATAAAAGTAAAGAGAAGTTTAGATAATTTGACAAGAAATGAAATAAAAGCTCGGATTGAAATGATCAAGGCACATATTTCAGACGCTATTGAAGACCAAGGAGGAATGTTATCGGAAGTGGAGATCGTTAAGAATTCAATAAAAGAACTTGGAATTCCAACTAAAGACACATCGATTAAAAAAATGCTCATGAATTATTCAGGTCTTTTAATAGGGGGTATTATCCTGATGATGGTCGATATTTTTCTACTGTACCCTATTTTCGGACATTCAGCATCAATCTCGTATTTCTTAATAGTTATAACTGCTGAAGGTGGGTTTGCATTATGGAAAAGATTCATAATTGAACGAATACTTGATAAACGATTCAATATAATATATGGATGGATTTTTTTTCCTGTATTAGTTTTAGAATTGTGGCTTTTAGACACTTGGAGCTTACTTCCAATGATCGAATTTCTCAGCATTGGGAGGTTAGTTTTAATGATCTATGGAATATTGCTGATCGTATTTACTGTATTTTTCATAATTGCCCCGGGGGAATTCCTTGAAAAACAATGTCCCAATTGTAATGAACATCTGCCAGGAAATTCTAAATTTTGCTTAAAATGTGGTGAAGAATTAGAATAAATAATTAAAATTAAGGTGATAACATGACCATGGAACAAAAAAATGCGATAATAATTGAAGATCTTTTTAAAACTTTCAATGGTATTAAAGCTGTAAATAGAATAAGCCTTGAAATAGAAAGAGGGACCACTTTTTGTTTATTAGGTCCTAATGGTGCTGGCAAGAGCACAACAATAAACATGCTTTGCGGATTGTTAGAACCTACTGACGGAAATGCTTTCATAGAAGGTTTTGATATAAGACAAAACATCATGAAGATTAGGAAAATCATAGGCGTATGTCCACAAGAGCCAGCAGTATTTAAATTTCTTGACGCACGAGAAAACCTTGAACTATTTGGAAACTTGTATACGATGCCAAAAGACTTAATAAAAGAGCGAGTAGAGGATCTTTTAGATTTGGTTGGTTTATCAGAAGCCAGTAAAAGAAAAACAAAAGGTTATAGCGGTGGTATGATTCGTCGACTGAACTTAATCGTTGCTTTAATCAGCGATCCTCAAATAATTTTTCTTGACGAACCTACAGTAGGGATGGATGCGAAATATCGTCGGACGACCTGGAATTTCATCGCAGATCTTAAAAAACAAGGTAAAACAATCGTATTGACAACTCATTATCTTGAGGAAGCGGAAAAACTTAGCGATAAAGTTGGAATTATCGATAATGGAAAAATAATCGCGTTAGGAACCCCTAAAGAGTTAAAGGAGAAATACAACGCTGAAGATTTAGAGGGTGTATTCATGAAAATCACTGGAAGAAAAATAAGAGATGAGGTGATATAAAATTAAACTACAATTCAACTTACAAAGAGTATTTGCACTCGTAAAAATGGAATTTAAAAAGTTGGTTAGAGAACCTGCCCAGCTATTTTTAATGATCTTATTCCCTGCGATCCTGACTTTGTCGTTTGGACTAGCTTTTGGTTCAATAGAAACCGGTGAACAAAAATACGATTTATGTATCATCAATTTGAACGAATCTGGTAGATATCCCGGGTGGTCCGAGGAATTTGTTACAAATATTGCTCAAACAGGAGTCTTTAGTTTTAAAAATTATACGGACCAAGAAACTGCTCAACTTGATTTAGTGCAAGGTTTTCTTGACGCAATTCTTATAATTCCAGAAGATTTTGGCGTAAGCTGTAGATCCTTATATTATTCAAGCAACAAGGATAAATGGATAAGAACCGAAGTAGAACTGTATGTGGACCAAGGAGATCAGTTCGCTCGTGCCGTTATTCCACCCGTAATTGAACAAGCCCTCATTGAAACAATGTTAACATTAACGGATGCTGACACATCAGTTGATTTACCCGTGTCAATAGGAAGTCCTGAATTGGTTGAATCTAAAAACCTCAGTCAATTCGATTACATGGCTCCTGGTTTATTCGCAATGGCAGGTATTTACATCATAATGAGTCTAGCTCAATCTTTTACAGATGAGCGGGAGCAAGGGTTATTAAAAAGAATAAATACTACTCCAACATCGTCAGGTGAATTCATAGGAAGTCATATCATATCAAACATGTTAGTAGCTGTCATACAAGTGGTAGTGGTTTTAGGATTGGCATATGTCGTGGGTTATCGTCCTCTTGGTGGAGTGATAGGTGTGATATTGGCATTTATCCTCATGATAATCTTTTCTCTATGCTCTATTGGATTGGGACTCGTTACAGCCGCAATATCAAAATCACCAGGTGCAGCAACGGGAATCTCGTTCGCTTTCATAATGCCTCAGATGTTTTTTGGAACCTTTATTTCAATGGGAGAATTTTCTCGAATAGTAGGGATGTTTCTTCCAAGTTATTATGTAACGGATGCGTTAACATCAATTTTCTTACGGGGTGCTATAGAACAATCAATTTATCAAACCCTCATTATTGATTTTGTTGTCATTTCAATTGTGAGTGTCGTAATTTTATTACTTGGTGTATGGCTTTACAAAAAATATGGTAGTGACCAATAAAAAATTAACTTTTTTTTTTTTTTTAATTTCTTGCTTAATTTTAGTTGTTTAAATTCATGAGTCTCGTAATAATCGTGATCCATCCAAACTCGCGTTCTTCCTTCGAGTAATGCTTTTTTTAAGCTATTCCAATCAGGATTTTTTCGTTCATTGGGGGTTAAAAGAATTTCCGTCCAACCAGTTACCCATTCTTTAATTGGATTATGAACATCCGTACCCGATGATAAAAAGATTGGTCTTGGCAATTGGTTATTTTCTTTTAGTTTTTCTATAAAATGAATTGTTTTACTATCGAACCATCGAACCTCGTTGTTAATTTCAAAACCATCCACACCCCAATCTAGTAATTGAGTTCTAGTAGGATGCGTATATTTACCTCTTCTATGCCCTCTTTGATTTACAGTCCAAGTTATGTGGTCTACTTGAACAATCGCGCCCATATCCTTTGCTTGTTCAATTACGGATTTAATTTTTTCGTTATTGGGATTCAAGGGAATTTTTCCGGGAAAATCTTCAATTCCCAAGAAATTTAAATGAATTCTCATTGTTGTCCATTCAAAACCCGGAATAATTAGAATTTCGGGATATTTTTCTTGTAGTTTCATGATTGGTTTGTTATTTTTACCAGTATTATGGTCAGTTAAAGCAAACGCATGAAATCCATTTGCAGCATGCCATTTAATGCATTGTTCAGGGGTCATCCAACCATCGCTTGCAGTTGTATGCGAATGTGGGTCAAAAAAGTAACCATTTTCGGGTAAAATATCAGACTTTCGTTTATAATTGAAACACTCATCAGGGATTTTACCTCGCAAGTTATTACTTGAAACTACATTTGAAATTGAAAAAAAAATGATTACTACAGTAATAAATCCCCCTAAAAAAAAGACTATTTCCATATCTTATACAATTATTCTAAAAAAAAAAGACTTTTGAATTTAATTCGTGAAAGAATCCTTCGCGATCATTTAAACAAATAAGGATATCTGGAATTTTTGATACTTGTCTAGAAATGTCCAGGTTTTAAAAAACGGTTTAACTAAATCACGCTTCGAGGTTCTCAATAATAACCGCAACACCTTGACCACCACCACAACAAGCATTAGCGCAACCATACTTAGCCTTTTTATCTTTCAAAATTCTAGCTAAAGTTCCTGGTAGTCTTACCATTGTTGCCCCTAATGGATGACCTATAGCCGTGGAGCCTCCCATGATGTTTACTTTTTCTTCGGGAATGTTGAATTTATCCATGCAATTTAATGCGACAATGCAAAAAGCTTCATTGATTTCCCAATAATCAATATCATTGGCTTTTAAACCCGCGTGCTCTAGAGCTTTTTGGGTAGCAGGAACAGGACCACGTCCCATTACGGACGGATCACAGCCAGCCCAGCCCATTGAAACGATTCGAGCCATGGGTTTTATCCCTCTTTGTTTTGCTTCTCCTGCTTCCATTAATAATGCTGCAGTTGCACCTGCATTTAAAGGAGAAGAGTTTCCAACTGTTATAACTCCCTCTTTAGTGCTTTCTCTCTCAATATATCCCTTTCTCCCCCCATTTTTTTTCAAAAAGAAAGGTCTTGATAATCGTGGTAATTGAGATACTTTTTCTAAAACCGATTTCCTTGCATTCATGTCCCTGTCAACAATCATTTTCTCTTCAATTTTTCCTTCCACGTGACCTTCAATGGGAATAATCTCACCTTTAAACCAACCGCTCTCTTGATTTTTTACCGTCAAATTGTGACTTCGGACTCCAAACTTATCTAGATCTTCCTTAGTAAATGTAGGCACTTCTTCTTCGTACAATTTTTGAGCAGTTTGAAGCATGTTAAAAGCAGTTATCATGTCTAATTCCGGGTAATAAAACTTACTTTTACGATCCGTCATTGATAAATTGGGCTTTGTCCATTTAGCACCACGATTTCTAGTCATGTGTTCAAAGCCTGTAGCTAATACGGTCTTGCTATTTCCTGTCATTATTTCCATGATTCCTACATGCATCCCAGAACCCGCAGAACCACATTGTCTATCTATTGAAAACGATGGAACTTCAAACGGAAACTTAGCCAAAAAGAGAGGTATTCGACCCCCATAAGTCCAATTCTCGTAGAATCCCGTCGCTGTACCTACAGATACCTCGTCAACATGACTCTTTTCTATCCCCTTATCTGCCAATTTTTCTTCAAAAAATCTTATCAATAATTCGGCAAGTAAATCGTCTCCTCTTAATTCACCAAAAACATCTCTTTCAGGTTGTTTTGGTCTAGAGCGCGAAAACGCAGTACGAGCATAGTCAATCAACCAAACTTCTTTCAATTCCATACAAATTCACAATTTCAATTTTTTTATTATTATTAATCAAACCTTTAAATTTCAATTTTTAATGTAGTATTATGAAATGAAAGTAGATATTTATTGTTTTCAGCTAGTTATAATTAAATTTAGGAGTAAAAAGGAAAAAGGAAAGGATTACTTTGCGGATAAATTAAATTTACAAGCTTTATTGCCATGAGCAATGCATTCTGATTCCAGAACTTCTATTTTTTTTTCCGGGAGACCTTGCATGGCGAATCCCTCTATAAATCCAGCGAAAAAATCGCAATTAAATTCCATATTTTTTATTTTTCTACAAAAAGGACACATTTGGACTTCGATAATAAATTCGGTTTCAGAGCGTTCCGTGATTTTATTTATAGAAAATAAATCTAACTCTTTACTAAGCTTTTTCTTAAAAATTTTTGAAGTTTTCATGATCTCACTTCGTTCTTTTCCTACTTCTGAACCGATATAGTGCACAATATGTTTCTCAAATATGTTTTGGAATTGTCGTACAACCCCAATCATATTTTTAGGAAAATTTTTTGAAATATAACTTTTAGCAAACTCAGAATAGACAATGTTGTCTATCTTTGAAGTATAAGATTTATACACGCTTATTTCTCCATTCCAGTCAGACAGTATTCCTTTAAATTCAAGCCAGAAGTTCTCTCCGATTTTCTTCAAGGAATTTTGGATAAATTGAGCTTCTTTTTGTTTTTCAACCACTCCTACAACCACTATTCCTTCGTAAGGAGAAATCGAGACCCTATTAGCTCCTATTTCAAAATTGTTAATTTGACCCATTTTTAATTCTGAAAAAAACATTGAAATTGCAGAAATTAAACCGCTAAAAAGTTGACCATCTACATCAATTTTTTTTTTTGTAAATGCCCTACGCAACAAGAGCGTTGAATTTTCCTTTACAATTATGAATATCTCAAGTAACATTACCAAACCTCGTCCTTGAAAGATGGGTGCTTTTTTACTCCTCGCCCATCATGAACTTTGTAAAGCGGAATACTAACACCAATGAGAGAGCAAAGATTAACAAGCTTGCAATTTGAAGGCTTGACATTATAGATTTAAATATCCTATAGTGCTCAATCTCGTCAAACCAGTACAATTCAGTAAAAAAATCCATGAACGCAGATAAGACTCCTAGCAAGACAGCAAAGATCATGACCGGAAAACCTTTCGATGCGAAAATTTTGTTTTTCTTTCGTGCATAAAAAATCATGATAAGTAAAAAGATATAAGCAACAATGGACATTGCCTCAAGAAAGGCATCCTGTACATTTATATCAGATGGTGCTAAAAACGCCATTATTTCTCTCCCTCCCATATTTCCATGCCATATTGAGCGATTCTTAAAAAAGCGTATCCAATGATGAACAATCCAATAAAAGCAAAAGTTGCATCAAGAATGTCAAATACTTGATATGCTAGGGTCGTTTCCCCCTCGATCTTCTTTGTCACTAATGTATCGAGTAGATCGAATAGAAAATGACTCGTAAAAATAATAACACCAATAATGAACTCTATAAAACCTTTTTTGGTAAATTTTGGATATTTCTTCTTCAAATAAAATAGCACAACAATAATAGAAAGTGCTGCAATTAAGGTCATGACTTCAGTGGGTACAACTTCAATATCGTTGTTATTTTGAAGTTCTTCTAATGTATCCCAAACAATTGACATGATAATATATTCCTCAGTTCTTGATTAGTAGTTTTATATAGATATTAAATTTTTAGTTAATAATTTTTTAATCATTATTATTTTCCAAAAACTACTATTATAAATTTTCTAATTTTTTTTTTTAAGATTTGCAAGATTATCAAAGAGAGATGACCAAGAGAGATGAAACAATCACATATTTTGGGTTTTAAATGGAATAGATTTAAAATATTAAAACAAGAACGACAAGAAATTTTATAAGGTTTTTAAAATTCTAAAAAAAAGTTAAAACACTTAAAAAAATTAATCATTGAGAAAACATGTCTGAAAATAAATATAAAAAAGCAGCTAATATCTTAAATAGAGTTCCTGGGGGGTTTCCATATCCTGTAACCGATACGTTATTGGCCATTTTAAAACATTCTGTAGCAGAAGACAACTTAGATTTAGTAATGGCTTTTAAGAAAAGCATCTCTCAAACCATGGAACAATTGAAAGAAAGTAGCGGACTGACTGAAGAAGAAATCTTGAAAAAAGCAGATGCCTTAGCAAAAAGAGGAGTAATCTTCAATCAACCAAATCGTAATGGGGTGATGGTTTATCGATTATTGCCAATTGGTAGACAATTTGAATATACTTTCATGAAAAAACTTGAGAAATCAGAGAAAAACATGGAGTTGTCAGATTTATTTTATAAATTACACGAAGAATTGGAAAATCTAATTCAAACCAACTACGATAGGTTTATATCGGGAATGAAAAATTTACCCCCGATTGATCGAACAGTTCCAATATTAGAAAATAGAGAAACTGGAAATGAAATCAATATCATTGTTAATGAAGAATTAGAAGCTCCTGAACAAAAGGTGATTCCTACACAAAAAGTCGAGGAACTAATTAATAAGTTTGATGACATTGCTATTGGACATTGCTATTGCCGACAACATAAAGAATTTCTGGGAGATCC
>JAUXAJ010000170.1 GCA_030620005.1 Promethearchaeota archaeon | reverse complement strand
AGTATTGTTTTATTTGCACTCATCTTCGGGTTATATACTATTTATCAATCTTATAAAACCAAAGCCAGATTATTAACATGTTTTGGATTAGGGATATGTTTTTTTGGATTAACGTGGTTAGGAGAATTTTGTGATTTTATAACCATACTAGCGATTGGGAGAAATTTAGACAATTCTAATGGAAACATTGTAATTTTAAGCGTCATGTGGATACCTTGGGCTTTCTTCTTTACTCTCGCAGTAGGGATCGAGTTAGTAATCCCGAAATTAAAGAAATACATGTATGCAATATCATTAACTCTGGGTTTTATTTTTGAAATAACATTATTCTTAGATCCTATAGGCAACATTACCATTACAGAACCATCTACTCTTGGAGAGCACGTTACTTATGCAACTTTGGCTAGCGGGTCTCTTCTTGATTTTATCTTGACACTTTTTGTTATCATATTATTATCAATTAATGGAATGGGTTTATTAATAAAGGGTTTAAAATCAAAAGGCTATCTTAAAAACCGATACTTAATTTTATCGATAGGTTCGATTTTAGCGAATATTTTTGGGTCATTAGCGGTTTTAATCCCGCCTAGCTTCCTTCTAATTATCTTAAATACTGGCGTGATCCTTAGTATAGCAACTCTTTATTTTGGACTAAGAGAGAAATCAATTGAACCAGAGGAAAAAAAACCTGTCAAAAAAACCAAGTTAGAAGATGGAATCTTTAGAGTATCAAAAATAGAGCCTGGAAAGGTCACCGAAGAGGAGATCACTTACTTCCGTGAAATTAAGAAGTGTCTGGTGTGCAAGAACAAAGCAGAAGGGTTTAACGTCTATGTTTGCCCGGAGTGCGAGACCTTGTATTGCCAGAAATGCGCCCGGAGCCTATCAGACCTCGAAAATGCGTGCTGGTCGTGTAACCACCCATTTGATCCCTCGAAAGCCACCAAACCATATCAGAAGGAAGAAGAATTAGTAGTAGAAAAAGAGAAGGATCCTGAAAAAATCAATTAAATGACGTTTACGCTGACACGCATTATAGATACTTCAGCACCCAATGCTTCGGCTTCCTGGGCTAAAGTTTTTGAGTTTTTTGTAAAACCGGTAGAAGTGATTATCAAAACCTTCTCTTTTGGCTTAATTGCCATGCAAGTTTCAACTATTACTCTCGCTCCTTGTCTTAGATTCATTTCAACTCATGCTCCAAATACAAGCAATAAATTCTTTTTTTTTTTTTTAATCTAGTAAAAACTGAAAAAAGTTAAAAAATAGTAATCACATATTAAAATCAGTAATTTTTTAAATAAAAAGAACTTATTTTATAAAAAATGGTGAAAAAGAAGATTTCAAATTTCCTATTCTTAAAAGTGAATAGAAACAAAATACTTTTTCATCACTAATAAATATAAGAGGAAAAAAACCAATTAGAAAAAAAGGTTAATAATATGGTAAAAAGAGTAGCAATTAATGGTTTTGGAAGAATTGGAAGAAATTTCTTTAGAACTGTGTATGCTAGCTACGGGAACGACATAGAAATTGTCTCGATTAACGATCTTTTTGAACCAAAATACTTAGCTTACGTTTTAAAATACGATACCGTTTTTGGACGATTCAAAGGGACTGTAGAATATAAAGAAAAGGCCTTAATAGTTGATGGAAAAGAAATTCCAATAACTGCTGAAAGAGACCCAGCTAATTTACCTCACGCGAGTAATAACATTGATGTTGTGGTAGAATCCACGGGATTTTTTACAGCTCGAGATGGTGCTGCTAAACACTTGACCGCTGGCGCTAAAAAGGTACTTATTAGTGCCCCTGCGAGCGATCCAGATATCACGGTTGTATTGGGTTGTAATGACGAAAAATTGACAGACGAGCATAATATTATTTCAAATGTTTCGTGTACAACAAATTGTTTAGGGCCAGTAGTTAAAGTTTTGCAAGATAATTTCAAAATTCAAAACGGAATAATGACAACCATCCACTCATATACGGGGGATCAGAGACCTGTTGACACTGCTCGAGCAGGCGACCCTGTTAAAATGATTAGAGGTAGAGCCTGTGCGGCAAACATGGTGCCAACATCCACTGGTGCCGCTAAAGCTATCGCATTAGTATTTCCAGAATTAAAGGGAAAATTAGACGGAATTGCCATTCGCGTTCCTACTCCTGATGGAAGCGTGGTAGATCTAAAAGTGAACGTGGAAAAATCCACTTCAGCGGCTGAAGTTAACGCAAAAATGAAAGAAGCTTCAGAAGGAGCCCTGAAGGGAATTTTGGAATACACTGATGATCCCATAGTAAGTAGCGATGTACTTGGAAATCCAGCTAGTTCAATTTTCTCTGGCTTATGGACTAAAGCAATCGGGAACCTCGTCTCTGTTGTATCGTGGTATCCAGCTCACGCATAGTGATATGGCCATATTGACAACGAATGGGGTTACTCGAACCGTTTAGCAGATTTAATCGTGAAAAAATTATAGGAAACAAACGAAATTTATTAACATTTTTTTTTTTTTTTATTTTTGATGTAAATATTTTTTAAATAACTTCATGAATCTCTTTCCAATGCCGTGAACTAAGTTAGTTAATTTGAATTTCTAATTTGAAATTGTCAAGTATTAATTTGAAAAATAACAAAATCACGAAATTTCCCTAAAAATCGCGGAAAATATTATTCTTAGAGATTTATTATTGCTTAAAATGGAAACAGTTTTAAATTTCCAATAATTTTAATTAATTCATGGAATTAAACCGAGCTAAGCGATTAGAAATCGAAGATAAACAAATATTTGATAGGTTTTTCAACGATTTTCCACCAAAAATTTCCGAATTCTCATTTACTAACTTATTCATTTGGAGAAATCATTATAATTTCCGATTCATGGAATGGGAGGACCATCTTTTAATTTTTTCAGAGGAATATTTAAAGAAGTGGAAAAAACCCTTATCCAACATGGATAATGTAATTTTCTTTTTACCTCCAATAGGTCCTGAACCAGAGCAAATCATTATTGAATTATTTAAAGTTCAAAGTGATATCGAAATCCATCGAGTTCCAGAAGACCTTAGTGGAAGAGTCAAGACGAGTAAAAAATTTAATGCCTTAAATTTAGAAATTATAGAAGATCGTAATAATTGGGATTACGTATACGAGAAGCAAAATTTAATAAATCTACCTGGAAATAAATTCCGCCAGAAACGCAGGTGGTTAAATAAATTCTTTGAAAGTCATGATTACGATTTTAATCTAATAAATGAGGACTGGATCGAACCGTGCCGTCAACTTCAAATCGAATGGTGTGACAGGAACGAATGTCAAAGTAACGAAGATTTAATGGAAGAACAGAATGCGATTGACGATTCTTTAAAATATTTTTTTGACTTGAAGCTAAATGGGGGTATTTTGTGTGTGGATGGAAAATGTGTTGGATATACCTTTGGTGAAATGTTAAATAAAGACACGGCAGTTATTCACATTGAAAAAGCTCATGCTGAGTATGAGGGTTCCTATCAAGCAATAAACAACTTATTTTTAAAGAATTGCTGTGAAAGCGACGCAACATACATTAATAGAGAACAAGATTTAGGCATTTCTGGTTTAAGAAGGGCTAAAGAATCGTACAAACCACACCACATGGTAAAAAAACACGTGATTTATCAAAAATTTTGAAAATTTTAAAAAAAAATGTAAATAAATTTCTTTTTAACATTTAAAACGAATATAATCATTAGAAAATATTTCTCTAAACAAAAAATAACGAAAAAGATAAGATGTTATCAGTATATTCTTTCTATAATTCCATCAAAATGATCATCAAAAGATACAATCCATTCATAATTGTTGTTTTTACTTAAATAAATCAAGGAGGCATCTACAAAACTTAGAATTTTTTTGGAATCTGAATATTTCATGAAAATATTGAAGATCTCTTGATAATCTACTCGTTTAAAATAGTATATATTAAAAAATTTCTTTTTCCCATAGATTAAGGAATTGAGTTCATTTATAAGATTTTCATCTCTCTTTGTACGATACATCGCAAGTGTATATGCTTCATTTACTACAAGGCAAGACGTAGATAGAGGTTGGTTCAAATCCAAGATATCTGAATTAAAGATCCTTTTTGCATCTCCATGATATTTATCCTTCTCTGCAATTAAAGCAAAAATAAAATTTGTATCCAATAATATTCCCATACAGATTCACTTAGTAATAATTTAATAATATTGGAGAAAAAATTAATCCTTTTTAATCCCGTAAATTAATTCATCGTCAGTCTTATCCAAATTAAAAAGTTTACAATCTTGGGTATTAGATAAAATAGATTTTTTTAATTCAGGAGTTAACTGTAGAATTTCTTTTTCATCTTCAATTAATTCAGCTAAATGGTTGTTTGAAAATTCCAAACACATGTTTAAAATTTCTTGCTCTGTTAATTTCTTACCTGTGAGATTTTCAAATTGTTTCTGCAATTTTTCTAATAGTTCTTTTCTGTATTTTACACTTGTCATGTGATCTATTAAAAAATACACTTTATTATTTCTTACTATTAATTTTTTCTAACTAAAATTGTCGTAATTATACAATTTGAAAAACCTAACTCAATTTCAAAAATTATTTCTAAAAAAACTCGTTAAGGCTATCACGAAAATGAGGAAGAGGATTTTCTGGACCCAAGTTAGCTCCTGGAATCGAATATTTCTCAATCCTAATTTTTACTTTTTTAAGGACAGCACAGGACAAGATTTAGAGTAGGGCTTTAGAATGTTTCAAAAGCTATTGTTGCTTACATTGCTGGTAAAAGTGCTCCAGAAGGAAAAAGAATGGGATGTGCCTGTGTCATAATTTCTGGTGATTTTGGGACTGCCCAAGGAAAAATAAAAGCTTTGAAAGCAGTAGGAGCATCAATAGCTGAATTACCACGGGATAATCCAAGGCTAATAGAAGAATTGCTTTAAAAATACCTTTTATTGTTTTAAATTCATTAAGAAATCATTTTTGTAAATTATTAAAGATTTCCGATAAGGTAGGATGTGCATGGATAATTTTCTTGAAGATTTCCATTCCATTAGGTAATCCTATTAATGAAACGATCTCATGTATGAGATTGTCAGCACCCTCACCAATAATATGGCAACCAAAGATTTTTTTATCATCGTGTAGCATTTTTATAAAGCCTCTCTTTAATTTCATTATCATTCCTCTCGAAGAATGAGGTAATTCAGTTTGAGCAACCTTAACCGAAATAGCTGCTTGTTGTACTTCATGCTCTGTTTTTCCAACTGATCCAATGGGAGGTTCTGTAAAAACGGCATAAGGTACGTTTTCAAACCTTACTTTAACTTTTCTATCTTCAAAAATATTTTGTATTACCGCCTTTGATTCTCTTAAGGCCATGTGTGTAAATTGTTGTTTTCCAACAACATCACCAATCGCCCAAACCTTTTCATTTGTCGTTTGTAAGAATTCATTAACTTTGACGTATCGTCTTTGATCAAGTTCAACATTAGCCGCCTCTATATTAAGTTTATCTGTATTAGCTTGAAGTCCCGTAGCCACCATTAGTTTCTCCACCTCTACTTCTTCACTTGTAGATGTTTCCACGATAATTCTTTCATTTTGAGATTTTACGTTAGAAATACCGATATTAGTGGAGATCCTGATACCATCTTCAATAAAATATTTCTGCAAGCTTTCCACAATTAATTTATCTGCTCGTCCTATTATTGTTTCGTTTCTTTCGAAAATTGAGACTTCACTTCCAAATATATTAAAGATTGATGCAAATTCGCACGATATGAATCCACCACCTATAAATCCTATTGATTTTGGTAGGACATCTATATTCCATATATTTTTATTTGTTAAGAAAGGGACGCTTTCAATGCCATTTATTGGAGGGACAAAATTTCTTGCGCCGGTAGCAATTAATAACGCTTGAGCAGTAAAAGTTTCACCTCCCACCTCGACTTCAGAATTATTTACAAATTTACCATTCTTGGGGATATATTCAATATTTTCAAAACTTCCTAATCTCTGCTCATTTTGTTTTAATGACGTGCTGACGAGCTTTTTTGCATAATTCATTGCTTCAGTAAAATTGATCTTAACATGCCCCGTTTCTACTCCAAAATCTTTCGCTTTTAACGCTTCTTTATATAATTTCGTACAATATACTAAAGCTTTCGTAGGAGTACACCCCCAATTAATGCATTTTCCCCCAATGGGCTCCTCACCTATTAATAATACTTTTTTTCCTCTTGTGGCAGCAACTCTTGATGTTGGCAATCCAGAAGTTCCTGCACCGATAATTAATAAGTCATATTCACTCATGTAAACACCATTTTTTATTTATTCATCATGATTTTTTATATATTGTTGTTATAGATCATCAATTTGTAGGAAGCATCGATCATCAGACCCTAAGATATTGCCAAGGGCATATGCGTAGCCTCTGCAACCGCCACAACTTCCCTTTATGTTACAAGTCCCACACGGTCCCTCGAATTCTCTCACTCGCATTTTTTTTGCAATTGGATTATTCCAAGCGGTCTCAATATCCTCTATTGACCCCATCTTATATGGTGCCTTTCTACAGGGATAAACGCTTCCATCAGTATCAATGCACATGAGACATATCATTGCTGCACACCCGGCTCTTTTTTCTACTTGCTCGGGATCTATGGTGCAAAAAGGGGGATCTTCTAGAAAAACTCTTGTTTTTCCTGACCAACTGTTAATTTTTTTATATAGATTCCACCGTTCTTCGATGCCAATTTTATTAAAGCCCTCAGCAGCACCAATAGGAGTAACTTCACGCATGTGAAACTTATTTACCTTACCATCTAATAATTTCCATAATTCTTCTAATTGATCTATATTCATTTTTGAGATCGTAATTCCAATGACAACCCTAAAATCAAGCTCCTTGAGAAGTTTAATGGATTCTAATGCCTTTTGAAACACTCCTTTCCCTCTTATCTCGTCATTAGAACTTTCAGTTCCCTCAAGGCTAATCTGCACGAGATTACATCCTGCATCTTTTATTTGTTGAGCAAATTTTCTTGTCATGTTCATTCCATTAGTTAAAAGAAAGGGCGTGATGTCTCTTTTTCGGATTTCTCTCATGATTTCTAAAAGATCGGGATGTATTGTAGGTTCTCCCCCAGAAATATTCATTGTATGTCCTTTAAAACCGTGTTTTTCTTGAAATTCCTTTAAAATTTGAACTCTTTTTACAACTTCTTCAAGCGATAAAGGAGGTCCAGGTTTAAACCTACGATCACCAACATAACAATGCTTACAGCGTAAATTACATCCATCAAGGATGTGTATTTGAGTTATTAGTTTTGGGGCTTTTGCTATTTCAGTTTCATTGAAGTCAGCAAATTTCTGCTTATGAGACTCTAAAATATTTTTAAAGTTTTCACTCATGATGTGCTCTCTTTTTTTGATGTAATTTCTCATTATTTCGTTTTCATTTAAATCTTATCCCTAAGATTGATAAATCATGCTTTTTTTAACCTCTTGAACAAGATTCTCCGCTAATTTCGTTCTTTTACGATTTTTTAGTTGAACATATAAACGATATATCTTGAGATCTAAGGGTAATTTCCAAAACTTCTGCTTCCATCTTAAATTTGACAGGGGGGCAATGAAAGCGTAAATAAACTTCTTGAACAATGATAAATCTTTATAGGATTTTTGCCAAATAAATCTAATCATGCTTGACAGAACTATGTTTCTAATACGTTTGTTTTCCTTTTTTGATAACCAAGGTAAGAAAGGTGGTTTAAAATCCCATTTTTCTTCTGATAAAGCCATCATTGTATTTTCACGTCTAAATCCTTTTTTAGTTGCTAGATCATAATAAGGAGTTCCTTTAAAAGGCAATGCAACCCTTAAGAATGTTTCAGTTCCTGCCATTTTCTCTACATAATCAATTAGTTCAAGCGTCTTTTTCCGATCTTCTTTTGTCTCACCGTAGAACCCTGTCATGAAGAATAACTCGGAATTTAACCCATATTTACCCAATATTTTCGCAGCATTAATTGTATCTCTTATTTTAATGTCTTTTTGTATGAAATCCAAAACATTTTGAGAGCCACTTTCAGCTCCCACGCATATTTTATAGCAATTAAGATCTTTCAATTCGCTTACAAAATTATCAGTTAGGTAATTCGCTCTAATAAGGCTACTCCATTGAATATCCTGGTCTTTTAGAAATCTTCCGATTTTTAGGAGCCTTTCTTTATTTACAGCAAAATTATCGTCAAAAAAGTAAATTGCGTTCATGGAAGAATGTTCCTTAAGATATACTATTTCTTTCTTCACATTGTCTAATGTAAGATAAGACCATTTTCTTTTCCACATGGTTGGTTGATAACAATATGAGCAGCGATGTGGACAACCTCTACTTGTTGTAACGTGCATTAAGCGTAAATCTTTATATTTTCTAATATAATCTTCTGGATTTACTAAATCCCATGCTGGTGGAAAGTAATCGTTAATATTATATGTTACTTCAGAGTAGTCTGATTTAATTTTACCATCCTTTTTAAAAACCACACCGTTTGTTTTGGATATCCCTTTTTCAAGAAAGGTTTGAAAATTCCGCTCAGCACCACCTAAAAAAATGTAATCAATATAAGGAAATTTTATAAAATCTTGAGCGTGAAATGTAGAGAAACTTCCACCCCACAGAACCTGGACGTCGTAATCTTTTGCCTTCTTACTGGCAAGAAGTGCGGTAGCAACCTGATAATTCATCCCAGCACCCACACCTAAATACTCTGCACCTGAGAGTTCTGACTCCAATCTTTTATCTGGATTTGAATGCACGCGCGCATCAATAATTACAGGCTCAAATCCCGCTTTTCGAGCGGCATTAGCAAGATATAAGAGGGAATATGGAGGTACTAAAATGAGTTTACTCATGTTTTCTGGATACAATAAAACGATTTTTTTACTCATTTTAACAAATTACACCTCCACTAATGTTGGGAATAATAGCGTATGAGGGCCTGATATTGGATGTGAAAGTGCCCCCCGGCTACTCATGCTCACACATGGTTCAACATGCTCAAAACTGTTTCTCTTAGTGATTATAAATGTATTAAGAGAAATTTCAAACAAATAGTTTTTATATTTTTGATATTCATTCACATTTTTATCCATGATCCTTTGAGAGCTTAAAGCATTTAATTTCTCAATTTTAACCTCTGGATAGGGATATAACTTGATATCTTTCCCTAATTTTTCACCAAAAGAGCTTGAAGAATGACCAAACCTTTTTTAATTATGTAGTTCTTTGAATTTTCAGATTTAGGTAGATGACACATTAGATAGTCAGCCTCGTTTTCTTTTAAATGAGAGCGCACGAATTCTAAATTAGGAGGTCTTTTATCTGAATATGGAAGCAATTTAGGGTTAACAAAAATCGGTTTTTTTAAGTTTAATAATATTTTTATCGATTCTAACAGATTATTTGGTGAATTATGCGTATTTAAAAAAATAGATGCAACGATATTTGGTGAGAATTCAAGGAAGTTAATGTTCTCTATTGATTTATTCATAAATTTTAATCTTATAGGGCTTAATTGATTGATATATTCATATATAAGCGTTAAAAATTGCTTTTGCTTTTCAGATTTATTTGAATTCTTTTCCAAGCACCGAATAATCTCAAAATCTTTCTTCAAATATTTGGAAATCTCTTCATGATAAAGTTGGAAAGCGTTATATACCTTGAATCTCTCATCAAAAAAAGATATTTGACCTTGTTTTTCTTTTAGACCATAGACTGGCCAAAAAATATCGGGCACAAAACTTCCCGGTAAATTAATATCAGATAATATTAAGTTATTACTTGAACTTAATAAAAAATCGAACCTCATGGGTGAAAACGTAATTTGTGGGATAGAGAATTCTTGAATTTCTTTAATAAACTGAAGGTCTAGATTATAATATTCCTGATTTTTATATAATCGCTTAAGTAGCTTGATAAAAAGAGTAACTGTTTTTCTCATCTGATAAAATTGATGTTTTGAGATTATAAATGGTATTATCGCGTAATTTATTTGATAATCTCTAAGTAATGAAGATAAGCTACTTATTTTTTGAAAATCTAACTCATTATCCATTTTATCTTGATGAATTTGAATATATGAAATTTATTATCAAAAAGAATCATAAAAAAAAAGTTTGAAGAGTTTACTTCAATATTTTTCAAATTTTTACTTGAATGTTAATTAGGTTTTTAATCTTCTCCTGAGCACTCCGCCGACCATTCTTTCAAGACATGCACCTTTAACTTTTATTTTTTTTATTATTGAATTTTTCTTTAAAAGGTGAAAACTCACCTTTATTAATATACTTCTCTTCTAAATTGAATTTAATTATATCCCTTATTTTTTATAAGATAATTCAAATAAGTATTGCCCTTATTTTTTATAAGATAATTCAAATAGGTTATGACTCTTTCTGTGTATAGATCAGTTTTTATTAAAGGTAACATGTAAGTCTTCAAGATATTTTAAATTTCCAATTGATTCAAGCAAGATATTTATATTAGTATCAGAAATGTGCAAGGATCGAAGTGCTTCTAAATCTACGATCGTATCTGGTTTTTAAAAATAGAAAAGCTCAATTTTCCTCTTCTATAACTTGTTTTGGGTGACACGAATTTTTGATTCGAAAGTTCTTCAACTTTCAAAATACTTTATAATTACCAATTTTATTTAAAAAAGAGAAATATTGCTTTTTTTTCATCTTCTAATTCAATATTGTTTAAAACATTTAGAATTAAATCTGTAATATCATTTTCTAGCTCCCATAGCTTTTTTGTGTCCAAGAATTAAATAAAGTTAATCTTTTTATATTAAATAACCTATAATTATAAAATAGTCCATAATTGATTTCTAACAATTGTAAATAATAAATTTTTAAGAGGGAAATATGAAATGAACGATGCAAAAAGAATTTCAGGAGAAGAAATGTATCAATTAATGAATGAAATTTGTGAATTCGGCAATCGGATAATTGGAACTCCACCCGCAGAAAAGGTTGAGAAATTTATTTACCAAAAATTAAAAGAAACGGAACTGCCTGATGTTAGACTCGAGAAAATTAATTTTACTCGTTGGTGGGCAGATCGTTATGAACTAACTATTATCTCTGAAAATTCTTCTTCAAATCAAACTATAGAAACTTTTCCTATTTATTTTAGTGGATCCACAAAACCAGAAGGTATTATTGCCGACATGGTACATGTAGGATATGGAACTAAAGGAGATTTTGATACTATTGATGTTAAGGACAAGATTGCCTTAATTGATGGTAAAATGATATTAAACTTTATAACAACTCACAAAGTGTTTGGATCAATAAACCAAGCAAAAAAGAACGGGGCAGTAGGTTTAGTAGTAATAAATGGTTCTCCCCTTGATGCAATTACGTACACTTTTTTAAACGATGGAGTAGATAGTTGGGAGAATAAAATCCCAGAACTCTCAGTAAATAATCATGATGGAAATTATCTTAAGTATTTAATCTCCAAAAACCAAGGAAAAGTAAC
>JAUXAJ010000022.1 GCA_030620005.1 Promethearchaeota archaeon | reverse complement strand
GGCAATGCTCGAGTCGTTGCAGAGGACATGGCATTCCCTAATGGAACCGTAATTACTCCAGATGATCGCACCCTCGTCGTGGCCGAAACCTTTGCCACCCGACTTACTGCATTTGACATAATGGAAGATGGCTCTCTTAGCAATCGTCGTATTTGGGCAAACCTAAAGACTCTTGCTCCTGACGGCATCTGTCTTGATGAAGGAAGAGGAATATGGGTTGCAGCGCCTGGAAGACATAGAGTTGCTCGTGTACTTGAAGGGGGCAAAATTACTCATGTAGTAAAAATAGAAAATGATGCGTACGCTTGCATGTTAGGAGGACCAGAAAGAAAAACACTTTTTATAGCCACATCAAGGCAAACAATGGATAGTGGTAGTATTGATTTCATTGATGGTCGTATCGAATACGTTAATGTTGATATTCCAGGAACAGGCCTTCCTTAATTATATCCCTTAAACATGAATGAGATTTTCTTTTCAACACTTTTTTTTAATTATCAATTTTATCTTCTCACGACGATCCTGTTTGTGCTCATTAAGGAGATGAGCCGGATATAAGTCGCACATTAGGAACAGTGATTTATTCGTTAACCAAACCGCCAGTGTTATATTTTGCCAATGGAATTCCTTGCTCTAATGAATTCAAAAAATTGGAATTTTATAATACTGATAATAAGAAAATATTCTTAAAATTTTTAATTTTTAAAAGAGTGTATTTTCGAATTTAAAGAGCCTCCACTACAGAGGAGATCCCCACACTTCCTCCGCCATATATTAACTGCACTCCGTATCGTTTATTGTGATTTTTCATATAATGCACCATTTCACCAAAATAAATCACGCCTGATGCGCCAATGGGATGACCAATAGCAATAGCCCCACCAGTAGGATTAACTCTGGGGTCGTCGAAATCGTAATTGAAATCTTTTGCAAAGGCTAGACACGGTGATGCGAAGGCCTCGTTAGGTTCAATTACATCCATGTCATCGACGGTGAGCTCGGCACGTGCTAAGGACTTTCTCATCGCGGGAATTGGTGCTAACAGCATTATTTTCGGATCCCCACCTGCCACCGCAGTTGATAGAATTCGAGCCATTGGTTTGAGGCCTAACTCGTCCGCTTTTTCCTGGGACATTAAGAGTACCGCTGCTGCGCCGTCTACAATTTGCGAAGAATTTCCTGCAGTGACTCGACCACCTCTCCTTTCTTTTCTGAATACTGGTTTTAGCTGACTTATCATTTCCCACCCCTTTTCAGGGTCATCTAAATAAATTGGACGCACCGTTTGGTCCACTTTTACCGTAACTTCTTCTTTTTTCTGTTTTCCTGTCGCTTCGTCTATAATAGGCTTCATTTTTTCGTCTGTATCCTTTTTTAAGTAAGTCACAGGTACCACGCGCTTGAAATACTCGTCTTCTTTACGCATGGCCTCAGTTGCTTTTTGATGGCTCCACATGCCAAACTTATCCAGTTCTTCTCGAGTAAAACCGTACCTATCGTTGATCATTTCAGCACTTTCACCTTGAGGTACGAAATTTTTCGTGAAGTTTACCAATTTTGGGGAGAATATTGGACCAGGAAAATTTTTGACTCTACTACAGATTTCAAAAGTAATTCCCATGCTATAATGTGTCATGCTTTCTACACCAGCAGCAATCATGATATCTCCATCACCAACCTTGATTGCATTGCAAACCGTATTGATGGCTTGAAGACCTGCGTTACAATATCGGTCCACGGTCGCTCCAGCTATTTCCTCAGGAAGACCCGCCATTAACACTGCTATCCTCGCAATATTTCCTCCTTGCTCCCCAATTTGAGATAAACATCCTACGTGACAATCTTCGATTTCCTTGGGATCAAAACTCGGACATTTTTCTTTAGTTCGATTAACTATTTCCTGGAGAACGGTGATCAGTAAATCTTGAGCAGAACATTCCCGAAATGCACCACCAAGTTTTGACATTTGTGCGCGTCCTGACTTCCCTATAGGCGTCCGAACCGCATCAATAACTACACAATCTCTTAATTTTTTCACTTCATTCAACTCATTTATTTTTTTTTTGAATTCCATTCTTTTTTTTTATTAAAATAATTAATTTATATTATATGCATCGGGAATATATAAAGTTAAGGTCAACAACCCTCCGATACGAAGTGTTCGGTGGGCTTAATACTTGATTCTTACTTGGTCTCCGACAAAATACGACATAGATAAAAATAACTATTTTATCTTATAAATATTATGAAAGACTATAAAGTTTAAATGACTTGAATTGCCTTCAAAAACTAAATTTCTAGAATGTAGCATTTCCAAAGAGTTTTTTGGGATAAAAAATTATGTGAAAATTAGTAGATGAAGCTTTAGAATATTTAAGATTTTGTACTCATCAATAAATAAAAAATTTTTTTTTCAAAAAGGTTTTTGAACCTTATTCATCATTTCAACCAGTTTTTTAACCATTTTTTGAACGTTTCTGTTAACATCTACCATGACAAGCCCTTCGGGAATTGATTTTCTAGCGTCTGTTATTGGCGGTTGTCCGTAAAAAACGTATTTCTTAACATTTTCTTTTAAATCGAGCTCTAATACGAGTGGAATTACTAATAAATCTTCTTCTCCTTCCGTGACATTTATCAATGTCTTCTTTTTAGAATTAATTGCTTTTCTTATTATTTCCCAACTTTCCTTTTGGATTATCCCTGCGGGATTTTGAAATTCAATGATTTCTTCAAAAAATTCCACAGTACTCATTTCAATCTTATCACATTGTGTTTTTTCGTCAATGATACATATTCTTACAAAAGATCTCAAAAAAGGATTCGAGAGGAAATCTTTAGTTACGATATCTCCAACCAGAAATGCCTGAATATCCCAGTTTTGAGCAGATATATCCTTGAAAATTTTCTCAACTTCAGAGAGCGTTTCATCTCTCGTGCCAGAAATTAATTTATCTAATGGTTGAGCGAAATGATGTCTTTTATCCGTTGGAATTTTCAAATCATTATCCATTTGCATCAAAAAACTTAATGTTGATTGCTTAATACTCAATTTTCTTGAAATGAATTAACGGACTCTCAGGCAATATTTCCCAGGTATATGAATCTTCAAATATTCAGCGATTTTTGACTCCAACGGTTTCATTATTATAACTTCACCGGTAAAATCTTCACTTAAAGAATGAGTTTTACATTTTGGGCAGATAGATTCATTTTTAGTTATTAAATGACAATTTTTACACGCTCTTTCCTTCATGTTGTTCTTACCTCTTGATTAGAATTATAATATTAAGAACTATCACTATCTTCATCTTGTTTTACTGAACTAATGTTTCGTTTCCTGTCAATATCTTCCTCAATATCTTCCTCAATCCATTCTTTTTTTCCAAAAAATTTAGCTCTCATGCTCAATCCTAGTTTTCCACTCCGTCCAGTACCTAATGAAACTGCTATTATTTTCGCTCGTATTGGATCGTTCACTTCAAGAATTCTTCCGGTTTCTTTACCTATGAATCGATTTCCAACCTGCTCATAAGATATGTAATCGTCACAGATCTGAGATACATGAACTAATCCATCTAATGGACCTAACCTTACGAAACTTCCGAAATCTACAATCTCAACAATGTTTCCTTCAACAACTTCCGATATTGACGGTTTAAAAGCTAGTATCCTGAAGGTGACTTGATGAAAGGTGTTTGCACTACCTGGAATGATTATCCCTTGGCCTACATCAAGAACATCGACAATTGCGATTATAAAACCGAAATTACGAGAAATAATTCCCTCGTAATCTTCGCTTAATATTATTCGCGCAGAGATCATTTTTCCCTGACCGAATAAAAATGGTGGGATCTCGATTTTAGATTGAATTGTAAAAACCTTGAAAATAATGAAGCACCTATATAATAAAATGAAGTTAATTGAGTATAATTAGTGAGATTTGAAATGTACTATAAAATTAATAGTTTTAGGTTTTGTGATTAAAATGGTGATTTAACACAGAAAAATTATATGAGCTTCGCAATTTTTTCACACATTCGCTTAGCGTCAAGGAGGATTAAGCCAAGTTTAATATCTTTAGTTGTTTCGACTGTTAAGACTGCGTTGGTTCCAGCTTGGAGCACGATAATGTATCCATCAGTTCCTTTTATGCTTAAACGATCGAAATCTCCTTTATTCATTTCGATACTAGCTCTTTCTGCTAAAGAAAGAAGTGCTGCCGTCATCGCCGCTATGCGCGATATACGCGATTATAGCATATCTATACGCGTCTCGTCCACATTATTTGGGAGAGCCGAAGCGATTGGCAACCCTTCAACGGAAACTATAGCAGCAGATTTTACTTCCGGGATTGCTGCAAGCAATTTCAATAATAAATCTTCAAGCGTTTCTGGAATTGGAGTTGACATATGAATAATATTATAATTTAGTATTATAATAACATATTTTAATTTTTATTTATTTTTATTGTTTATGTTTTATTTTATTAAAAATCGCGATTTTTGATTGAAAATTTATTTCTCCTTATTTAAAATATTTTGTTATTAAATCATCTGTCTTCACGAATTGATCAGTTTTTCCGTTGAAATTAACGAGATCATCTTTAAATTGTTTTTCAAAAGCTTTAGTAAAAATTTCTAACTTTTTAAACAGAATAGGTAAATATTTGCTTGAAATTAAGGCGACAGTTGAAAATGCTCCGTAAGAAAAATATATTTTTACACGCTCCTTGTCGATAATTCTAAGTTTTTTTTTTTCGTTAGTTATTTCAGTTATTATTGACAATACTCCTGAAAGACCGCTTGTTATTAAATCTTCGTTTAAAAGTTCTAATGTTTCTTGTTCAGAAAGAAAACTCTTATTATATAAACAGACTGAATTATTATAAAATATGTACATATTTCTAAGTGTATTTGCCCAATTAGCTTCTTTAGCTGATAATATCTCGGGTAATGGCATTATCCAAACTAGTAATACAATCAAAAGGAATGAATTTGAACTTTCAATTAAGCGTGGTAACCAATATAATATTTCTGAATATTTTAAATAGAATTGCGTGAGAAAGTATTTTAGTAAAATTCCAAAAAGGAAACCGCCAGCTATGAATAGGAAGAATATTGCGACAATTCTCCCTCTATATTTAATTGTATTTCTTTCTGTCGAAAAGTCTGATGAAAAAACAAATATTGAGATGATAATTATTGGAATTGAGATGCCAAGAAAGATAGAATTGTAATAATCTTCTAAAAATATGCCTGCAAAGATTATCATCGATGAAATTACCAGAATACTTATTACTAAACTTCTTTTTCGACCCAAATTGTCTGATAAAAAGCCGGATAAGGCCAAAAAAATTGAAAAAACTTATAAAAATACAGTTAGATCTAGTATTACATCAAGATTAAACAAGAATGCGTTCCCTAATATAAAGCCAAGAACCAGAAATGCCGTTAGATAGCCTAGAATGGGATGTTTTGTAATAATTTCCCTAAATTTATAGTCAGACCTTAATCTCTCATCAGTTTCTTTATAAGTATATTGTTTTTGAATTTTATAAATAATGCAGAACAATAATACCTCGATCACTACTATGGATAATAGATCCATATTCACAGCCATTATAATGCCAGTAGCAGTAATAAAACTTAAGAACTGTAAAATACTGAACAATCTTCCTCGATTTAATATTGTAGATTCGTGGGTTACAATAGTCAATACAACTATTAGATAGATTGTCGTTGAAAAGATTATCATTGAAAAGCCAATAGCTTCTATTATTGGTTCTGAAAATAGAGCCAGAAATAAGCCTATTAATAGCGTAAATCCTGATATTAACGAAAGCTTCATTCGATCTTTATATTTATCAATAATTAACCCTGCGAGCAGGAGAGATAAGAATAGGACTATTATTGTTGTTAAGCTCATCATGGTGATTAAATCAGAAGGGACCAAGCTTAAAAAAGAAATGAAAAGATATTCGATTGAAATCGTAAAAAACACGAATGATGCCAAGAAATAAGCAAAATTATTTATAGATATATCGATATCTCTTAAAAAATATTTATTTAATCTATTTTTTAAATACGCTCCCATATCTTATTTTTTAGACCTATAATATTTCGTTCTTATTAACAATTAATTCTAATAGATAATGTTTGATCTATATAAATTTTTATTGTAGTATCTAAACCTTCCAACTATGATGAAATAGACTTCGTCATTGTAGGGCTTGATCTGCATTTTATAGAAGATTTTAAAAAACAATGAATAACCCAAATCGTAGATTAATTATTTGATAATTAATTTAAATTAATTAATAATAATTCTTGAACTTGTTAATCATGGGCTATTGGGTCATAATCGAAGGCATATATGAAACTATATTTACTGTGTTCTTCTTTTTACTCGCATTCTTCACTTTTTACATCGCAATTCGAGGATATAAAGCACGCAATCGATATGGTGGTAGTTCGACTTTTATCTGCGGGATTTTATATGTTGTTTTTGGAGTATACAACCTTTTTTTAGGATATTTTCCATTTCCGTTTAGTGGGTTTTTTATATGGTGGGTTGGAATAGTTTTAGCCTTTAATCTTACCTTTTCTTCTCTCATTCGGAGGACAAAAAAAAAAATGGAAGAAAGAAATCCAAATCCTAAAAGCATGGACAGTAAAAATGAAAAAAAATCTCATTTAGAAAAATATATCGTGTTAATGACAAAAGAAAACCCTTACCAAGAAAAGATATCAGTTAAAATGGAAAGTATCAGAAAAGGCTTTCACTTGTTAGGATTTCTCATATTGGCAGCTTATTTCGGTTTCTTTTTCTTTTTTCCACCATTAACCCAACTTGTTAACGAAAACATAATTGAATTAACTCAAAACACGGAGTGGCTTTATAATATCTTGTGGGGGGATCTTAACAATTATCCGTACGCTGAAGAAGATTTTCAAGCAGTCATTGATCTTACGATGTTCGCTCTAATCGGTGCTTTGTGCTTTGCCATTATTTCCGATCTGATTAGAACGTTATGGGGTCCAGAATATTCCATTTTTAATTTTTTAACGAGAGCAATTTTAAGAAATAAAGAAAAAAACGCATTAGGTCCACACATTTATTTAATAAGCGGAATGATTCTCTCGTATATTTTTTATCTCGAAGGTTTAACCAATGTTTTAATAGTATTTTGTGCGATTTTAATTGCTTGTCTTTCTGATGCTAGTGCTGCGTTAATAGGGAAGAAATATGGTAAACATAAAGTCAAATGCATTGGGGGAGACTTAAAAACTGTAGAGGGTTTCATCACAGGAGTGGGAAGCGCCTATTTAATCGCGCTAATTTTTGTTGGACCAATATATGCTTTAATAGCTGCTTTAATCTTTTTATTTTTAGATTATTTTCCCATTGTTATAGCGGATAACATTCTAAATCCTATCGCAATAACTCTTGGCCTTACATTATTCAGTATTTTATTCGGATTTCCTATTGGCTGGTTTTAATTTTTTTGTCTTTTAAAAGAAATCACGATTATTTTTTTATAACTAATGGCTATATTTATTTCGAGAGATTTATCTAGTTAACAATTCTGGTTTAAAAACTAAAGCAATAAAAGACATGTCTTATTATTTTTCTTAATCATGAGAGAATTAATTAACAATTTAAAAGTGGTTAAATTAGCGATATTTGATTTAGACGGCGTGGTATATAGGGGTCAATCGTTAATCCCGAATGTTGATAAAGTAATTCAACAGCTAAAGGATATGTCAATAAAGGTCGTATATAATTCAAATAATTCTACCATTACTCGGCAAATGTACGTCGAAAGACTAAAAAGATTGAACGTTCCATGTCAATTCTCTGATTTTTATACGAGTGCTTCGATCACTTCGGCTGAAATAACAAAAATAAAACAAAATTCAAAAGTTTTTATCATTGGAGAAGTGGGTTTGAGGGAAGAGTTAAAAGCGTCAGGACATGTTGTAGTATCTAAGCCTTCCAACTATGATGAAATAGACTTCGTTATTGTAGGGCTTGATCTGCATTTTAATTATAATAAGTTGGCAATTGCTCAGAGATGCATTTTAGACGGGAATGCGCGTTTCTACGCAACTAACGCAGATCCTACTTTACCAGTTGCAGATGGATTCATGCCGGGTGCTGGAGTAATGGTAAACGCTGTCAAAACTTGCACGGGAAAAAAACCAGAAAAAATATTTGGAAAACCACTTCCTCATGGTATAGAATTGATATTAAAGAATACTAAAAAATCCGCTCAAGAAGCCTGTATTTTTGGGGATCGATTAGAAACCGACATTTTGGCTGGAAACAGGGCAGGTATTAAGACTATTGCTGTTTTAACGGGTGTTGCTACGAGGGAACAAATTGAAAATTTAAGGAAAAAATCGAAAGAGGATGATTCAATAGATCAAGATCTAATTCCTGATATGATCTTCAACACTTTAGATGAGATTTTTGAATAGAAACATCATTTAATTCTATTTTCTTTTAAATAAATCAAGTAGCCTATCGCACAAATCAATCCTATTATAAATGCCACTAATTGAATTACCGTTAACCAATCTAAAATAACTCCCAATTGTCCAGCTGGTTTTATTGGACCTTCTTGAAAAATCATGAAAATAAAATCAGGAATTAAATATTCCCAGAATTCTATATATATGGGCCAAGAAAAAAGATAAAAAATTATGATTATTATGGCTATTGCGGACCTTGTTTTAATAAATTTTCGATTTATGTTATATTCTTTAGCGCTTCTATAAAGATCTCTCATTCTATCAAATAATAGGTGGTCTTTTAGGAATAAAAACCAAACTATAATATCAAGCATGGTTAATAAATAATTAACTATCATATAAGGGTCAATTAATGACGGAAAGAGGTAATAAAAATACAATTTTCCAAATATCGTAACTGCAGGAATTATTACTCTTAGAAAGTTTTTTTCTTTAATTCCTTCACGAAATTCGACCACGCTCGCAAATCCACTAAATATAGTAAAGACAACGAAAAATGATATAAAAATCGGAGAATAAATGATCAAAAAAATAATGTATATAATAATAAACAGGAAAAACACGCTTTTATAAGACGAAGGTAAGAAATCCTTGTCGCTTCCTACTAAAACAGGAAAAACTAATCTCATGAATGGATAAATACTTACAAAAGATATGAGTATAATGATTAAACTGAAAATAAAACTAAGGGCGTTTCGTATTGAATAAAAATCCGCTACCCAAATAATATTTGTCAAAAGCCAGAATATGTTAACGACCACAATAGGCACAAGAGCCATTATATAGAAAAGCGCATTTGCTTTTTTTGACTTATTTTCGATATTTTAACATTCTCGTCTTTTTTTAACGTCTGTAGATATAGTAAATTTGGCTTTTTTAAATTTTTAGACTTTTTATATTCTAATTTTTCAAGTTTTCAAGAAAATAGTGAGTTTTCAATTTATAAAAAACATGTTTTTAGAAATGGAACCACTAATATTAAATTACCAAACTTAGAACTTCAATCTCTTGTTCTGTCTAAAAAAACACTTACAATAATGGTTAACCTATTTTTAAAGAATAAATTGAAATACACCTTACAAGATTAAAATTTTTACACTGATAGACGGTAAAATGAAATAAATTATCTAGCTCTGGAAATTAAGATTCTCTTGAAAAAGACTTGAAACGCTGTAAATTTGATTGTTTAATAATAACTTTATTGAAACAACGACAAATTTCCTATTTATAGATTTTTAAATAAATACTACGGATTGAGGCATGAATTTTTATTAAAATACTTTCCTATATGATTTTTTTCGTTCTATTTTAGTTTATAATGCAAATATTTGCGGTTTCAATCATAAAAAAACTTAAAAACACGTTTCATTATTAATGATTCAATAATTTGTGTGTGTAAATTATGCATAAATGCGCGATTATTAAACGATTAATAAAGTATTTTGATTCATAAAAAATATTTTGGATTTTTTTGAAAAATTTTTATCCATTTATTCAAAAGGGTTTTTATACAAATAAACACATTCTTACTGTCTCAAGTTTTTTGTCGCTCTAACGAATTCCTACTGTGAGTTTGGTAAAATCTTCCGGAGTCTACTATCCGACGAAATTGTTAATACATTATTTTCATAAAACTACACTTTTTGAGCTGACTACGGTTTTAGCGAGAGAATTATAGTTCATATTAGTATTTCGAACAAAAATTCTACTAAGAATAGATAGTATTCCTTAATTTTCTTAAATATTTTGTCTAATTCTCGAAGGAAATAATGTTTAAAATGAATTCTAAAAGAAATTTAACCATAATCATGTTTAATTATGATTGACTTTTACGCTTGAGCTAAATTAAGAGAAGATTGATTTCGTTTTTTCCGAATAATTATTCAAGAAATTATTGTTAGGTTAATAATCGATATTTTCTGGTTAACATGATACCCAAGAATGTTTTTATCCAATAAAAACAAAATTGATCAAATATATAATTTGTGACACAAACATGAAATGAGTGAACATGTTAATTGCAGCTGTATATTAATCGAGTTTTGTTGCCCAGAGTATAATTATAATCACCAAAAGGAAACCTTCCAAAATTGTCTCTTTTGTTATAATTTTAAAAAATGTTAGAAAAGAAATTAATTAATAATTTTGTTATCAATAACATAAAAGATTTTCTCTTGAAATTCTAAATTGGATTAACCGTCAATTTTATCAAATTTTTTACGATTACATTTCACGCATAATACTTGTAAATTCTCGAAAATATTCGCCATTTTCCCCCCAATGACAAATTTCTTAGCTCTAATTTACTTAAATCTCTGAGGTGTTAAAGAAAATTCTGTCTTATAAATTTTAGGAGTCATACGATTTTTAACATCATTTTATAAAGATTCTATATTATATATATTGTTTTCACGTGAAAAAACAACTCTTTTTCAGTTGAAAAAATGAAATACTAAATCATTTATTCATATTTTCATTATACCCATATATTTTAACTTAATTTACCCCTATTGACAAGAAAAAACTCTAGAAAAGGTGAGAAAAATCGTTATAGAATTGACGCAAATTGAATTTATCAACGGAATTATGGCAATAATTATGGTCGTTATTCCGTTCTTTATCGCATTAAAAATTCTTTCCAAATATTTTCAACATGAGCAAAGAAATCTTCTTTATTTGGCCGTTGCTATATCATTCATAGGTCGACCTTGGTTTCCAATGTCAATTTCTTTCATATCCATACTTCTAACTGGAAGTGGAATTTCTCCTGAAATGTATTTCTTGCTTGGATACTTCGTCGCCTTTAACATGTTCTTTTGGGTTCTAGTATTTTCAGAACTTCTATTCAAAAAAAAGCAGAAATTAATCATGATGTTATTTGTGATTTATCAAGTAGTAATTGTAACATTATTCTTGATTTTTATATATGCTGACTTGTCATTAATCGGGGGAATAAATGAGCCTTTCTACCCTCAAATGGGACCAATTGTAAGAATTAACACGGTTGTACTGTTGAGCATATTATTGATTACAGGCATCATATTTTATCGTGAATCCAAAAAATCTGAAAATCCGGAAATTCGCTTAAAAGGAAAATTAATCCTTTTAGGGATCTTGCTTTTTATTACAGGAGCGACTTTTTATACGATAACCCATATTGGGGTAATAACGCTCATTATTAACATACCGAGCTTAATAATAATTTACGGCGGCTTTCTATTGCCTGATTGGATGAAATTTTTCTTTTTAAAGGATAAATCTTAATTAATTTTTTCTTCTTTATTTCTCTTTAGTTTATTCTGAGCTTTATCAGATAAAACTCACCACAAACCCATCACATGTTTTTTAAATTGTTAGTTAATAAACTCCGAGGAATTGTTTAATTTATCTCTTGAGAGGCGATGTTTTGAAATGAAATACATGTATAAGCATTTCCCAACTTATTATGACATTTTTAATAAAAAGAGAGTAATTAGATGATTGATATAGGTCTCAAAGTTAGTAATTATACTAAATTAACTCAGCTCTTTTCATGGCCATGTGAGCAACTTCAATAAAGATTTTATCTACATTTTCCCCAGTTTTAGAAGAACATTCCAAATAACCTTGTAAATCGTAGTCTTTTGCTATTTTGGAAGCATTTTCGTGAGAAATTGTTCTTCTATCCTGAAGATCTAATTTTCCACCAACCAATAAAATAGGGATTGGTTCTTGATTTTCTAAAACACCTTCTTTTACTACTGATAACCAATCGTTAAAATGTTGAAAACTTATAAATCTTGTAATATCGTACATGAAAATTCCCGCTGAAGCGCCTAAAATATAACTAGGTAGCATAAATCTGAAGCGATCTTCTCCCGCAAAATCCCATATTTGTAAAGATATTGGTATATTATTAATTTCTAGCCTCTTTAAATGAAACCCTACTCCGATGGTGAGAGTAAGGTCATCCTTAAACATGCCTGTCATGTATCGAGTAACTAAAGTGGTTTTCCCGACACCACCATCTCCGAAAATGCAGATTTTTAATAAAAAGTCGGCGATTGATCGCATGTTTCATCACCCAAGTATTCAATTGTCAGAATTGAGAATTGTCATGATATTTAAATATAATTGACATCATTATTACTATAATATAGTCATTTTTTATAAATGATTTGAAAAAGGGTTTTCCCGACAAATAATAACTAATATAACACAACTAAAAAATCCTTTTTTACGCTTCCAATTATGAACCCTTCGGAGGTGATGATTTTAAAATAAAATATCAAAAAGCAATTGTTAGTCAAAAATCACTTAATTTTCAATTAGTTTTGAGTATGTTCTTAAAAAATAATAGAACGATAATCTCGTATTAATTATTGAATCTAGTTGAACAAATTCATTTGGAGAATGTGCAAAACCTCCAATACCTAGCCCTCCAACAATAAAATTTAATCCCAATTCTCCTTGAATCACGCTTAAAGGTGCCGCCGCCGCGCTTAATGGCCAAATTTCAATTGGAACTCCCAATCGTTTAAAACTTTCAAACAAGCTTTTCACCAGAATTGAATTCTTTTTTACTCTTGAACCTTCATATCCTATATTTCTAATCAATTCTATCTGAGATTTGGATTTTTTGGCAAATTCATCTATTTTTTCTTTAATTTCTTCAAAAATTTCTTGAACTGACACATCATGAGCAAATCGAATGTCAATATTGCAAATAGCTTGACTTGGAACGTAGTTTTTCGTTCCTTCTTCTAAATATTTTGAAGTGGAGATCAAGCTGATATTAAAAGTTGGTTTGAACAAGTAATTAATAAAACTTTGTTCGTAATCATTTTCGAGAACTTGAACAATTCCAGCTTTTTTCTTAATATTTTCAATGTTAATTTGTTCTAATAAGTCGTTAGTTATTAATTCTTCTTCTTCGGTCAGTTTGTAAGGCACTTTTAAACTTTCAATTTGAAATTCATTATTGAAATAAATCGTGTTAAGTAATGAAATTAGATCTAATGCTGGATTTGGGATCATAGCACTAAAAGCAGAATGTGGTTCTTTATTTTCCGTATATACTTTAATGGTTAGAGATAATATTCCTTTATAACCCAATTTTAGAACGGCAGTGCCTCCGATACCCTGCTTAATTGACGGATAATATGCATCAACGCAATCATCAAAGAGAAAGTCATTTTTTTCAAGAAATTTCAATAATGTTGGCGAACCCATTTCTTCTTCGCCATCAAATAAGAGTAATAGAGAAATTGGTAAAGAATTTTGCTTTTTCAATGCTTTAACTACATTTAAAAAGCAAATTAGAGGTGTTTTTGAATTATACGCTCCCCTCGCAACAATGCATTTCCCTAGTATGTCTAATGGAGGGGGGAGAACGTTGATTAATGCTTTAAAAGGTGGACTAATCCATTCTTTTTCCTTATTAATTGGCTGAGTGTCATACATCATGTATATTAATAATACATCTTTTATGCGCCCTTCTACCTTAGCCAAGATTAAAGGGTTAATTTCACCAGGATATTCTTTAATTTCACTACAAAAATCTGAGATATACGAAATTAAAACGTTTTTTGCTTTCAAAACACCTTCTTGATTAAGTGTATTGCTTGGAATTCTCAAAAATGGAATTAAATCATTATTAATAAATTCATCATTGCTGTTCTTTATGAATGCTTGAAAATCTTTAGCCAATTTCTCATCTTTCATTTCCAATACATTATTAGATCCAATCATTAATTTATTTAACGATTAAAAATTGGAATAATTAGAAAAAACATACGATTCAGATTCATTAATGTCGAAAAATTTAAACCATTTAAGTTTAATTGACGAGTTTAAGCAATTAGCCAATTTAAAAGGAATTTTATATGCTTATAGAGATGGAACACTGATTCACCAAAATATAGAAAAACAATTTGATAAAAAGAAATTTGCTGCGATGTGTGCATCGGTACTAGATGGAGCAATAGGAATAGGGCACACCATTGGAGAGAGGAATCTTGACAAAATTATCACGGAATTAGAAGTAAAAGCAGAAAGTTCAGAGAAACAGACATTAATGATAGTGAAAGGAAATGAAGAGACATTTTTAACTCTTTTAATTGATAATGAATCTAAGGTTGACTTCATTCTAAATAACCTAACTGAATATATTCATAAAATGGCCGGTTCTTATTAATACTAACTACACCTGTTGTAATAATGAAAAAATAGTTAAATAAAAAGTATATATATTGTTAAAGATGTTTTTTAATTGGAACCATCAACATGTTTTAAGTATTCTAAGCATATTTGTAGAAATTGCCCTAAGGCATCCTTGTCCACAACCTCTGGCGTATCTTTCCTCGTATGGTAATAAGGGGGTAATTCTTCTGTTAAGTTGAGACTACCCATTGCTGTTGCCGGTAAATTCTTCCAACTAATGTCTCTTTATCATGTATGATTAAAACATTCCTGCTTCCAATTGAATCCATATTTACGGTCATTGTTCCATTTTCTTTTAATTCATCATAATGCTTCTCAACATATCGCTTAGCTCCTCTAAGGTCAGATTCCTCGCCCGCAAACGAAATTAAATGAACTCGCGTGTGTTTTGGAAATATATCAGCGTTATTTTTATTTTCGGATAAAAATTTTGCAAAGCCTAATATGACGGAAACTCCAGACAAATTATCAAAAGCACCCGGAACAGGTTTATAGGAATGAAAAAACACGTATACAAAAATTATTGGAATAAAAAAGAGAAATATAACGCCGAACACGAAAAAGAGCATGAAAATTAGCGAATTAAAGTCTGAAATTAGCGAAATACTATTTGTAAAAAAAAATTCAGATCAAATTTTGCCATTATATTTGTCAAACATGGAAGGAAATTGAGCCTTAGATATTGCTATGCTTTTATGTATGTCTCCTGAATCTCTAAAAAAAATTAAAGAAGTTAAAAAAAAAGGTAAAATAATAGGTTACTAACTTTTATCTACTAATTCAACAAAATGTAGGGCAATCCCAGTAGCTTTAGCGATCCTTTCTCCCGATAATCTCTCTGGTGTATCATTTAGTGTATGCCAATCGGGAGGAGTTCCCTTTTTTGAAAGCCCAAATAACATTGTAGCGTGAAGTCCTTTTCTTGAGAAGTTTGCTGCATCACTTCCGGCAAATTTTAATGGTCCTACATCAATGGAGATCTCCAAATCATCCGCTGCCTTCTTGACAAAATCAATCACCCTTTCAGAATGCTTTGCCAAAAATGTTGGTTCAGCAGTAGCTAGCAGGAATTTATCAGCACTCAAGCATTCCAAGTTAAAGAGCATCACTTCACGTTCCATTAATTCTTGTTTATATTTTGCTACAAATCGCTTGGAACCCCTCATGTGTTCTTCACCAGCAAAGCTAACAATCCATAATTCTGTTTCTTTTGGCTTGTTTTTCGAAAAATATTTACCACATTCAATAGCAGCTGCAACAGCAGATAAGTTATCATTAGCTCTTATTACCACTTTATTAGATCGTAAATATTTTGCTACAATTAAGACTACGATAACACCTATAATGAAAAATATCAGCTGAATAGTATCAACTATCGTACTATTCCCTTGTGCACCTATCATCATCAAAATAATCTTAACTATTCCCAGTATAATGTTAATAATAGTAATGAGCAGCACAAAAATTATCAAATACGCTGATTTTCCCCCTAACTTACTTAATAATGGAAACTCATACGCCGAATCATGGTGCCCTGCCAAAAGTACCAGTTTTTTAGGTGTGAGCTCTGGCTTTATTTTTCCAATAACATGAAATGATTTTTTTTTCGGAAAAAGAAAATCAACCACCTCCAGTAAAAGCATTTGTTGCACAAAAAAGACGGATATTGCTAAAAATATGAAAATAATCGAAAGAAGGGGAATGAAAAAGTAGCTAATTACTCCAACAATGTATAAAACCGCGGTTACCCAAATCCAATCTAAGAACCCTCTTGGGTGGCATTCAAATTCAAGTTTTTCGACTTCATCGCTAAACGTGGACATTGTTTCATGTATTATATCTCCTGCTTTACTCTCTTCTTCAGATCCTCCTATCCGTGGCCCAACTTTCTCACAGATCATTTCTATGAACCTTAGCATATCTTTACCCGAAGGATCGATTTTTAACACCGTTTTTTCTCCCATTAATCTCTTCTCACCTATACTTAATTTATATAATTGAAATAGAATCATTTTTTTAAATGTTCTTACAATTATAAAACTTCTGTTATTTTTCCGTTATGCCCATCCCGGATCGAGATCGAATGTGTGTTCCAGTTAATCTATCTTTGTTAAGATAGACACAAAAATCATATACATATACATTATTTTCAAATGGTTTTTTATCTCTATCCTCCCATAAACAACTAACAACATAGCTTCCATTATGGAAAAGAGTCATAGCTCTTATGAGATCTAAAGTAGGAATCCTTCTTAAGAGGGTTCCCGTTGAAAATTTCTGTATTTTAATAGATCTATAACTAGTAGATCCAATAATAAGATATACTCCATCTTATTCTGGGCGAGATTTCCTACTCTAAGGCGCTCAAGCACGGCTTAATGGGTAAAGTCGCGATGGGGGAGAAGAAGTGCGATGTGGAGGCGAGGGGCGACTTGAACGCGATTCTCAAGAAGATGGCGGGGCAAAAATTCTTTTTTATTTTTATAAAAATAAAATGTGTATTAATTAATTTTTGTTTCATGAGTTAATAAATCTAAAGTGAGATTTTAAAATTTTTTTTATCTTTTCATGATAAATTAAATATAGTTTCATGCTGTTTTTTTTCTAAAGACAAGAATTTAATACAATTTCTATATTTTAAAATCATAAAAAAGGTTTGTTCTTCAATAAATAATCTTAATCTTTTGAGTCTCCAACTATTTACTTAACCATGATATATAAATACACGGACTACCACCTCCACAGCGTGTGGAGCCACGATATCGCTGAAAAGGGGCCAGTTTTTGAGGATTACGCGGTTATAGCTGAAAAGGAAGAAATTAACATTTGTTTCTTAGACCACTATGAACTGTTTTACATTGAAAACGATAAGACTTATCCTTTTTACGATAATAAGATTGAAAAATATTTAGACGAAATCGACGTAATTAAGCAAAATTACGAGTTCGTGCTAAGTGGTCTCGAAATCGACTATTATAAAGAATACGAGACAAAATTGCACGATTTCATGGATGATTATAGAAAAGATTTTGACTTCTTAGCGGGCACGCTTCATGAAACGGATTATTGGTATTCTTTTACAACGAGAGCCAAGCTCGTGAAATTATTGGAAAAAAAGAGCGTAGTACAAGTTGTTGACGAGTATTTTAATTTAATGAAAGAAATGATTCAATCAAGGATATTTAAAAACATATGTCACCTCGATACGATATTTCGCTATATAAATCCTCACGATTTAAAACTCCCAGAAGACTATAATCACTCTGACGAACAAGTTTTAGAATTAGGAAGACTTTGTATTGAAAATAATCAAAACATTGAATTTAACCTTTCAGGAAATAAATTCCCCATAGGACGGCCATTTCCTTCTAGAAATGTTATTGTTCAATTAAAACAAGAAGGGGCTCAAATTTTTGTAGGCTCTGATTCACACGATTTAGATTATTTTAAAAATCAAATAATAGAAGTAAAAAAAGCATATAAGTTCTTAGATTCAATTAAATAAGAAAATATTGAAATTGTTATCAAAAATATGGCTCTAAAGTTCCAATTTCCTCCTTCTTGCGAAAATATCTTTTAATTCTGAAAGAACTTGAGCTCTCGAGCGTTCTTCGTCCATCTCTTTAATATAGGCGGCTTGATTTGGAGTTTGTATTTCTATCGGAACTCCACTTTGAGCGATTTTAAACGCACCACTTTCTATTGCCCTTAAACGGCAATCTATATCACTAAGCTGGCTTGAAAGGCTTTCTGATAAACGTATGACTACATTCATTGTTTTTTCTAGAATTTTTTCGAGAGCTTCGACTTTTTTCAAGCTTGGATCGCTAAGAAATTGGTCGGTGTTCATTAGCTCCTTAATCGTCTTGCTAAATTTCGGCTCGCGAGTAAATAAGGAAAATATTGAAGTCAAATATATCTCAAAATTCAAATCGTATTCGTCTTGTATTGTTTGAAGATTATCTTTAAATAATTCAACATTTAACAAAATATTCGGGTCATTTTTGATATCGTGATCAAATTTATGACCAAAAATTAGGATATGGGGGCTTTCTTCCAAGGTTTTTATAATGTCAAGTATTTTACTAAAATATTTAAAACTTTCTTCAAATTTATCTGGATCTTGCACGTCTATGACATAAATTAGCAAATCGATTTGTAAGAAGTAAGTCTCCGGATCTTTCATGTATTTCTTCCTATACTCAACTTGACCTCCAAAATCCCATACAATAAGGTCTAAATTGTTCATTTTTAAACGTTTTCGTTCAATTCCCTTTGTAGGTTTTAAAGACACCAAATCGTTTATTCCTAAGCGTCCACCTAATCTAGTTAATATAGCAGTTTTACCGGCGTTTTCTAACCCTACACACACGACTTTTGAAATCGAAGGATCTAATTCTTCTGCTTGTTTTTTTATTTTTTTTATTAGTGAACTGATAAAAATGGTTTTTTTTAATTTTTTTTCAATGTTTGGATATTTTTCTTTAAGGTCTTTAATTTTATTATCAATTACTTCTTGAATGTTATCATCTTTGCTAATTGTATCTTTTATAGCGAGGTTTAAGCTCTCAAATGGAGCGTCTTTATTTAATTTTGATGCGTCATCAATTGAAGAAATTCTTAATTCTTCTTCCAATACTTGAGCTTGTTCTTTATCTAAAAAATTAAAAGAAAATATAGGAAATTTTAAAATGTTATCAATCTTTTTCACTTTTTTATCTTCAATAAATTTAGAGTCTAAGAATCTTGAAAAGACCTTAATTACGCTTTCAATTTCAGGTGTCAATAGTATTACCTATTATATTTTTAAATATATATTTTATTTATTATTTAAGATTCTTTTAAGATGAGTACTGATATTAACATATTATTTTATTCTATATATTTTTTTTCATGAAAGAATTAATATATCGTTGATTTTCTTCGAAATTCTTGTATTTGTTTTAAATATGATTAAGATTTAATAGGTATTAATTTTTAGTACTTAATAGTAATTATTAAAATTTCATTTGTTTTATAATCCGCTTTTTATGCCATCTCATTTTGAAGAAGACAATTTGTTTGAAGAAGATGAAGATGAGTGTTGTGACTCTCCAAAAATTAGTCAAGAAGATGGTTTTTATGTTTGCCTTAATTGTGGGTATGCATATTCACGAATTTTGGACGATACTCCCCGAAGAGCATTTACTCAGGAAGAAATTCAAAAACGAAAAAGCAATGAGCGCGTGTATAGCCCTATAGGACCTCGCACGATAATTCGTGGAAACAGAGATGCTCGGGGGACGCTATTGAGTCCCAAATTTAAGTCAAAATTCAATCGTTTAGCAAAAATTCATAGATCCTTAACAACTAGTTATGAACATAATTTATGGATCGCTTTACCGAATTTACAGCGCTTACAAAAAAGATTGGGTATTCCTGATGCGGTTGCTGAAGATGGTCTTCGAATTTACACACAAACGGTCAAAAAAAAGCTAACAATGGGAAGAAGTATCGATACTTTATTAGCAGCTTCTATTTTTTGCGCTTTAAGAGTCCATGGAATACCACGAACTGTTGAAGAAATAACAAATATCGCTCAAATACCGAAAAAAAAACTTGTTAAAAGTTATCGTTTGATTATAATGGATATTTTACCCGAATTAAACCTAAAAGTAAAACACTTTGGACCGGACCGTTATGTTGATAAATTTATTGAAGAATTAAAATTATCCATGAAATGTAGAAATGTGGCTGTGGAATTCATCAAAAAAGCTTTTAAGGGTGGATTTAACTCAGCTGGAAAAGATCCTAAAGGAATTGCGGCCGCTGCGATATATCTCGCATCAAAAATTTGCTATGAAACCCGAACACAAAAAGAGATAAGTCATCTTGCAAATGTAACAGAAGTGACATTGCGAATGCGTGTAAAAGATTTAACGAAATATTGAAAACTATCTTACTAATTAGCTTTTTTGATGAAGTATATTAAAGATTTGTGAATTTTAGACAATCTAATAGAAATTTTCAAGGAATAAAGATTTGGTTAATGGCAATTTCAATTCTTTATCATTTTAAATTTAATTTTAGTGCTTGTCAATCATTTTGTATGAATTAAAGATGAAAAATTCAATCAATGTTTATATCAATAAGTTCTTTTTCTTCCTCGAATAAAGGCAATATACTCAACATTTCTCTAATTTCTGGTAAAAATTTCTCTTGATTATTTATTTTTGCATCAATAATAAAAAATAACAAGGAAATGTCAAAGGTATCTTCCACTAATTTTTTAGAAACACCCATTGTATTCAAAAAATCCTTGATTTTCACCTTAATATCCTTAGGTGATTCATTCTCTTTAAATAAAGCTAGTCCCTGTAGGAGCATGAGGAATGCACTGGTTTTAAAATCTTTTCTCCTTGAAAAATTAATAGCTAAATCCCGAAATTTAAGAGCAGCTTCGCCATATGATTTATCGCGCACAAGAGTTAAAATCTCTTCGTAATATCTACGCTTCATTGCTTTTCTTTTCCTAAATAGAACTTCAGAATCCTGTTTTTGTTCAGAAATTTTTTGTTGTAAATAAGCGCTTTTATTATCCAATTCTAAACGGATTTTAGATAATTCACCACGCTTTTCTCTCGTTTTTTCAATCACGATTTCCTTTTGATAATCTTTACCTAAGTAGTCAAGAAGAACTTTTAATTCTTCTTCAAATAACGGTAGATTCTGAAGATGCGACAAGGGTTCTTTTAGATCTGGTTTATTTTGTAGTTTTACTAAGTCTACAATATATTTAATGAGTGATACGGCGTATGTCTCTTGAAATATTTTTTCTGAGCTGGATAATTCTTTAATTTCTAAAAGCCTAATTAAATTTTCAATCTTGTTATCTTTTATGAATAAAAAACCCGCCAACGCTAGCGATAATCCAGCTAAGTTGTATTTTTTTATTCTATTCAATCGAACAATGCTATTTATATAGGATTCTGTAGCCTTGTCAAATTCCTCGTTTGTTAAATAGTTCAATGCTTCTCTAAAATATGTTCTTTTTAATCCCTTTCGTTGTCTTAAATCATTTTCTCGATCGTGTTTCAGGTCTCGTTCTTTTTTCTTGATAATTAGAAAACTTTCTTTTAAAATCTCTTCTTTTAACGATTTTTCAACTTTTTCAGTTTGTTCAGCTTCATATTTTTCAATCAAAGCCTTGATTTCGATTTTATCAGCTCTCTTCTCAATTTGATCGTAGTACGCTTGTGCTTGAGAAATATTTCCTATTGAAATATAGATTTCAGAAATTTTCTTGTATATTTTATTAAATGAAATTTTGACATTATCTAGATAAGCAGAAGAAATATAATTGGCTTTTTTAACTAATTCTGACGCCTTTTCGATTCCAGATGTATTTTTTTGGCTCTCCACAATTCTTAACGCTTCATTCTTAACGACTTTCACGAAGTGCTTACTAATTTCTTTTGATTCATCGTATAACATTTCATTCCTATATATTTTACTGTAGTTTTCGAAGAATTTCGCTTGTTTATCGTAATTTTCTTCTTTAATAACATCTGAAAATTTTTGAGTGAGAACTGGAAATATTTTTAGAAGATATTCTCTTTTTATTTTACTTCTTAAGCTACCATAATATTCAAAGTAGTACTTAAAAAAGACATCAAATAAGTTCCTTTCCATTGAAATATCTAAAGCTTTCATTAAAATTTCATTTGCATCCTCAAACATTCCAGAATTTCTTAGGTAATCCGCCTGGCTTTTGATTTGACTTGTTGCCTTTAAATATTCTTTTTGCTTAAGATATTCGTTAGCCTCATTTAATTTTTTATTATTTAACTCTTTAACTATATTTTGTTCGTATTCTACGAATTTTTTTATAATATCAATTCTTTGTTTAATTATTTCTTCTTTCTCTTTCTTCATTAACTTCTTATTCTCATCTTCTACTTTATAACTAACATCTGTTAACTCTTTTTTTAATTCTAAAGAATTTAACTTGTTAGTAAGAACTGAAGATGTGCTAAAATTTAACTCATCCAAAAATACTATTATTAGACGCTTTAAGATATTATCTAGATTAGTTTTATTTACTTTAAAAGTATCCCAAATCTTCTCAATGTCGTCATAATTGTTTTTCGCAAGATGACTCTCCTTTTTATTCACGTGGTGCTCTAAAAGTTTTATAAGAATCTCAATTAATTTATTAACAAACTTTTTAATATTTTCAAATAGCCCCTCGCGTTGATAAGTATCTAAAGCAAAAGATAGCTGCTCTTTTGCTGGTTCCAAGCGGTTCTTAGATACTAAGATATCAACAGACTCCATTATATTATCTTCTATTTCTAAAAGAATCGAATTGACATCATTATGAGATAACCTTTCTAGTATTTTAAACGCTTTCTTTATATCGTGAGCCGAAATCCAAGTTGTTATAGCAAGTTTAAACGATTTCAAAATTAAATCCTTATCCATGGATTCAATTGTACACCATTGACCAGCTCTCGTGTAACGATCAGCAGCAGATCCATAATCTTTTTCTCTATTTAATTTATCCCCCTCGTTTATCATTGCCTTGATATATTGTCTTTTGAAATCGTGAGATTTCCGTCCATCAACATTTTCCAAAATTTTACTTGCTTCTAAAAATAAGTTAGCTTTAGAAAAGGCGTGGGCTGCTTGTTCGCAAATAATGAACGCTTCTTCTCTATTAAAAATTTCTGAGATTATAGCCGCTTTTTTAAGTGCTTGAGCGGCTAAAAAATAATCCTTTTCTTTAAAATAAGAATTTGCCATTTTTATATAGAACGGAAATTTCATCCAGGCATTTTCTATATTAAGAGGCGTATCTCCTGAAATCATTGCAAGACTAATACAATGGAGAACTTGACGAAATTCTTTAGGGGGAAGATTTACAAATGCTTCCATCTTTTTATAACGCGTCCATGCTTGCTCTAATAGTTCATTTACGGAAATTGTAATGAAACCACTTGGATCATAATATAATAAAATAGTAGGAATGTTCCGTCTAATTTTATCTATGATTTTTGTAATTATTTCAAAAAATTCAGTTTCTATTTCATTTAATGGGTTAAAAAAATAGATAATACCGTCCGCCATTTGTATTAAATCGTCAAAATCCGCAGAAATCATGTCTGTTATAACATTTATTTCCAAGTCACAAATATCGCCTAATATCTTAATTTCTTCATACCACTCGTTGTAAGCCCCTTTATCTACGCCTACAACATCCATTGCTTTAGAGACGTACGTTAATGCTAAGTCTGAATCTCCGCCTAATATTAAGATTTTAAAAAAAAACATTTTTCTCTTACGAATATTAAAAGTATGGAAAAATTAATTAATTTTTTTCCTTTTTAATTATTTAATAAATTATTGAATTTTAAGTGTTTTATTTCATAAAATTAAAATATTTGTCAAGGAGATGTGACTTTGAACTACACGGAAAGAAATTATGACATCCTTAAAGATTCCATGATTGAACACATGGAAGATTCTCTCAAATTAGGGGGAAAGATAATTGATTCTGAATTAGACGCTGGTTTATTAAACATTATTGTAAAACCAATTGTCAATAGTTTCTATAAACACTGGGTGACTAATGACGTAAGGGAAGGCATAATTTCTCAAATAAATATAACTCTTGATTTAGCAAAACTTATGATAAATGGTAATAAATCTAATATTGAAGAAATCACAGAAAAAAATTTTCCAATCTATCTTGCGGGAGACCAGACATCCAGAAATTGCAAAAAAACCCATCGAAATTACAAAAAATTAGTGGAGATAACAAGGGAATCCTTTATAAGTCAGATTAAAGAGTCTATTTCTTTTTTAAGTGTCGATAAAGAAGATATTAAAACTTACGATGATCTAACCCGCGCAGTTTTTAAAAATAAAGAAGATGCTCTTAAAGCTTTAATGACCCAATTAGATTTTAACGAGGAATCAATAAAAATTGTGGAACAAGATCCAACAATTTTAAGCGTTCCTACAGGAAAAAATATTATAGTAAAAACTCTAATAAAAGGTTTTAAAGTAAAAAAGAAAGAATTATTGGCTCATCTGGAAGAAGTTTATAATTAAGGTCGTTATATACAATTTTTAACAAATTTTATCGTAAAATAAATCATGAATTGATCTCATTGAATCAAATTAAAGAGAAAAAGCCAATAATTCGAACCATTTTTTTAGATTTATTAAAAATATCTTTCATTGTACTTGTTTATTTTTACACTTCCGAATTTTTTGGGTCGATATCTACACCATTTATAACAATTTCAGATTTTTCAATTCAATTTGGAATGACTTTACTGATTTATTCCTTTCTTTCGATTTTATCGGGACCCTACATCGCATTTGTTTCGGGATTCTTGGCAGAATTTCTTTATCAATTAGCTTTTTATGATAATGTTTCCCTTGAATGGAATTTGATAATAGCAATTTTTGGGTTCTCTACTAGTATGTATAAATACAAACCACTAAAATATGAAAATAAGAAAAACATATTTTTCTCAATAATTCTATTAATAGTTAGCTCGTTAATAACGATGTTTCTAATTGTTGTATTTCAAATAATGATACTTCCTAATCCGGTTGATTTTAATACTATTATTATAAACTCTGGTCTTTCATTTCTCGTAACATGTATTATATCTGTAATATTTTTGGTTCCACTTCTTTTAATTGCATACGATAAAGCTTTTGCTAAAAATGAACGATTTATTTACAATGAACTTTTAACGCATCATCCAATTTCCGCAAGTGATCATGCTTTTCATCTAGAATTTGGTAGAACTAGAATTTATTTTTGTTCAAGGTGCTCGGGAGTAATCATTGGAGGTTTAATTTCAATGTTTTCGACCCATTTATGGGAAGAGATTTATGACATTGAATTTAACCCCCAACTTTCTGTATTACTATGCGTTATTTTGCCCATCCCTGGTTTAATTGATTGGGGAACTCAAAGAATTTTATTAAGGAAAAGCACCACGGAATCCCGATTATTCACGGGTTTTATAATAGGAACTGCCTTGCATCTCATGTCCTTTACTACCAAGTATTCGTTTTTCATGCTCTTTTTAGTTATTTTTTATTTTGGAATACTTTTTCTTTTCATGTATATTGGCCATAAAAAGCAAATAAAATTAATGAATCGTGAAATTGAATTAATTCCTGAAAAAAAACGAAAAAAAGAATAGGAAAATGGCTAATATCATTTTTATCCACGGATTTGAAAGCTCAGGACAAGGTTTTAAGGGAAGGTTTTTAAAGAATTTGTTTCCTGAGATTATTACTCCCGATTTTATTGGTTCTTTAGAAGAGAGGATGAACCAATTAAGATCAATTTTAGATGAGAAGGAACATTGGATATTAATAGGTTCGTCTTATGGAGGATTAATGGCAGCAAGTTACGCGTGCCAAAATCCTACGATGGTTTCTTTTTTAATCCTTCTTGCACCTCTTTTAGTACATCCAGAACTTAGACCGGGAAAATATCCCGTGGTGAATGTTCCTGTAGTAATTTATCACGGAAAAAAGGATAATGTCGTATTAATGGAACCAACTCGTGCTCGTGCAAGAAAGCTTTTTGCAAATATGGATTTTAATGTAATGAATGACGATCACATGCTCCATCCAACAGTAGAAGCCATAGATTGGCCGCAACTGATTAAACGTGCCAAATATTACTAAAACAAGAAACAAATTCCTCGACCGCGAATTTTTCATTTAAATTATTCTAAAAATCGGACTCCCTTTTTTTTTTATAATACTATTAATTTAAATTCCTTAGGAATGGTTTAAAAATGGAATAAAAATATAAGATTTTCATGAGTATTTACATGAAACTAGTGTCGATTAAATATTCATATTTTCTATAAAAATAATAAAAAATTAAAATGAAAAAACAAAATCAAATATATTAAGTGAGAAAGAATATGGTTAAGAAAATCTACAAGTGTCGTGAATGTGGGGCTTTTTTTCCTAAGGAGCTTTCAGAGTTAATAGAAAAAAAGACTCAAATTTATTGTGAACGCTGTGGCAATCTATTTTCTTTAGAAGGTGTAAGTTTTAAGGTAGATCCAAGCCAATATAAAAAAAAAGGAAGGCTTTTCCACGAAGCATCAAGAGTGGATCGTTCTGCTTTGGATAACTTGATTCAATCTATAAACAAAATTTCTTTCATCCCCCTTTTAATTTATTCGATTGTCAGTTTGATACTCATTTTTGAAATCTTTTATTATTCGAACTGGTTGAGCATTCTCTTTCATCGCCTATTAGTTAGCACGATTGGATTTATAATATGTTATCACGATTTGAAATTTATATCGCCTAAAGTAAACGAAAGGAGATATGATGAGATTATTGTAGATGCTTTGTGTTGGGGGATATTGGGTTGCTTCATTTTTGGGACTGGTGTTTTAATACTTATAAAAGGAGTTTTTATTGTTTTTTGCGTGATTTCAAAATCCAAAAAGGAAAACCTAAGTGGTTATGATTTTTTATTACTATTAAAAGATTCTTTAAATAATTTTTCTGCAAAAGCGGGTTTCGTAATTTTTTTACTTGTTTTAAATGGAGTTTCGTTAGGTTTTCTGTCTTTTGCAAGATTTAATATTTATACTCTACCATCAAACGCCCCCCCACCCACGCCGCTTGCATTTTTAATACCATTAATCTTATTTATTTCTTTAAGTGGAGTTATCATCGTTCTCTTGTTAGTTGATTTTAGAGCAATTAAAAAGTTCAGAGAAAAAACAAAATTTGAATTTTCTGATTTTCTCACGACTTTCATCTTAGGTGTATTCTGCACGGCGTTCTATGCTATAGGAATTTTTATCTTACTTAAAGGAGTCGTTATATTATTTCTATACATGTGGACGCTCTCAGCTACACAGCCAACGATTCAAAAGGAGGAACAACTCGCACGCTTACCGCCCCAATTTCCTCCTGAAATAGAACCCGAAAAAGTATACAAACAGCCCACTCCAACTTATTTTACCCAAAAACCACGGGTAGAAAAAAAAGAAGAAGTAATTAAAAAAGAAGTAATTAAAGCTGAAAAGCCAGAAAAAATCAAACCGAAGGAAGAAGCTAGGAAAAAAGAAAAAGAGATTCAACTTAAATTGCACGAGTCTCTTTTACCAGTTAAAGACGAAAAGGATAAAAAAGTAGTAAAACAGTATTTCACTAAAATTTTTACCATATTAAATAAAGATTTAAGGAAACAGATTAATGATTTAAAGATATCGAAAAAAGAAAAGAAAGAATTACTCCAAGAGCTTTCGTTTTTAACCAGGGAAGAACAAGTAAAATATATTTACACTTTGATCAATTTATATCAGGAAATACCTAAAAAATTAATAGAGAGGATAAGAAAGCTTCCAAATGTCAAACCTAATCATTACGACAAAATTGTCGAACAATTAAAATACATGGATATTGAAGAGCAATTTAATTTTGTAAAATTTTTAGAAAAAATGCCTAAATGAAATACAAGATAGAAAATTTCAATAAAAAAATGTCGCTCGAAAAAAGAAGGGATACAAAAAGAACAAAAAAAGGAAAAAATTTACATGAGAGTTCATTTAGGCGAAGCGATTTTACTCCATTATATCTTGAAAAAGAAAAAGTCGAAAAAACTGAAAAAGTAAAAACTGAAAAGGTTGAAACAAAACCAATTAAGGAAGAACCTGAAAAGGTTGAAATAGAACCAATTAAGGAAGAACCTATAAAGGTTGAAATAGAACCAATTAAGGAAGAACCTGAAAAAAAAAAGTTAATCACTGACGAATTAACTGAAATTGAAACTGATGTCTTAAATATTGCCAAAAAAATTTTGAAACTCAAGCGATACGATTCTGAATTTGAAATAGAATCAGAACAACAAATACAAAAATTTCCGATTATTGAAAAGCTTTACGCAAAGTCCATTTCTAAGCTTTCTTACAGCAAGGGATATGGTAAAAATCAAATTTTCATGGCAATTAGAAGTCTTGAAGAAAAAAATTGGATAATAAGCAAGTCAAGAGTCACTAAATCGGAAGTTCTTAACAATGAAAAATTAATGAAAATACTAGAATTTATTAAAAAGAATCCTGCTATTCATGCTAGAGATGGAAAAATTGAATCAAAACTAGGGATTACAAGAACCCCTTTTTTGAAACATATAATGACATTGGAACGATTCAAGCTCATAAGATCTAAAAAAATTGGTAAATCGCTTCATTATTTTGCTACAGATATTCCAGAAGATTTGGACAAATATAAGGTGATCTTTTTGAATTCTATGATTCCAAAAATTATAGAACAATTCTTTGAAGAAGAGACAAAATCTATTTCTGAAATTGGAAAAATACTCGATGTATATTCAGGAACGATACAATACCACATAAAAAAACTTAAAGAGTTAGATTTAATTAAAGCTACAAAAAATCAATCTAATAAAAAAATCCATTTAGTAAACATCGAATTACTTAAGAAATTTAACGAGATATTTAAAGAACCAGATTTCTCGAAACTCCTAAAAGGACTTTAATTTCACGTTAAATTCCTCACTTTTTGTAATGAATTCATTAGGATTTTAATGGCATTATTAATTCCTCTTTCCAAATCAGGATGAATCTCATTAGATTTAAAAAGATCATATTTTGGGTTTCCGGGTAAATCAGATACTGAAAGGATTGAAACCGTTTTCAAACCATATAATTTACCAAGTAAGAATAAAACTGAAGATTCCATATCAAGTCCTCCTATGTTTTTTGACATCATTGCTTGCATGAAATCGTAAGTCTCGCAGAACAGCGCGTCAATGGTCCAAAAATCCACCTCTTTAACTCTATTTGGAAATAAAGACATTCCTTCGTTTAATAATATGTCTTTTAATTTTTGATCAGGATGCGTGATGAATACATTCTGATTTCCTGATTTAATTTCTTGAACTTTTGTAATTGGATTTGCTATGAAACTTAACTGATTTGCCAAAATAGAATGATTAATAATATATTGGGGAGATGTACCATCGCCACAATAAGCAATTCTAGGAATCAAGTTATCTCCAATCTTAATAGGATTATCTCCCGTTTTTATACCTCCACAAAAATCCACTCGCAAAATTGTTTTAGTTTTACAGCGTTTTAAACATTCTACAGCAATCGCAGCGTTTGGACACCCTACTAGAGACCGAATTATACTTACTCGAACACCATTTAATGACCCATTATAAACTCTCCCGTGGACTCTTTTATTTTGAAGTTTATTTATTAACTTTTTCATGACAATTTTAATTGCGGGTAAGATAACAATTTCTTCCACTTTAGATGGACTTGTTTCTAAAAACATTCGAACAATTTTTTCATCAACATTCATGAATTTCAAGCCAAAATTTAAGAGTTCGTTCTTAATTCTATTAAGCAATATTTCAGCCAACAATTTAGTTATATTTTATAAGTCTAAACCTAATTAATACACTACTTATAATTATTAATAGTATTTTTTATTTATTTTAAATGAATACATTTATTATTAAAGGTAAAGACTATTAAAATCTTCAAAATTTTAGAGGTAATGGATGGTTATATTCCAATGAAAAATTCTTTTATGGTGGATAATAGAATTACAAACGAATTTGTTGAAGCTTATACAAAAACGACCCATAGAATTGTTGGAAGCAACAAGCATTCTTCTATCAAACCTTGTCACTGGCTTGAACAGAGATTGATGACGGGGAGAGACAATCGTAATTGCTATAAAGGAATTTTTGGGATAAAAAGCCACAGATGCTTGCAAAATACTCCTTCTTTACCATTTTGCAACCATCAATGTGTTTTTTGCTGGAGAGATATTGAAGTTGGCGCTCTGGGAAGTGAATTTATTGTAGAACCAGATGATCCGAGATTATTAATAGAAGAAATGATTCGACACCATAAAGATATTATAAAAAATCATTTACCTTTAAGGAGATACTTGGATAATTACGAAATAATGTTGGACATCCTCTACTACATGTTATTGAACGGAGGTAGCCACGGTCTGAATTCATTATCCAACGGTATCCACATTTCAAAAAATAATATCATGCGAGCAATTAATCTATTGAAAAATCAGGAATTTATAACACCCACAAACAATAATCTAAAAAAATTCGATCTCGACAAGGAAATTAGTTGCTGCATTAAATCTAGAGAAGAGATCAGATTGTTGATGGAACGAGAACTTACTACACCTGAAGAAATAATACAAGCTCATGACGAAGCCATGAACCCAAATCATGCGGCAATTTCCTTGGATGGTGAGCCCTTGCTATACCCTCTTCTATCTGACTTTGTAAAGGAATTTAAAAACCGCAATATGACAACTTTTATTGTCACTAATGGAACTTTACCAGAAAGAATAGAAAATCTTAGCGTCTATCCTTCTCAACTATATACTACTCTCCCAGCGCCTAATGAACAGATATATAAAAAAATTTGTCGTCCAATGATTAAAAATGGATGGATTAAAATCATGGATTCCTTGAATTTAATTGAATCCCTGCCATGTAGAACGGTTATAAGATTAACAGCTGTTAAAGACGTAAATATTGATGATCGTTATATAGATGAGTATATCAAAATAGTAGAAAGAGCTAATCCAAGTTTTTTTGAGATTAAGGGTTTTACTTTACAGGCTAAAGCTTTATTAATAAAAGATCGCTTAAAAAGCAATAAACCCATACAATATTTCTTTCCAAAATATGAGTACTTAGAAAAAATCGCTTTAAAATTTGAAGAAAAAAGTAACTTTCCTTTGATTTATAAGAATGAACCTAGCCGTGATTTTTTATTCGCAGTAAATTGGGATAAAAATGAAGATCCCAAAATAAAAAATATTTAAAATTGTTTATTTAATTTTTATATTTTTAACACGGAAAAGAAATCTACTTCTCTTTAGGAAGTGGTTAAGAACGAGAAATCACTAAATCGTCGCACTCTAATGTCTTTATATCTATTGGAATCGTATCGTATTATATGGTTTTCTACGACATTCAGTCAAACCCGCCATTAAAGTGGGTGCAAACTCGTAGGAAACTACTGACTTTAGCCAGTAATAGTTCATTTATAATAGAATCCTTATTATCTGTATTAATTTTTACTCGATATATAGAGTTTAGATAAAGAAATACATAAATTCAAATAATACGTTAAATTTTTTTAGGTATGCACATTGTCTGCTTTGATCTCGAGGGGATATTTTATCCAGAAATATGGCACCAAGTAGCAAATAAAACAGGTATCGATGAGCTCATGTTAACCACAAGAGATGAGCCAGATTACAATAAACTCATGATAAGGCGATTGGAAATTCTTAATGAACACGGAATAACTTTAAAAGACATACAAGATGTAATATCTAAAATGAATCTTTTACCGGGTTCTAAGAAGTTCATGGATTGGGTTCGTTCTGTGACTCAAGTGGTCGTTGTAACTGATAGTTTTATCGAATTTGCGACGCCTTTCATGAAAAAACTTGATTACCCCTTCATTCTATGTCATGATCTAGAAACTGACGAAAACGGAATGATTGCTAACTACTGTTTAAGAATCAACGATATGAAGAGAAAAACAGTATTAGCTTTTAAAGAGATGAATTATAAAATAATTGCAGTGGGTGATTCTTACAACGATATGGCGATGCTATTGGAAGCTGATCACGGGATTTTATTTAGACCATCTGATAATGTAATTTAAGAATATCCTCAATTTCCGATCATCCCGG
>JAUXAJ010000065.1 GCA_030620005.1 Promethearchaeota archaeon | reverse complement strand
ATTTCTTTTTTCCCACGTCAAATGCGTATTCCATTTCGCAGCCCTTCGCAAATCAGGATTTTTGATTTTTGATCGATCAATAATCATGCTTAGACCTATATCGGGCATTAGGATAGAAATAGGCGATCCCGTTCTTTCTTTCTTATCCTTGTCTTGTTTTGTGTAAGCTCGAATGCCGGAATGAGAAATATCTACTTCACGTTCCCATACAACAAGCCCACATTGCTTGCAGACAGTCTCCCCACGCTCTGCTATTGAAATTGTATCCCCGCCACATTCAGGACATAAGTTTGAAATCAATTCTATTTCGACTACCATTTTTTTATACCTCAACTATTTTTTTTTCTTTTTTTTGAGATTTTTTATCTCAAAGAAATATTTTTACACACTGTTGTGTATAAATATTTAGATCCCATACTCATATTTAAATGTTTTGTTGTAAAATTATTTGATCAAATAATTATTTAACTTAATTTTGTGATAATAAATAAAAAAAAATGGTGTAAAAATATACGGATTACACATTTTTGCATGTTTATATAAATAACCTTTACCAAAACAGTGCGAGTTATTGATCCGTAATTATGTGATTAAAATGGTTAAACAGTTAAATTCAGTGAAAATTGGAATTAAAATTGTATATAGTAGTAGGAAATTCTTTAAAAAAAGATTATTAATAAAATTCAAAATGAATTTCAAAAAAATTTGGAAATATTCTATAGCATTGGATAAAAATCTAAATTATTTAGCAGGCCTTATTATTAGTGCGAAAACACCAAGCGACAGCTTGATAATTAACGATCATCATTGGACCTCCGGTTCCGCTATCGACGGGATATGACGTGCTGTCCAAGCATGTCCAACTTTATAGATAGTGTTTAACAATAATAAATAAAAATCTTTTAATTTTGTGACATTTTTTTAGAAACAGATTCGGCGAAGCCCATATGGGCTTAAATATAATTTAAATGCCATTAAGTTTCTTATTTGTTAACACTTTCAATAATATATTCCATTTTTTAGTATTCTTTGGAAAACGATTGAATTTTTCCATTTTACGCAAATTAAACTCGATATTTCTTGCCATTTCCAAATTAACTTGTATTTTTTCTCTGTCTTGTCTTGATTCCGCCTTGTAATAGCATAATTCTAATAAAGAGATGCCGCTTGACAACAAATTGGCGATTTTTTTACGATTATTATTAAACATTCAAATATCGGATTTTATTTACTTTTTATTTAATTTTAACTTTTCTTATTATTACTTAATTAAAAGATATAAAAACCCACTGATAAACTCGTTTAAAAATTCTTTAATAATTGCCGTAAATTGAATAAGTCGGCTTGATTTAAGTTTATCTAAAAAAATACCATCAAATAATCTTAGAAAAAGTGTTTTATTATTCAAGAAAAGTAAAAAATTTAAAAATATAAAGTTGTAAAAAAGAAATTTTTTAATTTTTGGTGTATTATATTTTTAATTATATCTATAAACACAAACTATTATCGACGAATTATCTCTTGGATTAACCGGAACAAAAGAAATACTTTTTCTATTTAGTGGAAAAAAATTTTTACTTGCGGGAATTGCCAAGTCTGGTTAAAGGCGCTGGACTTAGAATCCAGTCTCGTAGGAGTTCGGGAGTTCAAATCTCCCTTCCCGCATTAATTTATTTTGCAGATTATTAAAATTTCTTGAAAAGAGTTTTTGACCTAATAAAATCAAAATTAAACTATAATACTTTTAATTAAACATTGGATCTTTGAATAAGGCTTTTAAAATTGGAATATAAAAAAATTTAAAATCAAGAATTAATTACAAATTAATACCAAGTTATATTTTTTTAAATTAATCTAATAATAAGATTCAAATAATTTGAAAAATTGCTCCCGTAGTGTAGTCCGGCCAATCTTTCTATGATTTAAAAGAAAGGGATAGGCATGCAGGGCTTTCACCCCTGTGACCCGGGTTCGAATCCCGGCGGGAGCATACAAGCGCTTTTGCGTTAATTTTTTATTACTATTTTACATTTTCATTTAAAAATGTTTTATCCATTATCAAATGAAAATTTATAACCAAGATGTAGCTTACTATTTTTTCCTGTTAAAATAAAAAAAATAAGAAGGAACGCCCCCGCCATGGCTTTCTTTGAGATTGGAGGTCAATCGCAATATCGAACATGGGACCGCCCGGTTAACTTCCGGTCGTACTGTTAAACAGGCACGATAGCCGGGTGCTATGGGCGGGCTGAGCATTAGTTGTTACTCAGTGCTCTACCTAGATACTCGCAAAGCTCGGACATCAAGTATGCTCTGAGCTACGGAGGCTTTTTTTAATAATTATATAAATCTATTTTCAATTTTAAATTTTATTACATTAACATTATAAGTCTTATAAATATCTATCTATTGGCCCTTTATAACATTCAGATTCGAGAAAGTCAAATTTCATTCCTGGCCAAACTGCAAGCATACCTTCATTCCATTTCTTTCAAGTAAGTAATAGCCGCTAACACTTCAAAAAAAATGTTTCGCATGCGGAAAACTACCGTATCTTGGCAGTTCCAGTAAGAAAACGCGACCTGTTAGAGGTGGTAAGAGTTTTCATTGTGACAATGCAAAAGAATACGATTCTTTTTAAATTACTTGTAAAAATTGAGAAATATTGAAACATTTTGAAAGTATTATGAATAAATTATTATTTACTATCGGGCTGAGACGCGTAGTATATCAGCCACTTAGACATTGCCCCAAACGACTCGTTAATATTAATATTTTTTTTTGCAGAGCAAAACACGCACTGGTTACATTTTGCCTTTTTAGCGTAATCGCTTGCTAAGTCGAAGTTTATTTCATGTTGGGGGAGGTCCCATTTCATTCCCATTAGGATGATTGGAACGAAACCGGCCTTTTGTCTTATTATCTTTAACCACTCTGGTACTTCTCTAAAAGTTTCGTAATCACTTATATCAAAACATATAAAAGCGCCGCTTGCGCCTTTACAGTAATCGGGTAGTAATTCACGAAATCTCCGTTCACCAGCAAAATCCCAGAGTTGCATTTTAACGGATTCACCAGTATCAAGAACTTCCGATTTAGTATGAAATCCAGCACCTATAGTCATTTTGTACCCTTCTTCAAATTTTCCAGAGCAATAACGCGTGATCATTGCAGTTTTTCCAACCCCACCAGAGCCAGCTACGATTACTTTAAAAATCCAAGAATTCTGCATCGTTTTACAATCAAAATCTATTATTTTTTTTTTAATAATTATATCAAAGTCTTGGAATTTAAATTTTCATTTTAAAGGAATATTTTTATGATCTATTAAAAATAATAGATTTTGAATGGATAAAGAAATTGACTCAAAATACTATTGATAAAATTAAAAATGCAATTATATAATTGATAATTTAAAAAAAAATAGAAAAACATGACTGAAATGAAAAAGATTTTTAAAACATTTCATTCTATTATCTTTTAGAAATTATTTAATAAATATTAATAAGAAAGGTTGTGAAAAAAGAGTATTAAAGACGACGATATATGTTCTGTTTGCTCATTCCCAAAAGAACTCTGCATCTGTGAAGGGTTAGGCGCTGATGAACAGCAAATAATTATAACTAACGACAGGAGAAAATGGGGGAGAGTTGTAACTGTTATGACTTTTATTGGTAATTTTGATGTGAATTTAAAAGATATTTTAACGCAAGCGAAAAAAAAATGCGCTTCTGGCGGGACAGTTAGAGGAAATGAAGTAGAACTTCAAGGAGATCATAAATTCAAAATGAAAAGATTTTTAATAGATTTTGGTTTTCCAGAAGAAAATATAATGATTCATGGTAAAACTCAAGTTAAGAGAAGAAGGTAATTTCTAAAACAAATGAGTCTAGAATATAATGATTCAAGAGAACAACACATAAAAAAAATCATTATATACTTTTTATTTTTTTTAAAAAATTAAAATTTGATTAATATATAAAATTAGTCTAAAGGGATTAAAACAATCAGAAATGAAACTTAAATGAGCTCTATTATTTATAAGGTAATATTTAAAGGGATTAAAGAATATGATTATAACGAACTAACTTTAACCTTTAAAGATATAATATCTGAAAAAGTTTTAAACATACCTCCTAGGTTTTTTTTTGGTTTAAAAGAATTAAGCGAACATCACCCAAACATCATGTTTTTTAAAAATATTGAAGATGTAAAAAAATTGGGAAATGGAGGACCATTATTTAAATATAAGGATTACATGGTAATTCTTTATAAGTTAAAATCTGACAGAAAAAGGGAAGGTTTTCTAATAGGCAACGAAAAAAAATCAGGATATTATCTCATTGGAATTTGGCCTTTTAATAGGAAAATTGACGAAAATTCCCCTAAAAACTTTCTTGATAGCCTTCTTAGTTTAATTAAAAAGCCAGATGATTATGAAAATACTTATCTTATTAATTAAAATGGATGGATTATTTTTCTTTTTATATTTATAAAATTATTTCATGTCCAGAATAAAGACTTAGATAAAGTAGGGATCGTTATTTTCTTTAAGAAATTTCAAAATTTCTCTCTCTCTAGACATCCCCGTACGAGCGCCTAATTTTTGAATTTTTAAAGAAGCAGCAGCATTAGCATATCTAACAGACTTTTCTAGCTCCCATTCCTTAATCCAATAGGACACAGAAAAGGCTCCATTAAAAGCATCGCCTGCTCCAGTGGTATCGACTATTTTGTTGACATTATATGTAGGAATTTCTTTTTGAAACTTTTCTGTTGTAATTAAAGCCCCTTTACTTCCCAATGTTATGATGACAATTGGAATTCCTTTTTTTATTAAAATTTTAGCAGCTTTTTCTGGTGTACTACTATTTGTAATCGATTTTGCCCCTTCTTTGTTTGGTATTAAAATATCTGCTTTAAATAAAGTTTCTTTTAAATAAATCCATCCTCGCTGAGCTATTTGAGATTCTAAATCAATGCTAACCTTTACATCACATTTTTTAGCGATATTAATAGCGTGATTTGTTACTTTTGGATGAATCATCGTCGTATGAAGAGTTTTTGAATTTTCTATTGAATTTTCTATAAAACCAGAAAGATCTGAGATTTCTATTTTTGTTGTTTGCATGTGAGGTGATTGAATGATGATTTTTTCTCCCAACGCAACAATAATGAAATTAATAGGGGTTTTTTGTCCTTTTTTTTTTACAATCATTGACGTATCTACATTTTCGCTTTTAAAATCATCAATCAAAAAATCTCCATATGAATCGTCTCCAACAGCCCCTATAAACCCACAAGAAATCCCTAACCTTGCGACTGCCACCAGAAAATTAGCAGTTACACCACCAGAAAAATAGTTTTCGCTTAATGCATCGATTTTTTCGTCTGGTTTTGGAAAATGTGGGATTTCCATTACAAAATCAACAACTACTTCCCCTAATCCAACAATTTCATTCATGATGCCATTCAATTAATATATTGATTTATCTAATAAAAAAAAATCCAATTAAAAATTTTTTTAAATCACATTTCAATTTCATTTATTGTCATTTCTAATTCCTTGTTTATATTAAGATCTTGAAAGTTATAAACGATCATTTCATAAGAATTAGAAAATTCACTGAATTTCGCTTTTCCTTTAATAACAATGTCCTTTCCTAAAAGATCTGCCGATTTATTTGCTAAAAATGTGGTAAAATCAGGAGTATCTTTTATTTTTGAAATCAAATCGGTGGATTCTCCAATTAGACGCTCCGCTTTATCGCCAATAAATGTAGTTCTAATAGTTCCGCTTTCATCGTCAATTATAACATTAAATATCATTCGAAATTCAATTTCACCCTTTTCTTCACAAGAACAATTATCAATTTTTTTAAAGCAATTAGAACAAGCTTCATAAATCGTGATTTTATTTAATTCTTTAGCTATAAATCCTTTGATTTCATAAAAACCCGATGAATTGACATCGTTAATCTTAGTGTAATTTCCCGAAAACGCACTTGAAACATCTTTTCTTGTTTGTTCAATGCTTTTAAGATTATCGACTTTTAATTCAATAATTTCTAATTTTGATTCTGTCAAAAAAGAAATTTCGTTTCTTTGATTGAAACTACTAAATTTTACAATCACATTTTTCAAGGAGACGCCAAGACCAACTTTTAGAATTTCAGAATATTGGTCAGCAAGATCTCTCCATAAAGTAATTCTAATTCCATCAGTGTCATCACTTACAACAAAACTCAGTAATGAGATGTCCTCACCGGATTTTAAAGTTATTTTCTTCATGTTATCAATTGAAGAAACTAATCCTTGAAATGACACGATATTTTGTTTATTCTGAAGATTTTTGATTTTATCAACGAATTCACCACTAACATCTATTGTTTTTGATTCTTTTTTAATAACTGAACTATTTCTAGCATATAATTCAATTATATTTGGATCCCGATTATTTTCTCTAGGACTCAAATTCGTAATTGATATTACATCATCAATTTCAAATCCTTTCAATTTTTCTGTATCTTCGCCCCAAAACGTTATTCTTATTGTTCCTGTTGAGTCCATTAAATTTAAAGAACAAACTTTTCCTCTTTCGCCATTTTTTCTTGTAAATTCGTTTATTGGGAATTTTTGTACAATTTTTCCTTCGATTGAAACTGATTGAAGCGATTTTTTAATGTCTTTAATAGGAATAAATTTTTTTGTAATTTTAGGAAATCTCCGATAATCAACATCCTCGGGGGACAGAACTATCTTTCCAAACCTTCCAACTTGAATTTCAATTCCAGAAAATCCTTGATATTGTCGTTCTTTTGGGTTACCATTAATTATTTTTACTAAACCATTAATATTAAAATTTGGATCTTCAAATATTTTAACTTGATCGTCCCATAATACAATTCTAATATCTCCCGTGTTATCGTGTAACAAAAAGGAGCCAACATATCCCACTTCACCGTCTTTCCTATTAAAACTACGCACATCGAATATATCTTTAATTCTCCCGATTAAAGTAACATTTTTCATGTTTGAGTTGATATCGGTAATATTTATTTCAATGTCTTTTAAAGCGTCTATATTTTCATCTTTTATATCAACATTTAACTCTTTTGCAATAATGAATAATGCTCCTTCTTCTGAAATAAGACCTTTTAATTCTTTATTTTTTTTCTTAACCAACTCTTGAATATCTTTTTTCGTTAAACCCGTATCTTCAATAATTTTATTAATATATATTTCAGTTTTCATTTCAATCATATTTTTTTTTTTTAAACTTTAAGATGAAATTTAGATGTTATCACTTAAAAACAAAATTATTTAGTTATTAATTAATTTAAAACCTTTTAAAAACATGGAGTAGTTGATAATTGTAATTTGTATAGTTTTTTAAAGTAGATAATGTTATAATTCTATAAACATTCTCGAATTTCTCAAACATATCTTAATTCTTACATATGGCCGATTTTAAAATCATTCCTGTATTAGATATTATGAACTCCGAAGCCGTACATGCCGTAAGGGGAGAAAGAGCAAAATACTTGCCATTACAATCTGAGTTAGTGAAAACATCAAATCCAGTAGAAGTCATAAAAATTCTCAAACAAAAATTCAATTTTAGTGAATTTTATATCGCAGATTTAGATGCCATTATAAAAAAAAGGCCAAATTTTGAGATATTATCAAAAATTTTAAAGAATTTAGATGTTAAAATTAATATTGATCCTGGTATAGTTAACAAAGAAGACATTTTGAAATATTCAGAATTAAATATAAATAAATTGATTCTTGGCTTAGAATCCATAAAAAACTATGATGTTATAGATAATTGTATAAATACCTTCGGGCAAGAAAGAGTTATCGTAAGTATTGACATGTTCGATGGAAAGATAATCTCAAACATTAAAGAATTGAGTGATCAGAATCCTATAGTTGCTATAAATAAAATAAAAAGATATAATATAAATGAACTGATTTTATTAGATTTAAAAAGAGTTGGTCGAAAAATGGGGGGAATTCCCCGCCAATATCTTGAAATTCGACAAAAATTCAAAGGAAACCTTTTGGTTGGTGGAGGAATTAAAGATATAAAGGATGTAGTGATGTATAAGAATAAAGGATTTTCTGGAGTTCTAATTGCTACGGCACTACATGATGGTACAATAGATTTGGAAGAATTAAAATCTTTAAATGAAGTATAAGTTAAAGCAATTTACTATTACAGCAATACCTGGGGGTATATCTTCCGCCAGTAAATCTCCGATGACGCAATCGTTGGGTAACCCATAGGTATACGAATGTCCGAGTTAGCCTGGCTTTATATCATGTGTGAATTTTAAGATTCAATATTAAATAAAAAAACTTAAAACAACTCCGATTGAGGCAATGTATTTATAAAAATTGATTTACAATGATAAGCATTAAATTTATTTCAAAATTATTCGTAAAAAATTACGCCTGTTGATGATACATTGATATTTTTCTTACATACAGGACAAGATTTTTTCCTTTGGATCCATTCAACGAGATGATCTTTGTGGGCTTTTGTTCCACATATTGGACATCCTGCTACTTCATCAAATATTTCTATATTTTTTCCGCATACAGCGCATTTTGATTTTGACGCCGTAGAGATTCTAATTACTTCTTTTTTTAGGTCCAATAACACTTTTTCAGTATTTTCAGCGGTAGGATTAATTTGTTTTAATTCAGTTCTTGTATCCACACAAAATACTGTTCTTTCAGTGTCGTCTTTTTTATTACCAATCCAAACGATTTTTCCTTTAAAATAAGTTGATCCATTACTTACCAATTCTAAATTCAATTTTCGATCTTCCATGACGTACGTTTGAATTACTTTAGTGTATTTCAGCTCTAAATTTGATTCTAATTGTTTAATCACTTCGATTGGTTCTTTAAAAACCTCATTAGTAATATCAATTTTTGTAATCTCTTTAGGTGACATTCATGCATCACTTTTTTTTTGTTATTATAATATTCTATTAAATTAAATTTTTATAAATTTATATTTATTTGAATTATTTTAAAAGTAAATTTTATATGAACTTTTACTATTAAAAAAAATTGATTTGAGTTTTTCCAGTCTATCGAATAACTGAATTTTCGCTAGTGCTTATAAAATTTTTTAATAGTTTTAAAATTAACTATGGTAAGTCATGAATATTAAAATTAAACTTTTAATTAGCCCAAAATCATTAGAAGAAGCCAAAACTGTAATTAGCGCGCCATTTGTGGATTATATTGATTGTAAAAACCCTGAGGAAGGCTCCCTCGGTGCAAACTTTCCATGGATAATTAAAGGAATGAAAAGTCTAATTCCATCAAACAGTTCTCAACTTTTAAGCGCCACAATTGGCGATTTTCCAAATTTACCTGGCTCCGCTTCGTTAGCTGCCTTAGGTGCAGCGGTTTCCGGTGCGGATATAATAAAAGTAGGGTTGAAGGGTCCAAATAACGAAGAAGAAGGAAGAAAACTAATGACAAATGTCGTGAAAGCAGTAAAGGAATATAAAAAAGACATAAAAGTTGTCGCTGCTGGTTATGCCGATCGATCGCGAATAAGTACATCACCAGCATTTTTAGATATTCCATTAATTGCAGCAAAATCAGGAGCCGATATTGCAATGCTTGATACATATATAAAAGATGGAAAGGGTTTATTCGATTTCTTAGATGTGGATGATTTAATCCAGTTTAAAGAAATAGCAAGGAATTTTAATTTGGAAATTGCCTTGGCGGGTAATTTGAAAAAAAAAGACTTGCCAAAGATAAAAAAAATAGTACCTGATATAATTGGGATCAGGAGTTTTGTATGTAAAGATTACGATAGAAATAATCCTATTGAAGCAAAACTAATCAATAATTTAAAAAATGAATTGAATAAATAATAACACGGATTAACATAATGGCATCTGGAAAGATTCAACCTAAAGTTGTAATTAAAATTTCCAAAGATGAAGATATCTTAGATTTATCTTTATGTGCCAAGGATTATATTGATTTAATTGATGATTTTCAAGAAAAATACTTAAATAATGATTTTTTTATTCTAGCCGCTTATTATAACAATGTTTTGGCAGGTATTTTGGTTGCCGAGAATTCTAGTCAAAAAATTGATTCAATAAAAAAAATCGTCCCAAGAATGTGTTTATATTTCTTATTTGTAAACAGTAAGTTTCGAAATAAAGATATAGGGAAAATGTTATTAGATACATTCCTAAAGATACAAAAAAAAAGTGGCATGGCGATAGTTTTCATAAAAATACCTCAGAAATATAAAAAAGGGATCAAATTTTTTCAGCAAAACAATTTTCAACAAATGGGTAAAGAAAGAAACAAGATCATTTTAGAAATTAACCTGTGGAACGATTATGGCATTAGAGATTGCCAAATTATTGGAGATAATTTTGATAACATGTCACCTTAGATTTAATTAAATGAAAAAACCTTTATAATTTGTAATTTTAAAAATCTTAAAAAAAAAAAAAATTCTTTTTTAGAAGAGATGAATTTTCTATGTTTGAAAATGAATTAGGCATCATTGGAACTGGAAATATGGGTTCAGCACTTTTGAAAACTATTTTAAAAAATAAAATCATTACCGAAAAAAGCATTATAATTTATGATAAAGAAAAATCTGTATCTAAAGAATTACAAGAACAATTGGGAGTAAATGTTGCTGAAAACAACACTGAATTAACCCACACATCTAAATATATATTATTAGCTGTAAAACCTCAAGTAATAGATGCTGTGTTGAAAGAAATTGGTCCAGCGATAACACCTAAACAAACGATAATATCTATTGCTGCTGGAGTTGCTCTTTCACATATTAAAAAATATGTTGATGATGGAGTCGGATTAATAAGAGTAATGACTAACACACCATTAATGGTTGGCGCAGGTGCTTCTGCGATCGCCCATAATGGTAATGTAAACGAAGAAGATATGGAATATGTCAAAGAGATTTTTAAATCAGGAGGGATTATAGTCGAATTGGATGAAGTGAACATTGATGCAGTTACTGGCCTATCTGGAAGTGGTCCTGCTTATATATTTGTAATAATTGAAGCCTTAGCGGATGGCGGCGTTAAAATGGGGCTCTCAAGAAAAATCGCCATTAAATTAGCGGCACAAACTGCGTTAGGTGCCGCTAAAATGGTTTTAGAAACGGGAAAGCATCCAGGAGAATTAAAAGATATGGTTGCTTCTCCAGGAGGGACGACTATTACCGCTTTACACGAGTTAGAGAAGGCTAAAATAAGAGCAACATTAATCAGGGCGGTGGAAGTTGCAACAGAAAAGTCAAGAACATTAAATGAATTTTAAATTTCTTCTCTTTTTATTATTATTAGCCCTTTCTTATTATTGTAAGAGAATAAACTTTAAACTAAAGCACGAATGGATTAAATATCTTTAATCCACTTTTGAATTTTCTCATACTCATTTTTTTGAATTTCTAAATCAGAAGTTTCTTCCTCGATATTTTTATTAATACTCTTGCTTCATTGCGGTATTTTAATGCGAGATTTTTTACTATATTAAAAAAAGTTCAATTTCATTAAAAAGAAAAAATTTTATAAGAAATTTTTTACAATTTTTTATAAGAATTAATTGATAATATAGAAATCGAAGAAAAAGAAATGGCCACGCTTCAAACAAAAGTAGATAATTTATCAGAAAATTTAACCAAACATGAATGGATCATGAAAGAGAAAGAGGAACTCATCACCGCGTTAAGGAAACAAATTAAAAAAAATAATAAAATGCCAGATGATGTGTTTTATTTAAAAGAGACGATAGTAGAAAAAGATAAAGAATTGTCAAATACAACGCAAGAAATTTTCCTACTTAAAGAAAAAACTGAACAATCGAAACGACCACCAGATAACACATGGTTCTTATAACTTTAAAATAATTGAATTACAGAAAACAATAGGTGACTTATAATATAAATTAGCTTTAGAAAAAGCACAAAACGCTGTATTGAAAAAGATGGATGAAGATCGAAAAGAAAGGTCATGAAAGCAACGCTATTTAAGCACAAATACGGAAGATAAGATCGAGAACATGTGGAGTCAATGATTCTTATTATTGTTTTTTCATTGTTTTAACACGATTTTATCGTTAATTTACAAAAATTTGTGGTTTCTGGTTGCTTATTGATAAATTGAAGATCTTTACGCCAGGTTGAAAAGTTTGAAAAACATCAAGAGCTTTTTTTTCATCTTTTTTTTTACAGATCGCATAAACAGAGCGACCTAGTTGGTTCATACTAGCACCTATAATATCTAACTTATTCAAATCATCCATTAATTCCTTTATGTTGGTTAAGCTCAAAATATTAAGAATGTCCGTTTCTTTCACAAATTCGATTGAAGCTTTAATAAAGGTCTTTATATTTGGCTCGTGTATTAATTTCTGTAAAGCTATTCTACCTGCCTTTTTTATTCTTAAACTTAAAGAGTTTGAATTTAATATTGATTTTGTATGTATCATTCCAAAAGAACCACAAATGACCATAATATTCCCCGGAAAATTGATGTGAACATGTTTACAAGGATATCCCGGCTCTTTTAAAATACATAGACCTCCAGCCATTTGTCCACAAACGGTACCTAAACCGGTTTTATTTACAACTTCTGCGATATGTGCAATTCTTCCTTTTTCTTTATCTGATAAATTTAGGTTTAATAATTGATTTAGGCCATAAATAGTACCTAATGCTCCAGAACCACTTGCTCCATAACCACATCCGACAGGCAAATCAAAAACGTGATTAATCGTTATCTTAATAGGACTTGTAAGATATTTTTTGATATTATTTAATATGTAATAAGTTGTCTCCGCTTTTTCATTTAATTCTCTATTATTAATTGAAATTGGGCACTTAATATCGTTATAATTTTCTACCTCTTTAATTATAACTTCAGTTCTTCCCACAGCACTAAGATTAAAACCAGCACCTCTAGAACCAATCTGTACAGGATTATTTAATTTGACTCCATTGATTTGATCAACTATTTCGAAAAATCCAGATATTCTGTGAGGTACTACAACAATAACTTTTTTATTCCTTTTAGTCATTATCCTTTATATATATAATAAAATCTCAAGTTATAATAATATATGAATGGAACGAATATTGTTATAAAAATTGGTGGATCATTATTATTCAATAAAGATAAAACGATAGACTCTGAAAAGATTAATCAGTTTTGTAACATAATAAAAAAAAATACAGATTTCAATAATATCGTTGTTATTTGTGGAGGAGGATTATTAGCTAGAGAATATATAAATATTGCTAGAGAATTTGACAGTAACGAGGCTTTGTGCGATACTTTTGGCATTGAAATCTCTAGAATTAATTCTAAATTATTAATATCCTGCTTGGGTGATGATGCTTTTCCGCAAGTTCCAAGAACGATTGAAGAATTTTCTATCGCTAAACTCTTTAATAAAATTATTGTAATGGGTGGCTTACAACCCGGACAATCTACCATATCCGTAGCGCTCGAAATAGCAGAATTTATCAATGCAGAAGAACTAGTTATTCTTACGGATGTCGACGGTATTTACGATAAAGATCCAAAAAAATTTAACGACGCTAAATTATTCAAAAAACTCTCTTACGACAGATTGCAAGAAATAATTTTGAAGATAAGTGAAAATAAACAAGCCGCAGCAGGCGAATATCGAATATTTGACGCCGTCTCGTTGCAAATTTTAAAAAGAAGTAGAATTAAAGTATTTCTAATGTCAGGAGTTAATTTAAATGAATTTGAAAAATTTTGGAACAATGAACCTGATTTCATAGGTACAACAATAAAAAATAAGACACCACCTCGAAAGAAAAAAAAAAATTAATTTCCACTATTTTTTTCTAATTTGTATTAATTTAGTGGCATATCGAAATTAGATAAATAAAGTATTTCAAACCAAGAGATATGATAAATTATATTAATTTTTCTTATTTACATATCTTATTACAAAACAATTTTAGAATAAAAGGGAATAATAGTTCATGCCTCAAAATTCTTGGAAGGACCAAATTAAAAAGAAATGGGGACCTCATTTGCACTGCCCAATCTGCGGAAAGGCAATGCCCATCGATAGAAAGTTTTGTGCTCAATCGTGTCGGGATAATTATCTCGGACAAGAGAAGAAGAAGAAAAAGAAGGGAAGATTTCAATTAATTTTCATGATAGGGATGATGGGAGTTATGTTTATTTTGCTTTTTGTTTTTAATTAATGACTCGCTTTAAGGAATCCAGCAATTAGCTTCTCTGGATAAAAAATAATTAGCGGAATTCTTTCATTCTGATACTTACGAGCATAAAAAGAATTTTCTTGATTTCACTTTTTAATAAAAAATTCTAACTTCTGGTTGTGCTACTTATTCCAAATGACTATATTCATCATAATTGAAATAAATATGGTCATCACACCAAAGATCACAAAACCCACGAGGGAGCAGAGTCCCGATCAATAGTAGGGGGATGGACTGCCATGAAATTCGCTTTCTTCGTTTCGTCCGAAACGCATATTTATTGCTATAGGGTCCGAGTAAGGGATCGTTAATACTATTCACGATTGCATATAAAATCATGGCTAATGAGTAATAAGCTATATCCATATGGACCACATCCGTGATATATTTCAGAAAAGCAGCACCTAACAATGGCCACGATAGAAAAGCCCAAAATATGCTTTCCTTTCAATTTAAATTTTGAGTTCTCTTCAACGGATATATTTACTATTCCTTTAATTGTTCTTTATTTTTTGTTAGTTTTAACAATAGAACATGCGACTATATATTTAATAAACATTTTTAATCTCGTATCGTATTTAGTTGTTTTAATAACAAATTTTATAATTCTCAATAAATTAAAATATATTATCCCCTACAATAATAAAAAGGAGAAGTTAGGTTGATAAACATCGCAGGGATAACCAAGTTGGCCAACGGTGCCGGACACTTTTGGGAAAAAACACTTCTCTATAGCTGGACTCAAGATCTGTTAAGTATTATTACCGTTGATTAATATAATTATTGATGAGATATCCGGTGAGATAGCTCTTCGTGGGTTCGAATCCCACTCCCTGCATTTCAAAAAAGCGTGTAATTAAGAGTTACTCTATTAAATTTGTTTTGTCATTCACTAAAAACTTTTTTTTAAATAAATTAAAAACATATTTTAATTTATAAAATAAATATTACACAAATCAATTCTCGAAGTTTAAATTTTTCATTTAAATAAATTCATTTTTATAAGAATATAATCATTCAATTTCTTATCAACTCCAAAAAAGAAATAAGATTTGTATAATACATTAATCATTAGGAGAAAACATATTATTATTAAAGAGAAAAAACCATGTTTGATAAACTACAGGCGTTGATAAAAATGGCGGAGTCGTCAGGTGCTGAATTTGTAGACGCACGCTACGATTCACAGATTTTGAATAAAATCGTTAAAGAAAACGGTAATATAACTGAATTTCGAACAGTAAAAACAGCTGGAGTAGGATTTAATGTGTATTTTCATGGAGCAACGGCTTACGCTTTTTCAGCAGACCTATCCACAGAGGCGTTGGAACACGCCATAATTAGCGCTTTAAGAATAGCTAAAGCAAGCGCTTCAGCAGTTTCCAATAAATCTGAAATTGAACGTCAAGATCCCGTAAAAGATGATATCAAACCTAACATTAAAGAACCGCCGTGGCTTGCAGAACCAGACGAAAAGCTTGAAATCCTCAATAGGATGGAATCATCTGCAAAAGATTGCGCCGAAAGTCTTGCTTCCTTAACGCTAATATACATAGACTTTTTTGGAGAAAAATATTTTACAAATTCCGAAGGAACTGAAATTCACTGGAACCCTAATTTCATTGATATCAGGTGTAAAGTTGCCTTAAAAACGCGACAAAACAGTCTAGTAAGCGCATACGACGGAAGAGCAGGGTCTATGGGGCTTGAATCGTGTAAAAGAGAAGAAAACACACCCGAAGATTTTGGAAGAAACGCCGTGTTGTGGGCGAACGAGAAAAAAAAAGCAAAAGTAGCTCCAGCAGGAGAATTTCGAACATTAACAGAAAATTACCTGACCGGACTGCTTGCTCACGAATCGTTTGGTCATATAACGGAGGCTGACTTTATCGTTTCTAAAAATAGCCCGCTCCATGATAAGATTGGAGAAACATTAGGGCCTGAAAATGTTTCGATAATTGACGAAGGAACCCCGACACCGTCAAAATATATCGTTCCTTTCATTATACCCTACGATGATCAAGGGATAAGAACGATTAAAACCGTCTTGATGGAAAATGGTATTTTAAAAGATTTCCTTCACTCGAGATCCACGGCTAAACTGCTAGGTGTAGCATCAACGGGCAATGCAAGAGCGCTCAACTTTACTTTTGCACCAATAGTGAGGATGAGAAACACATATTTTGCTCCTGGTGACTTGAAAGGTGAAGAACAAGCGCTAGATTTACTAAAAACGGGTATTTATGCCATCAAATCTGCTGGAGGAGAGGTTGGCCCTTCTGGAGACTTCTTGTTTAAAGCAGCCCGAGCTTACTGGGTTAATAATGGAGAGATTCAATATCCCCTCAAAGAAGTTAGCTTATCGGGTAATGTTTTAGACCTACTTGCAAAAATAGAAGGAGCAACGAAAAATCTGGAGATTTATTCGTCTTATTGTGGCAAGGGAGGACAAAATGGTCTTCCAACTGGTTTTGGAGGTCCTAAACTTGTAATTAATAAAGTCCGTTTTGGAGGTGAAACCCAATGAAAGCAGATTTTGAAGATTGGAAAACTGAACTTCTGGCTAAAATTGATTCTGGCTTGAAAAAAGGACGTAATTTAGGCGCTGACGCTCTTGAACTTTATATCATCAATACTCATAGTTTAGAAGTTTTAAATCAATCTGGTTTGATCAATCCTAAGCAAGGAGGTAGCATCGGGGTGGGTTGTCGTTGCGTTATAGATCAAAAAGTTGGTTTTGCAGCAAGTTCAGGCATTTCAGATTCAGATGTGAACTTCACCATAGAGTCAGCGATAAAAACTGCTAAGACGACGCAAGTTGACAATCGATGGAAATCATTTATTAATACACCTGAAATTGGTAAGGATGGAATAATTGATCAATCTGTTCTTGAATTTACACCAGAAGAAGTAGTTAAAGGTTCTTCTCTAATTTACAATGAAGCAAAAGCCTACGATCCGCATATAAATTCGTTTTATGGTAATATAGTTCTGTATTATGGAGCATTTGCGGTTGGAAACAGTGAAGGAATAGCAAAAGCATCCGTTAAAACGGCAGGCTTAATTGATGCTTATGTTACTGTCGTTGAAAATGGTAAAACTAAAAACGCTTTCGGTTCCATTGTAGGTCGAGGCGTCCCAAACTTTGAAGGTTTTGGCGCATCCGTGGCAAAAAAAGCTATCAAAATACTAAAAACTAAACCTTTAGGTTATTCGGGTCAAATGAACGTTATTTTCAATAATAGGGCTGCAGGTCAACTTTTTCGGTTAGCTATCGCTAATATTTTTAGCGGAAAAAGCGTTGTTGAGGGAAGAAGTGCTTTTTCCGAAAAAATGGGTAAAAAAATAGGCGTCTCGTTCTTAAATGTATGCGATGATGGTCAGATTCCTGAAGATCCTAAAATGCAAGCCATTGACGGCGAAGGCTTTCCACGAGGGAAAATTCCCATAATTGAGAATGGTGTTCTCAAGAATTATATTTTTGATCATTATTATAGCCAGATTCTCGGGACAAAAAATACGGGCAATGCCACGCGCCAATCTTACATTTCTTTACCAAGCATATCACCTAATACCATTTCTGTTGCTCCTGGAACGAAAGATTTAAATGGATTAGCCGAAGAGATCGAAAAAGGTGTCCTGGTAAACGACATATTACTGGGCATTCAGAGCGGGGCCGTTAATGTGATAACGGGAGATTTTTCTCTTGTTGCCCCGTTCGCGTTTAGAATCGAACACGGCGAAATTTCAACCCCTTTAGAGTCTATTACGGTTGCAGGAAATCTATACAAGGCTTTCAATCAAATTATAGCACTTGGGAATGAAACGAACTTAATAAATCAATTTTTTGTTAGTTTTGATGTTAGTAGGATCCCATCTATAGCTTTTAAAGGTTATACTGTCTCCGGTTAAGTTATAAGATATGAAGTGCTTTTTCCGAAAAAAGCACTCAAAGAATTTGCATCTTCGGTATTTAAGCGCGAAAAGGAAGATTTCGATTTAATTGGACTGTTACTGCTTTTCAAGAGGTCCCAAAGTCCTGACCACTTGTAGAAAAGATTCGAGAGGTCCAAGCGTCTTGCGCCCTCGGGAGCCTGAAAACTTTATCGCGGGATATCCGTCCACGCCAAGGTCTCTTACCACTTAAATTATCCCTGAACAAGTTTGCAATACCAAACTCCACAGACGTACCCTTCTATCGTGTCTTTGATATTGTTAGAATTACACATGTCGCACTTCAATTCCGTGTTTTTCGAGTAAATTTTACTGGAATATGTTACCATTTTTTTTCAACCGCTTTTTTTTTTTTCGATCGCTTTAATATTAAATTTAGTAACCATGAGTGTGGTTTATAAATATTTTTGTTTAGTAACGATTTTAACAATTGAGGGCGCCTACCAAGCGATTAAAACGCGCTTTTTTCCGTAAGTACAAGATTTTGTTTAATTCGTGCTACAACACCCAAATAACATATTTGCAAGAAATTAAGGTGAAGGTTGTTACACGAAAAATCTCGCTTGGCGCCTTGATGGAAAAGAGTTCGCGCGAGTTCGACGCACTTTGACTTTAATTTTCTAAAATTATTTTTATTTCGTTGTCTTTACCGTTTTTCTCCCTTTTTTTTGAAGAATAAGTTTTTTTTTAAGTTTATAAGAATTAATATCGATATGGTAAGATCGCATTAAGTGTCTAATTGTTTATTTGAGTCTTACAGGTAATTATAAAAAGCAACGCAACTAAAAGGTTTAGAATTTCTCTTATTATTGTTTTTTTTTATTTTTTTTTTTCATATTCGCCTAAAGAATCGTTTAAAAAACTAATAATTGGCTTGACTATATCTAATTCTTTTTTATTTGTTTTTAAAAACAATAAGAGCAATACTGGTGCTTTAAGAATTTTTGTTGCTTTTTCTATAATTATCGTGCTAATTAATTTGTTATTCACACCAAATAATTTGTAAGAAGAAGCGGTTGATTTCAAGCCTTCTATTGTAGACGGACTTCCTAACGTAACATTTCCAATACCCATTTGTTCATTATTAGAAATGAGTAAAAGATAACTGCGATGAAGTTCTATAAGGGTTAAATAAATTGTGAAATCATCGATATCTTTATTTTCTTCGACTAAAATCTTCATAATTTATTTAGTTATTTTAATTTATTGAATTATAATGCAATTCTAAACATTAAAGGTTTGTTTCCTTCATTGCTTCGCCTACTTCGAAGTCCTTTTGAACGATCAAATATAGTGCCTTTACAACCTTCGTTGGATCTTCGGCTTGAAACACATTTCTTCCATAAGCTACTCCTGCCCCACCAACTTCTATGGATTGTTTTGTAGTTTCCAAAATTCCTTTAATTCCTGACTTTTCACCTCCCGCAATTATTACTGGAGCCATGCAACCATCAACGACTTCCTTAAAAGTATCGGGATCTCCCGTCCAGTTCGTTTTTACGATATCGGCTCACAATTCAGCAGCAACCCGGGCGGCTATTTTGACGACCTCAACATCGTGTTCGTCTTTAATGTTTTCTCCCCTAGGATACATCATCGCTAAAAGAGGCATTCCTAACTCTCTACATTCTCTTGAAACGCCTCCTAAAATTTCGAGCATTTCAGGGTCAGATTTTGTACCAATATTGATATGTAGAGAAACTCCGTCTGCGCCTAATTTAACAGCTTCC
>JAUXAJ010000259.1 GCA_030620005.1 Promethearchaeota archaeon | reverse complement strand
TTGGAGATAATGTAAGACCTAAAGAGATTCTCGCGAATATCTTTCGGCAGTTGTCGATGAATGAGGAAACGATCTCCGAGAGGAAGGAATCTCCTTCCTTTAGGAAGGAGTAGTTCAAAAGGGCATTCAATCAACAGGTGTAATACGTAAAAAATTTTTCTTTCTTTCTTTGGGAGTAAATACATATCTAATATCAAGTCTTCTTCTTGGTATTTTTCCACCTCCTTATACAATTCTTAATATTTTCGTAGCTTCCAGTTTTTTCATGTTTTATGTAGGATTAAGAGAAGAGAGTGAAAAAATTAAAAAAATTAAAAAAGAAGTTAAAATTGAAGAGTCTATCTTTCGAATATCTAAAAAACCTGCTCAAATTACTGAAGAAGAGGTAACTTATTATAAAGAAAGGAAGATTTGTCTTGTATGTAAAGGAAAGGCGGTTAAATTCATTTATATATGCCAGAAATGTGATGCCTTGTATTGCTTAAAATGTGCAAATGCCTTATCTAGCTTGGAAAATCAATGTTGGGCGTGTAATGCGCCTATTGATGAGTCCAAACCCTCCAAACCATATGATGAGGAGGAAGAGATAGCAATAGAAGAGGATATTGAAAAAAAAGGCAAACGATTTACAAAATAACGCAAGATAAATAAAATTTTAACAAATTTCTGTTTATTAACAAAAATGCCAGAATGCGCGATTTGTCATATCGGAAAATAATATCAATAAAGTTTTAAAGATCACTTTAGGTTTCCTTTAATTTTTCTTTCAAATCTTCCTTTTCTTTTTGTAATTTTCTTATTTTTCTATCCTTAGCTTTTAATTTTAGAGCCTGACTCGTTATACCCTGCAAGTTAAGCAATTTCTTGATGAACATTAAAGATCCGATAACAATGCCGATTAAGTAGAAAATATTCATGGTCCAAATATATTGTAATATTGATTCATGGATTCCCCATTGCACATAAGGAGATACAACAGCAATAATACCCAAAATGGTCATTGATGTTAGCAAGGCGATTCTTTCGTAATTATTGGTATCACTCCTGAAAAATACATAAAGCCTTAACCAAAACATTACACAAATAAATGTAATCGGTGTAAAGATGAAAGTACCAATTGCTATGATTAAAAGCAAATTCACCGCAAACTTATTCCTCCAGAGGTCTAAAATTTCTTTCACAGTCATCTGATCTTGTATCTGAGCCTTCGCATACTCCTTCTTTAATCGAAAATATTTCTTTTTAATTCCTCTTCCGACTTTCTTTGCCTTTTTCTTCCACCAAAACAGTTTACCAAGCTCCACAGCTTTATCTATTTCATCTCTGATTATTGGAATAATGTAAAGCGTTAATAATAATGACAAGATACCGTAGATGTAGAGAATATTATCGAAAAATACATAGATATCTCTCCATACCCCTGTCATGGAAATTCCCCCTGAACTTAAATAACTTGTTATGAGTTTTTCGATTGCGTATATCACTAATATTACAGGGATTATGATTTGAAAAATAATTATCGCATTAGTTCCTCTCTTACCAATCCTATCCTTTGTCTTATCTAATAGAATTAAAAAGCCATTAGAGATACCTAAAATAAGACCAAATCCAGAGAGAAACTTAACGACCCAAAAAAATATCACAAATGTTATATTTAACGATATATTGCCAAAAAAAACTATCCATAGCATTAATAAGGTGCTTATGATTAATCCAATAATATATATGATTTTAAATTTTTTCTCATTCATTTCTTCTTCATTCCAATTTTTAAACTTTAATAAATAATTTTTTATGTAAATTTAATGAATATCACTTAAATTCTCATTATTATCTTCTAATTTTTTTATTTAATTATCTCGAATTTTATTAAACATCATTTTAATTCTTATACTTCTTAGCCTTCTTCTTATTCTTTTTACTTGGTCTTTGAAAAACCCTTATTGCGTGTTTACGCAAAAATAAATCATCAAGAAGGCTTCTCCCTACATTTCCAAATGCACCCGTTACTAAAATTCTCATTTTTATAACCTTATTTATTATAATTATTCAACAGAATTAAAAGAATTAAATTAATTTTGGGTTAAATATTAAAAAGGTTATAAAATTCAAATCCATTAATTTGAATAATATTAAATTATAAATCGTTTAAAAAATGAGATATACTGCGGATAAAGAGTCCATTAGCAAGCATGAAGTTCCCAAGTGGTTTCACGATGCCAAGCTTGGTATTTTTATTCACTGGGGTCTCTTTTCAGTGCCGGCATTTGCGGTTACAGGCATTGATGTGGAGGAATCAATGAAGATAAAGGGCTTAGAAGAGCATTTTAAGAATAATCCCTATGCTGAATGGTATCTAAACACATTAAAGATTCCCAATAGCCCAACACAGAAATATCATCAAGAAACTTATGGTATTGATTTCTCTTATGAAGATTTTGTTCCGATGTTTAACGAGGCAATTAAAAATTGGAAACCGCAAGAATGGGCAGAATTATTCAAAAAAGTTGGGGCGAAATATGTCGTGCTTACAACAAAACATTGCGATGGGTTCCTTTTATGGCCAAGTAAACAACCAAACCCGAAGAAAGAAAGCTATCATGCCGATAGAGATATCGTGGGAGAATTAACGGATGCTGTGAAAAAAACAGGAATGAAAATGGGCTTTTATTACTCTACTGCGTGGGATTGGACATTTAATCTTGAACCAATTAAAGATGCCGTTAGCTTTTTGGATAATTATATAAACCCTCCAGAATACACCGAATATGTCAACAAGCACATGCACGAGTTAATCGATGAATATGAGCCGATGATTTTATGGGGCGATATGGGATACCCGCATGGAACGAATGTACTAGAGATTTTTGCTTACTTTTACAATAAATTTCCCGAAGGTGTAGTTAACGATAGATGGAATCAATTTAATCCAAAAGGGAGAAAGTTTTTTAAAGTGCCCCATAACGATTTTGTAACGCCTGAATATAAGACATTTAAAAGAATTAAGAAAAAAAAATTTGAAATGTGTCGAGGAATTGGTAATTCTTTTGGATATAACAAGGTTGAAACTGAAGATGACTACATTTCTATTAAGGAATTAATTCACATGTTTGTAGACATTGTGAGTAAAAACGGAAATCTCCTTCTAAATGTTGGACCAATGGCGGATGGAACCATTCCAGAGCTACAGAAGAAGGTCCTCCTCGGTCTTGGAGAATGGTTAAATATAAATGGAGATGCCATTTTTGGAACTAGACCGTGGAAACAAGCAGAAGCTACCACCAATGAGGGTGTTTCAGTAAGATTCACGCAGAAAGATGATGTTCTATATGTGATATTATTGGGAAAGCTTGAAACGGATATAGTTTCTTTTGAAAATCTTGATTTAAATGCCGTGTCTAAAGTTGAACTACTTGGCAATGATAAGGAAATAAGTTGGAAAAAAGAAAGTAGTAATTTCATCATTACATTACCAAAAAATATTGAAGATACGCCTGCTATCTCTCTTAGAATTGTTTATTCGTAGGAAATTAATCAAGCAAAGGTGCTATTATTTGGATTATAAAGAACGGTTTCATGCCACGATCGAGAGAAAAGAAGTTGATAGACCAGCGTGTTGGTTGGGAATGCCCGTCCCAGAGGCGTGTGAAAATCTATTTAAATACTTTAAGGTACATGATTTACGGGAATTGAAGTTAAAACTCGATACCGACATTTGGGACGTAGATGTGCCGTATAATCACCCTCCAAACAATCACATCGCTATGGCATTTGATTTTCCAAAAAAAGGACTGAACATGGAAAATAGAACATTAACCGCACCAGGGTTTTTTGAAGATTATTTAGATCCTTTAAAGGATGATATCGATGCTTTTGAATGGCCTGATCCTGCTGAACACATTGATCCCGAAGAATGTAAGGAGGTTGTCGAAGCGGCACCGGAAGGTCATGCGATAATGGGCGTGCTTTGGTCTGCTCATTTTCAAGATGTTTATTCGGCTTTTGGAATGGAAAAAGCATTCGTTAAAATGCTCAAGTACCCCGATATATTTAATACAATTCACGATAGAATCGTTGATTTCTATCTTAAAGCTAACAAGATATTTTATAAAGCAACTAAAGGTAAAATTGATGCTGTACTTATAGGAAACGATTTTGGAGGTCAAAAAAGATTAATGCTCTCTCCTCACCATTTACGAGAATTTGCAATGCCAGGAGCTAAGAAGCTTGTTGATCAAGCTAAATCATATGGTTTAAAGGTCATTTATCATTCGTGCGGTTCGATTTTTGACGCCATTCCTGAATTAATAAAGCTCGGAGTTGATGCCATACACCCCATTCAAGCTCTTGCAAATAACATGGCGCCTGAAAAATTAAAAGGGCATCATGGTAATCAAGTCTCTTTTTGCGGGGGAGTAGATCATCAAGAATTATTGGTATTTGGAAATCCCACGCAAGTAAGGAAAAAAGTACTTGAATTAAAAAAAATTTTCCCAACAGGCCTTATTATTTCTCCTAGTCATGAAGCTTTACTTCCAGATATCGCAGCTCATAATATTGAAGCATTTATTAATGCCGTAAAAGAATAGCACCCAATCTTGTATTAAATTAGATGAATTCAATCATGATAATAAAATAAAAAAGAATAGAAAGTAAAAAAAAATGTCTGAAGATAAAACTGAAGAATTGCTTACATTAGGACCTCAAAAGACCTACAAAGGAAAATATTTGAATGAAATTTCCTTTCCTTTAGGCGGGATTGGAACGGGTTCTATTGGATTGACGGGTAATGGTTCATTGAAAGATTTTGAAATTTTCAATCGACCTAATTTTGGGAGTTGGTTTCCTAAAACCTATGGAATAATAAGAGTTAAAGAACAAAATAAAAATCCTGTATGTCGAATTTTAGAAGGACCAAAACGACCTCCTTATACTCCAAAGGATGGTGGAGCTTATCATTGTAATGGTGAAGGATTTCCACATATGGATAGTTGTGAATTTAGGGGAGAATTTCCATTTGCCTGGATTAAATTTAAGTCAAAGAAACTACCAATAAATATAGAACTGGAAGCATATAATCCATTTATTCCAAGTGATGAAGATTCTTCAAGTTACCCTGCGGCAATTTTACGGTATCATGTAACTAATATTAGTGATAAGAATATTGATGTCAGCATTCTGTGGTCAATGCTTAATCTTATAGGTTTTAAATCGGGAAAAAATGACCAGATGATATTTAATGCTACTGCAACTAATCAAGGAAAATTCTTAAATGATTTCCGTGAGGATGAAAATATTCGCGGCATTATTTTTACCAAAAAAGAAAAAAGAAAAGACCACTCTGAATATGAAAGTATGGTATTAGCAACATCTAATGAAAATTATAGTTATACGCCATATTGGCCTAGAACTCATTGGTTTTCTGCACAAGATGGAATCTGGAATAGCTTTAAAGAATCAGATTCATTACCTTTTAGGAAGAAAGACTCCTCCAAAAAAGCAGAAGCAAGTGCATTAATAATTTCAGAAAATATTCCACCTGGTAAAACTCAGGTTTTTACTTTCTACATAACTTGGTATTTCCCAAATTTTGAGAAATATTGGAATTTTTTTCAAATGGATATTAAAAAAGAGGAGCAATTTGTTTGGTCTAACTATTATGCTTCACTATTTAATGATGCCTTTGATGTTGCGGTAAAATTACAAAAAAATGAAGCGAATTTTTATAAAAAAACTAAAAAGTTTCATGACGCACTTTTTTCTAGTACATTACCTTCTTATGTAATTGATGCAATAGCTAGTAATATCGCTATTTTAAAAACTGCTACATGTATTAGATTAACCAATGGTGAATTTTATGGCTGGGAAGGAACTTCAATTAATCACGGTTGGTGTGAAGGTACATGTAATCATGTTTGGAATTATCAGCAAGCATTAGCCTTCCTTTTTCCTAGCTTAGAAAGAAGTATACATGATTTAAATTTAACTAATAATTTTTTTGATAAGAATACTGGGGCCATGCTATTTCGCTTGCAGTTGCCACCTAAACCTTCAGATTTACCCCCACTTTTAAATTTTGCAATCTCTCGAGCAGTTGACGGACAATTTGGTATGATTATTAATTTCTACCGCGAATGGAAAGTCAGTGGAGATAATGAATGGTTAAAAAGCCACTGGAATAGTATTAAAAGATCTCTTGAATATGCATTTGAAGATTGGGATCAAGATAAATCAGGAATACTGAAAGGGTTTCAAGGTAATACATATGATATTGACTTTTTAGGTCCTAATCCACTTTCGATGTGCTATTATTTAGGTGCTTTAAAAACAGCTTCACTAATGGCTGAACTTTTAGAAGATAATTCAAAAGCAATTGAATATAAAGAAATTTTTGATAAGGGAAGAAAATGGATGGATACAAATTTATTCAATGGAGATTATTATATCCAGCTCTACGATCCAAAAAAGGCTAGAAAAAATCAAATGGGCATAGGATGCTTAATAGATCAGTTAATAGGACTTCAACTTTCACGTATTGCGGGTTTGGATAACTTTTTGGAAGTGTCTAATATCAAACAAACCTTAAAATCAATTTTTAAATATAACCATAAGAAAAATATGTATGAACATGAAAATAATGCCAGATTATATGCTGTTAATAATGAAGCTGCCACAATTATATGCACCTGGCCAAAAGGGAGTAAACCCAAAATCCCTTTTCCTTATGCTCACGAAGTGATGAATGGTTTTGAATATCAGTTTGCAGTTCATTGCATTATAGAAGACTTATTAGAAGAGGGTTTAAAAGTAGTAAAAAGTATAAGAGATAGATATGATGGATATCATCGTAATCCGTGGGATGAATTTGAATGTGGTCACCATTATGCAAGATCGATGGCATCATATGGATTACTCATTGCCCTTTCTGGATTCTCGTATGATAAGGGAGCTGGTTATCTTGGCTTTTCACCGAAAATTCATCAGGATAGTTTTAAATGCTTTTGGGCTCTAGATGATGTTTGGGGAATTTACAACCAAAATAACAAAATATCTATAATTGAAGTGTTACATGGAAAAATCTTACTTAAAAAATTAAGAATATCTAATTTTAAGGATACAAATTCAGTGGATATTAAAATGAATGAAACCGTGTTAAAAATTAAAGTTGAAGATGGTGAAATTATCTTTCCAACAGGGATTGAGTTAAATGTTGGGAATTCATTAGAAATCTCATTAATTAAATAAAAGGGAGAAATAAAGGTTCTACATTCTATTTCTCTTTACCACTCATTAAACTACGAAAGAATTAAG
>JAUXAJ010000238.1 GCA_030620005.1 Promethearchaeota archaeon | reverse complement strand
AAAATATTTATTAATTTGTTGGAGTAATACAAGAGTTGAGACTCTTTCGTAGGATTGATGACCGCCCCCTTCAATGCCAGTAACCACTATTCCATCAACTCCTGAATCTACGCACTTCTTCGTCAACCATACAGCTGGTGCAACGTGAAAGTGTTTAACTTCCGAATTTTTTTGTAATTCTTGGAAAGGTTTAGAAGAGGGTAGGATCTTTGACGATCCCGCAGAAGTTAACACGTACTTGCATTGGTCCCTCATCCTAGTATTTTTCAGGATCATTCGAGGGATTCTTTTAACCATTTGATTGACTCCTCGATTATTACGAGATGTAAGGATATTAAAGCCGAATGGCTTATCCGTGTGTTCAATCATGTATTCCAAGCTTGCTATATGTTCCTTGACTGGATCAGTACCTATTATGTTAACATTCGATAAAACGCCCAAACCACCAGCTTCGCTAACTGCAAGGGCCAATTCGCGCGTAAAAAAAGGTCCCATGGGAGCACTAAAGATTGGATATTTTATTTCAAACATTTTAGTTATGTTAGTTTCAATCATTTCATTAATCACCTTTATTTGATTAAATAAAGGAGAGTTTTTAAAAGTAATTCTTCCATTATCTTCATTTCTTTATTAAATTTAGGATTTAATATAGTTAATTCATGAAATAAGAAAAGGAAAAACAAAGATAATTCCATTGATTTATATGAAATATGCAATTAAATTGAGTACTGTGTAAGTTAATGGTACAATTATTAATACAAGCATCATGGTAAGCCTTATTCGAAACACTTTTTTCAGATCTTCTTTTTGGACTTCTCTTCGAAATTCCTTAAAATTTTTTTTATATTTTTTAAATAGACTCTCTTCCTTTAATTTTAACGTGATCCTTGTTCGATAGGTTATTGATGGCGTTTTAAATTCTATAACGTCAATTGGGAGACATAGATACAAGAATATGAAGAAAAACACGACCAACACGAAAAAGGTACCAATTATATTCTCGACAATGGGGCTCAATGCGTCTGCGATGGACCATCCTTCCACTTGTTGGACTGTTAGCATTATTAACATGCCTCCAAGACCAAAAATATCAAAAAAATCCAATCTTCTGAACCATTTTCTCACCTTCACGTGCTCTACTTTAAAAGCAGAAATTTGATGGAATTTGTATTTAAAAAACCTTTGAAACTTGAATATCTTTTTTTCGGGGTCGTAAAGGAATTTGTCTCCTCCCTTGTCGCTGAAATCGTAACTAAACGCCTTTACAAGAAGAATGAAACCGTACATCAACGCAATCCACCAAAATAAGGGGCCAAATAATACCATTTGAGTAAGTATTATTATTGAAGATGCAATTAAAAACAATCCAAATATCACATTAAACATTTGAAAATGCGTATTGCTCACGTCTTTAAATATAGTATCGTTTTGCCCTTCAATTAATTTGTCTTTAGGGATTCCACATTTCAAGAAATCACTCATTTCACTCGTAAACTGAGCGAATTTCTTTTTTGATTTAAGTGGCGAAAACCACATCTCGTATAGCAGTTCTTGCGTTGCTATTTCGTAATAATCCTGCTGAAAACAAACTAGAATTATTAACACGATTATTTCTATTATTGATATAATCAAAAATGTCCACGATAGCACGTGTAAAGGACCTGCTTTTTCAGACGCGAACAAAGGTATTCCTGTCATGAGTTGTAACACAATAAAAGGCATGAAAATAATAATCCAAGTCAATTTCGGTCCAAGATGGTTATTTTGATACCTTATTGCTTCAATATCTTTTTTTGGAATTTCTGTTAACCAAGGACATAATGGACGCACCTCATAGAAAAAATAAAAGTTTTCAGATTGAGAGAAAGTTCCTTTGAACGGACTTAAAAAAAAATATATTAACAATCCTAACCCAAAACCTAAGGCTGGAAGTCCAGTTAAGTAGAAAAAGGAAGGACCACCAAGAACTACCGCAGATCCGTATTTAACTTCATGTTTTACATCAATACCAAATATTATATATGTAGCTATACCAGCTGCTATTAAAATACACGCTGAAATTAGTCGAGTTAAGGCGATTGATTTAAATTTAATGGTTTTTAAAACGGGTTCCCTCAATTCGCTCACTTTTTTGATTGTAAGAGAATTTTCTCGCAAATAATAAGGTGCAATGAAAAATTTTGAAGCTAAAATCATGCCCAAAACGCAAATTAATATGTCAATGACAAAAGAAAAGTTAACGTTATCAATAATGATTCCAAAATCAAATCCAAATAACAATAATAATAATCCAGTTAAAATCAAAATAGTTCCAACGACTAAAAAGACAAGACGCAAAATTTTCTTTTGAGGATGGGTTTTTTTTAATTTTTCTATTTCTTCGGCACTTAAAACATTCATGATTATCAACTAAAATTTATTTGAATTTAATACAAACTATATGTTAATATTAACTTAATTTTAATTATTAATAAAATTTCATTTGTTTTTTCACATTTCTTAAATATCATTTTTTTTGTTCCTTTAATTTATTTTTCTCTTTTTTTCAGTTGTAATGGTATACCTGTTTTAATAAGTTTTAAAATCGTTCAATTCTTTAGAAATTAGGTAAAAAAAAAAAGGAATTATTTATAAATTTTTTAAAGATTCATGGATTTCAAAACTTTTCACGACGGGCTTCTGTCATTAGGATGTGTGATTTTTATGTTCTCGTTAACCTTCATGATAGGAACAATCGTGTTAAGGCCATATATAGGTTTAAGGATTACTGACATGTATTTCATTGAAATCTTGTGCATCATTAATCTTTTTTTTTGTATATATTACGTCGTGGAAGCAACAAGGCTAGAAAAAGTATTTAAATTGGAAGATAAACACGTGCTTAGATTTGGTAAAAGAATAGGGGTTGTTTCGATCTTTTACGCGATTCATTTTTTTATTTTCTCATCTCTCTTCCTTAGAGATGTACATAACATTGAAATTCTGTTGGCGTTCCTAATTTTATTATTGCAATTTCTACTTTTAGGTTTGGTATTTAAAGAAGTATACGACTTGGTATTTTTAACCGAAGCTGAAAGAAAATACGAGTTAGAACGCGATAGAATGAGATATTTTAAAGGAGAAGGAAAGGATCTATACGAATAATAATAAAATAATTATTTTTCTAACTCAGTTTCAATTATTTTAGCTCTTAACGTGTTATTTTGTTAATGTGGATTTAAAAGTTTTTTTTAGTATTTTTGTTTTGCTAATTTTTCTAACGCAGTATCAACCATCTTAAGCTTTATCGAATACTTTTCCATCAACTCTGCGAACTTTTCTGCGTCGATTTCTTTGTTTTCCTTTAATACTTTTATTTCATTAATAGTCATGATCAGGCCAGTTTTCTTGTCTAATAATCTCTCCTTTTTACTATAAGGAATTTTTTTCTCAAGTTTTTTCTTTTGAAAAGACTTAAACCTCTTGACATTTAAATCGCGTGGCACAAACTTAGTTAAAAATATTGTAGATTTTGGAACAAAAGGCGCCAAATTTTCAGGAACCACGATTACTGGTTCTGGGTCTTGTATTCTTTTAATATCTTCGTAATCTAAAAGTTCTACATCGTTTTCTTTTATGAGTTCATTTACTATTTCTATATTTCCTTCTAAAGTTTCTTTTTCATCGTCAGATATTTTTAATTCCAGTATGTTTTCCCAAATATCTTTGGCTTTTACGAAATACCATAAGGCTTTTTGTTTTAATTTCTTTACTTTATCTTCGTTTATGTTCGTGATCGAAGATTCTACGGACGCTTGGGCTTTTAATTGACATGACTTGCCCATATCATAATGAAATTGCGCTCTTATTTGTTGCTTTTTCTTTTCTTCGTGTTTTTTTAAATAAAAAAGCCTTTTTGAAAGTACTGAAAGTCCAGCATGTAATTTTGAGGCAAAATAAATGTTGTTAGAGTTTTCTTCTCTTGAAGCTGCCACACTCTGAGCCAAACATCTTGATTCTTCAGAGAAAAATTCAAGATTTTCAGGAGATAAAATCGTGCCTTTATAATTTTGGTTTACAGCAGCTGTACTAAAGTAAGCGGCACTTTTATATATCTTGCTACACTCGACCATTGCTATTACAGCATCTTCCCATTCTTCTTTCTCTTCAAACTTATCCGATAATTGAGAGTAAGTCCTTGCTAAAACCCATAAGACACGAGCACATTCAAATAGTAAATCATGAATTTCTATATCTTGATTTTCTAATGGATCTTGAAAAGAAGCTGTTATATCTAATTCTTTCAAGATTTTTTTCTGATTTTCATTCTGATAGTTTACATTTAAGATCATGGTGTATTCTAAAACGAGATTTAAGTCGTCCAAAGAAAAATCTTCTTCCTCTTTTTCGAGCGCTTCTTCTAATTTTTTTGACTTGAAATGCAAGTACCTAATGCGCTGCTGCGTTATTTCATCAAAAAAAGTCAATACATTTACACGTTTTTTTTTGTTAAATTTGAGTTATGTAATTATTATTTACCATATAAAATAAATTTATTATAACATGATTAAAATCAAGAATTGGAAGTCGACTAAAAACCTAAAAAAATGTCATTAAACTAAAAAAAATTAAGTTGAAATAAGCTAATTTAATACCATGAGTAAAAATAAGATCTTTATATTCGAGCACATTTCAGGCGGTGGATTCAATCGAGAGAACATCCCTTCTTCGCTATTTTGTGAGGGGTTCGGCATGTTAAGATCGATCGTTACGGATTTTAAGGCAATAGATTTTGAGATTTTTACATTAATTGATTATAGGATTGTTTTTTTATCTGGTTATTTAGAAGCAGATTTTATAAAACAAGTAAATGCAGAAGATAATTATATTAAGGAATTTAAAAAATTAGTGAAACGATGTGAGTATTGTTTCATAATTGCTCCTGAATTTTCAAATATCTTGTACGACCTAACTAAAATCGCAAGTAAAAGCGGTAGAAAAATTCTGAGCGTTGATTTAACAGGCATTCAAATTGGAGCGTCCAAGATTAAGACCCATGAATTTTTTAAAAAAAAAAAGGTTAATACGCCTCAGACGTATCAAGTTCCATTTAAAGATAATTCCCTAGATTTCCGATTTATTCTTCAAAAATTTAAAGAATTGAAAAGTCCTATTGTAATAAAGCCCAATGATGGCGTTGGAGGCGAGTCAATTTTTTATTTTGAAAGTGATCGTCAAATCAAAGATTTTTTCCAAGGATCAATTTACGACCTTGATTTTAATCGGAACTATATCTTGCAAGAATTTATTGAAGGGGATGATTTAAGCATCTCTTTAATCGGATTTTCAGGTAATAAAAAGAGTACTCCATTAATCTTAAGCGTCAATTCTCAAGATATTAACATTAAAAATAAAACGGGCGAATATCTTGGAGGACACACGCCTGTTGAAAGCCATGAACAAATAATCAACAATTTAACAAAAATTACCAATAATCTTGATTTTTCAAAATTTACAGGTTATTTTGGAATTGATTTTGTAAAAGGAGCTAATCAATTAATAACTTTCATAGAAATTAATCCAAGATTAACTACTTCTTATATTGGGATAAGAAATGTAATATGTAGAAATCCAGTTGAATTAATTCTTTATTCAAAAATTAACTTCGTGGATTTTTCGGCAATAGAATTCAAATTTCATTCAATTTTCAAACGCTTAGAATTGTGTTACACTGGCAACGAATCAAATAAAGTTTTAGACGAAGAATTAATCCCTAATTTAACGAAAAGAATTCCTGAATTCGTGACTCCTCCAATTTCATTCAATATTATAAAAGAAAATAGAAATTACTCGTGTTTTATATCTACGAAAACAAAAAGCTTGCAAGCTTCAAAAAGACGAGTTAAAGAAATAAAAAAGTGTTTGGAACAATTTGAATTCAAAATAATAAAGTGAGTTCAAAATAATTAAATATATAAATATCTTAATGAAATAATTATTATTATAGTGAAATATCTAATATTATCTAAAAAGATTAATATAAGAGATATTTTTATATTTAAAACATAACTCGTTGTTTAGTAAAGGAGTTTGATCAAAAATGTCTGAAATAACTTATAAATTTAAAGTATGCTTGTTTGGTCCCGCTGGAGTTGGGAAAACTTCCCTTCTCCTGCGTTTTATTAAAGACTACTTTTCAGAAGATCTAAAGAAAACAATTGGAACTCATTTCTTAATTAAAGACATCGATCTTGAAGATGTTAGCGTGCGCCTTCTACTTTGGGACATCGGTGGGCAAGAACAATTTTCCAAGCTGAGAACGGTTTATTTTAAAGGGAGCGATGCGGCTTTGGGAGTGTTTGACGTCACGGCGAATCAATCTTTACTAAAAATTCCTGATTGGATTAGTTCCATAAAGAAAACTGTAAAAAAAAGTATACCCATGATACTTATAGGTAATAAAATTGATCTAGAAAGAAGAGTTCCCCTATCAGACGCAGAAGATCTAGCAAAAAGGTTAAAATGTGAATATCTAGAGACTTCGGCAAAATCGGGAGAAAATGTAGAACTTGCTTTCACCAAAATCGCAAACTCGTGCTTAAAGATTGCGGGGGAATAAACATTGAAAATTACTTACTTACAAAAAAAAACATCTGACAAATTAGGTAAAGAATTAAAATAAAAGAAGCAAGAACGATTACTTTCTGAAGTAGATTCTCGTCGAGAATCGTCGGAATGGCTTTGGAAGCTTGTATTTCGGGAAACTCTTCGTATCTTGTTCTAGCATTTCCAATATTTTCTCGATTTTAACGTCGTTATATCTTTCTGAAGTACTCTTTTTTGGACCAAAAGGCCTACCAATTAACCTTTTTCGAATTGAAATTGTTACATTTTCGTGCTCCTTTTTACCAAGGATAATTGTATATGGAATCCAATCAATTTCAGATTGTCTGATTTTTTTACCGAGTTTTTCTTCCCTATCATCAAAATCAGTTCTATATCCTTCATTATTAATTCTCTCAAGGATTTTTTCTGCATAATCGTTTTGATTCTCGCCAACGGTTATAATTCGCACTTGAACGGGAGATAACCATGTTTTGAACCCGGGGACCGTCTTGTCCTTGTCTCTTATAGCAGTCTCGATCAAACCCCATAGAATCCGTTCCAGCCCGCCTGTAGGAGAATTGTGTAGAATGATAGGATATTTTGTATTGCCGTCAGTATCCGTAAAACTAATGTTGTATTTTTGTCTCTTTTTTCCCTTGTTATCTACTATGTGTTCTAAAGAGCTTTCTACGTCTATTTGGTTTGTTGCCAAGGTAGCGCTCTTGTTTTGAGCAGAAAGCACAGCTCTTTCAAATTTGAGTACATAATAATAATACCTTTCTTCCCATAATTCTAGAAGAGCTGGTTCGTTCTCGTCTTTGACTAATTTAATAATCCAATTCTTGTTGTTTTTATAAAACTCTTTTGTTGTTCTAAAAACGACATGACTTTTAATTCCCAAATCATCATTAAGATTTTTAATTAAAACATATTGGTTGTTAAACTCTTCTACGGCAGAATCTAAATCTTTACATAACGTGTGCATATCGGGCATTATAAAACCTCTTAATCTTCTCAATCCGGTTAATTCTCCTTCTTGTTCACGCCTAAAGTCGTATTGTTCCCATTCATAGACGCGCATTGGAAAATATTGAGGTTTTAAGTTCATTTTACTAAATAAGTCAAAAAGAAGGAAATCAGAGGCAAATCTTAAAAGATATCTATCACTTCCAGATTCTAACCAATAGGTTCTCGCTGGAAATCTAGCAGTTTGCGCCGTCAACTTCTTATTTTTTACTGTATACATGATTGGTGTATCAATAAGTATGGCTCCAAAATCAATAATGCGATCTTCTATAAAATTCTTGATTAAATTCTTCATGATTATTCCTTTTGTATACCAGCGCAAATTGCCTTTATCGCTGTTCGGGTCAAAATCAACGAGTTCAAATTCTTTCATCACTTTTATATGAGCTGGCTCAATTCCTTTATCTACTCTTCTGGAACCTAGTTCTGACTTTAAGAATAAATTAAAATCCTTGTCTTTAATCTCTTTTAAAGGTAAAATATTTTTGTCCTTATCGAATTTTATATCGTATTCTTTTCCATTAGAAGATATTACTTTAAATTCGGCATTTGTCATGTGTTCTTCAGGTTGAATGTATAATTTCACATCTCTATACATTTCAGCGACTTCATGACCAATACAATTAATTTTAAACGATTTGTACCATCCAAATGGTGAAAAACTTGCTTCTATTCCTTTATCTTCTAAAATTTTTGCGATTTTTGGACAAACTTCCATGGCATTTGAATCCTTGCTAAGGAACTTGCTTAAATGTGCCCATGGATAGACTAAAACCTTATC
>JAUXAJ010000316.1 GCA_030620005.1 Promethearchaeota archaeon | reverse complement strand
TATTGGACGGTAAACCAGTAACAGTCCGCCTTTTAGACCCGCCCTTACATGAATTCCTTCCCGATTATAAATCCATGTTAATAGAATTTACTGAGCTGAGAGTTAAGAACATTGACAACGATAGAAGAAAAGAATTGGAGTTTTTAATTGAAAAATACGAAGAACTCCGAGAAGAAAATGCCATGCTAGGGCACCGTGGTGTCAGATTAGGAAATACCAATCCTGAGATATATAAAGTACAAGTCGCAGCATTAATGGAGGCACTTGTAGAATGTGAGAAAGAGGGAATTAATGTTCATTTAGAAATAATGCTCCCTTTGATTTCCCACATAAATGAATATAAGCGCTTAATGGAAATTTTAAAACCTCACGCAAAGGAAGTTTTGGGCGAACATGTACCTAAAAACAAGATTTTATGGGGAACGATGATCGAAATACCACGTGCTTGCTTAACCGCCAAAGAGATTGGAATGGAAGCCGAATTTTTCTCCTTTGGTACTAACGATTTAACTCAAATGACCTATGGTTTTAGCCGCGATGATGTTGAAGGGAAATTTTTGGCAAAATATATTGATGATATTGACCCTCCTATTATGAAGGAAAATCCTTTTGAGACCATAGATGTCGATGGAGTTGGAAGGTTAATTAAAATGGCTGTAAAGGAAGGAAGAGAAGGACATGCAGAAGTTTACGGTGGTGAACATTTAAAAATAGGCATTTGTGGAGAAACTGGTGGCGATCCTTCGAGCATAATTTTTTTACATGAAGTAGGTTTAGACTATACCAGTTGCTCTCCATTCCGCATTCCTGTTGCTAGAGTTGCAGCAGCTCATGCGGCAATTTTAGCCAGAAAGGGTTAAAAAGTGTTTGAAACCAAATTTTTTTTTCAAAAAATAAATATTTAATTTTTTTTAATTCTCGATTTTAAGTAACTTACTCTTTATTCTCACTAATAAAATATATCTAGAATTTCCCATATCCCATTAATTATAAAATCTGGTTTATACTCGCTTTTTTTTATCATTTCTAAGGTTGTTTCTCCAGACAATACACAACAAGTAGAGACCCCTGCTTCAAGCCCCATGCGCATGTCTGTGTATAACCTATCTCCAAACATTATAGCCCTTTTAGGTGAAATCTTAAGTTGCTCTAATTTAAACAGAAGCATTTCTTTATTTGGTTTTCCAAAAACTCTTGGCATCCTTTCTGTAGCTTTGTATAATAGAGCCGCAATACCTCCAGCATCAGGAATGTATCCATCTTCAGTAAGACATCTGTTATCCAAATGTGTCGCAATATAAGGGATGTCGTTTTGAAGTAGGAAAGAAGCTTTAACTAAACGATCGTAAGTTAATTCTTGGTCAAAGCCAAGGACTAAGATCTCTGGATCTTCCTCAGTTAATTCAAAGCCTTCTTGTTCAAACTCAAGTTTTAGAGATTGATTGCCCATCAAGAATATTTTATTATAATTTTTTTTTTTTAAATAGTCGATCGTAGGATGTTGCGATAAGATGATGTCATTAATCGCTACATTCAAGTTTAAATTTTTTAATTTTTTAAGATAATCTGAAGTAGATTTACTTGAATTGTTAGAAAGAAAGAAAACAAGTTTATTTTCTTTTTTTAATTTTTCAATTAACTCGATAACTCCTTTAAACAGTTTGTTTCCTAAATATAATGTTCCGTCTAAATCAAAAAAAAAAATTTCCTTTTTTTGTAAGGCAAATAAGTTGTCTTTGACAGTAAGCATGCGTAGCTTTAAAAAAAGATTTTGTATAATAATAAAAAAGAAAAAAAAAATATAAACCTTATATTTCAGTTCAAATCATTTTTCTTCTTCATAAAAAAAAAAGAGTATAAATAGAAAAATTTAGAAGTCTACATCTTTCCCTTCGAATGCGTAAGTAAAGAGTTTATTATATTGCGCAGCATTTGCAGATCTGGGAGCCATTACACTGCAAGAACTTTGAAAGCATAAACTGGTTAATAATTTCAAATTTTTGTCAAAGTCTTCTCTTGAAATTCCTACATCAGCCAATTTAGTAGGGAATTCAACCGTTTTTTGAAGCTCTTTAATTCTATCTATGACTATGTAAGCCGCTTTCTTGTTATCAGTACTCCATTCTGCCCAGCCCAACTTTTTCGCAGTAGTTCCCAAGATTTCAGCAGATTTATCGGTTTCTTCGGGATTGTTAAGGCAGAACTGATTGACATAGGTAAGAAAAACACCTACATTTCTCCCGTGAGGTACATGAAATACTGCTCCGAAACTATGACCCATGGCATGGCCCATTTGCGCTTTTCAAAAGATATATTTGAAAATATGTGCTTGACCATTCCCAAAGCCCAATCCCGCCATTGTAGCCGCTTGATGCATGAAATCTCTAGCTTCAATATTTTTAGGATCCTTATGAACGATTGGCAAATATTTAAAGACAAGTTCTATAGCTTTTATGCACATGGCGTCACTAAATTCATTCCGCCAAATAGAGATTAGCCCTTCAAACGAATGCGCAAGCACATCGAACGCCGTATCGGTAGTTAATTTCGGAGGCATTCCTGATGGAAAAACAGGGTCAAGGATCGAGTACGTGGGAACGAATCCTTTATGGGCAATTTCCAATTTCCTCCAATGATCTCCTTCTAATCTAGATATTACAACAGCCCATGTAACATCGGCTCCAGTTCCCGAAGTAGTCGGTATTGCAACAAATCGTGCTTTTTTTCCTAAAGTATATAAGTCTTCTCTAAAAGGATTTAAGTCTTCAACAACCAACTCCGGAAGTTCATACATTGCCCATATTGCTTTTGCCGTGTCCATTACAGAGCCCCCACCTAAACCAATAATTAAATCTGGAGCAAACGAATTGCACGCTTCTTTTCCTTTCATTACATCTTCTTCTTGAGGATCTGGCTTTACTTCGGTGTAAATTTTATACTGCCTTCCTAGTTCGTCAAGTTTATCAGTTAAAATTTTTACATGGCCTAACTCTTCAAGAATTTTATCAGATACTATAAAACACTTCTCTCCAGAAATGTTTTCTAGAAAATTTATCGCATCCTCACCATAAATTATGTTTGGCGAGAAAAAAAACCACACTTATTTTTTCACCTTAAAATTATAATTTGATATATTTTTTAATTAGGCAACCACTAATATATAAATATTTATAAAATTAAACATAGTATTAACATTAAAAAAAAGTTGGATGAAAAAAAATGGATAAAGATGAACAAGACAATTTATTTACGACTTTAAACTCCGTCCTAATGAGTATTATTGACGACAAACGAAAAAATCCTAAGAATTCAAAAGCTCTTAGTAAGTTTAAAGCGAGAATTAATTTAGGCTATCAAATGGAGGAAGACAACTATTTTTGGGCAAATTTAGTTGCTGAAAATGGCAATTATAAACTGAGCCGTGGTAAATTAGACGACTACGACATAGTGTTAAAATTAACACCCGAAGACGCCATGGGCTTCCATAGCGGAGAACTATCCACTATTCAGATGGTTACAAAGAAAAACGAGTTTGGGTATAAGAAGTTGCGATTTGAAAAGGGAAGCACGGGAAAACGAAATCTTGGAATTTTACTGAAATTCCCAAAGGTATTTGTACTTGATAAAATAAAAAAATAGATTTGTTCTATGCTCTTGAGAATCTTTTTTTTTAACTCTATTTTTCTTAAAAAAAGTCAAGATTGATAAATTCCTCTAAATAGATAAATAAGATTAAAAATAGATTGATGAACTACTACTGCCTAAATAAAGTCAGTAGTTTCCTACGAGTTCGCTCCCACTTCCTAAAGAGAAGTAGATTTCTTTTCCATTTTAAATGAAAAGTTTTGGCAATCCATTTGCTATCGAAGTCTTCAAGGAAAGAATTGTCAAGCGGTATCAATTCAGGCATCCAATTATCATTGATAATTTTAAAGAGTTTTGATTCAATGATTATTAAACAGAAGAAAGCTTGTGATGTTTAATTAGAATTAATTATTTAATTAATTTTTAAAAAAAAAGAATAATATAAAAATTTTTTCGATTACTAAGTGTTTTTTAGTAAAAATCCGTATCTATAGCAGCTGTTGTGGCCACCATGCACTGGGCCGCCTTAGTAGCTCTCATGACTTTAGCCATATCGCCCTGAAGTTTCGCTTGTCCTGCTAATAAAGCTCGAATAGAATCCAATTCATTATTCATTATCTTTACCCAATTATCATATTTAGCGCTATAAACGAATTCCACACCATATACACCTTCAGGTGCTTTCTCTCCAGACTTTACGACTTGATACTTATCATCAGGCCCTAGAATTTTGCATCCCGTGCAATCACCGTGATATAATCCAACCCACATTGTAATTTTATGGTCTAAATTACCGCTCGGCTCAACTTCAAAAATAAAATCGCCTTCCCAGCCGTCTGGTGGAAAACCATCTGGTCCCGCAGCTTCTCTATAATCAGCATTCTCATTGAGACCTTTTGCATATGCCTCCGCCCATTCTGGAGTTCCAAATAATATTCCCATTATTTTTTCACCCTTAATTATTTTTTTAAGTTATTTTTTAATTATTTTTAGATGTTTATAGAAATTTATTAATTTTCTAATTATTTAAATCTTAAAATAATATTGTAAAAAAATCTTTCCCTTTTTTCATTTTTCTTAATAATAAATAAATGATAAATGAAAGTTTAAATAAAAAAGAGTAAATTCATTTTACTTGAAATTTCATTAAAAGTTAAAAAAAAAAAAAAAATTTAAATATTATTTAAGGATACCTTCAGCTTTCATCTTAGCTATTTCTTCATCTCTGAGTTTTCTTTTAAAAAGTTTCATCACCATTGTTAAGGGCAAATCTTTTCTAAATTCAACCCACTTTGGAACTGCGTATGGTTTTACCTTGTCTTTTAGATAGGCAATTATTTCACCCTCAGTAACTTTACCCTCAAATTCAGGCTTTAATGTTATGAAGGCTTTCACTCTTTCACTCCCAGGACGCTCGGGATCAGGGACCCCAATCACTCCCGCTATGTTGACCGCAGGATGTTCGTGTAAAATGTCATCAATCACTCTTGAATAGACTTTATTGCCCGATACATTTATCATGTCCTTAATTCGGTCTACGATATGGAAATATCCGTCGTCATCCATTTTAGCTATGTCACCCATTTGAATCCATCCATCATCAGTCAAGCCCTTACCTGGTGTTGGCCAATATCCTTTCATTATTTGAGGGCCTTTTACCCAGATTTCACCGGGCTCGCCAAGGGGAAGTTCTTCCCCAGTCTCTGGATTCATTATTTTAACTTCCGTATCTGGAATTGGAATGCCAATGCCCCTTTTTACTTCACGCATGAATCCTGTTACTTTTGAAAGCGCAGAAAGATTAATGGTTGCTCCTCCACTAGTCTCGGTCGCACCATAGCCTTCACCCATAGGAACGCCACTTT
>JAUXAJ010000142.1 GCA_030620005.1 Promethearchaeota archaeon | reverse complement strand
GTCTACTATATCTTCGAGCGTGTCTTCGTCAACTAATTTCCCATGTTTTTTTAAAACAAATCTCATCTTTAATGCCCTAATCTCAATATACGGGTTCATTCCCTTCATTTCTCTCCGATATGAACTGGCATTGCCGTGCATGGGAAAATCTTTAGTGAAGGAGTCGATTTTACGGGAGACATGGCTATTGGAGCCTTTATTATCGGTCCGGGACTACCCGCGTTTTCAAAGGAACAAGAATTAATGCAAAAATATTTTGATTTCAAATGGAAAAAAGGTTTTGAATATGTCTATAGGAATCCCGGGATGATGAAAGTGATTCAAGCCGCAGGAAGAATTTTCCGAACCTCCACGGATCGTGGGTTTGTTATGTTAATTGGTCACCGATTTAGCACGCCCTATTATAATTGTGTTTTTCCGACTGATTGGAAAATTGAACAACCCCCAGATCTCATCAAACATATTCAAACTTTTTGGGCGACTCAACATATTGATTTAAAAGAGAAATCACGCTCAGAAAATCAGCAAATGATTAAAAAAAAATACCTAAAGACTGCAGATCTGTTTGATTTCATGGAATAGCTCTACAATAAAATAATTATATCCTTAAGAAAATAGGTAAAATCTAAAAAACAATAATCAATATTATTATATTAGTTAATTTAAAATCAGTAAAGGTTATTAAATGTCCATAGAGAAATGGCTTCTTGTCCCGGTGCGAGCATTTTCAACATTTCCCTTAAATTCAATTTCATGGTAATACTTTCTAACATGTATCTCAAAAAAAAGCTTGAATCGTTTTGGAAGAAATATCTCAAAAAAATAACCATAATCCAAATGTAGTGGAGTTGAATGTAGTAGTGTCATTCACAGAAATTTACAATAATATTTACCTTTTTGAAGACTTTGTAAATGTTTTTGTCATTAAAGATGAGAATAAAGCAATTCTCATTGATTTTGGATCAGGAAAAGTGCTAGATTTCCTTCACGAGATTGGTATTGAAAAAATAGACTTTATTTTCCATACACATTACCACTGTGACCAATGTTTTGGAGATTATAGAGCAATCGAGCGTGGAATTCCTATTGCTGCTCCTTATAAAGAAAGAAAATTATTTACTGATGCTGTTAATTTCTGGAAAACAAAATCTTACTACCATATCTACTATTTTAAACCAACATTTTTTGTAAGTACTTATAATATTCCCCTTACAAAATCATTCAAGGATGGAGAAACATTTAAATGGGGTTTTCATCACTTTAAGGCTATTGAAACCAGTGGTCATACAACTGGTAGCATGACATATTTATTGAGGTATAATGATAAAGTAGTAGCCTTCACAGGTGATTTAATACATTCTGGTGGAAAAATATTAACTTATTATGACTTGGAATATCAATATGGGATAGATATGGGAGATATTGGCATGAAAAAGTCACTTAAGTCGTTCAAAAAGCTACTAAAACAAAAACCTGATACACTCTTGCCTTCACATGGAGAGATCATTCTAAATCATCAAAAAGAAATAGAGGTTTTGAAAAAGAGATTTAAGCAAGTTAACTCAGCATTGCGTCTTGGAAAAGTAGGGTTAGCGCGTTTTATGGCCAAATTATTCATGAGCCGTCAATTCACATTAAATCTACTTTTGAAGAAGGATTCAACGAAAAAAGACATAAAAGCTCTGTTCTCACATATTATCCGAGATGGATTTGGGACATCAGTTATTCTTGTTGGTTCTAACCAAAATTGTCTTTTGATGGACTTCCCAGGTGATAACTCTAGTTTTTTCTATGATGAAAAAAGACTATTTGATATTCTGGATAAAAATAATATTAAGACAATTGACTTCATAATTCCTACTCACTATCATGATGATCATATAGCAGGAATTCCTTTTCTGCAGCAAAAATATAATATTAAGGTTTTTGCTCTTGAAAATATGGTTGATATTCTAGAAAACCCAATACATTATAGGATGCCTTGTATGATGGATCAGTCCATCAAAGTTGATCGTACACTTAAAGATGGAGAAGTTCTTAAATGGGATAAGTATGAATTCAAAATTTATCATTTTCCAGGACAAACGGAGTACCACATGGGAATGTTTGGTATTGTTGATGGAAAAAGAGTCTTTTTTGCAGGAGATAGTTTCAAAGACAATATACTCAATGAGCAAGACACAAATATAATCTGCCACAACCTATGTGAAATAGGAGAAAATGCTGGCTCCTTAAAGTGTGCAGAAATCTTGTTGGGATGTAATCCTGAGTACATTATAACAAGCCACATTGGTATCCTTAAGGTAGATAAACAACTACTACACGATTATCGTAATGCTGTCTCAAAATATAGAACAGTTTTATCGGATATCATCGCGCAAGAAGATCCAAATATGGGATATAATCCTCACTGGCTAAATTTTAACCCAATAAGAGTAATAACTAGAGTAGGTGAAGAGTTTCAAACAAATTTAAGCATTAAAAATTATGTAAATAAATTATCTTCTGTTGATTTCGAATTAAATTTACCAAAGGGATGGACAGCAGATATGATAAAAGGATCATCCACAATCGAAAAAAATGAAACGAAGAAAATACCTATCAACATTAAAATTCCTGAAGATGCAGATCCTAATGGTAGAACAATAATTACTGCGAATATAACATGGAATGGAAAAGCATTAGGCCCTTTACCAGATCTAATGATAGACCATGGCTATAACCCTTCTGAAAAATGGTCAGGGTGGACATCAAAGAAAGGACCAACGTTATTTCAATGGTTACTCAAATCAAAAGAAAGGGATCTGCAGTTTTTAAAATAAGAAGTATTGTTCTTTCTGTTTTTAAGATGTATTTTTTTCTAGCAAAAATTTTTAAAAATAAGAATAAAAAAATTAAAACTTTTTATTATCTTTCCATGCGGCTGAGTTACTTCTCTCTCCACTCTGTTCCGCATCTACCGCATTTAAATTTCCTTCCGTAGATTTTTGGGTAATCATTAAGTATTACGGTCTTATCCACGGATTCGTGAAGCATATTTGCGTGTTCTTCGTCGCATTTTGGACATTTCCTTCGGCCCTCGTGTTTTTCAATAACTAAAATGCCGGAATCTTCTCCCATTCTCTCATTCAACTTTTTTTTTATTTTTTTGATGTTTTTATAATAATGATAATAATGATCGTTTATATTAAATTAATTAATTCTTATTCTTTTTATTTTTTTAGTTTTAACATTCTCAATAGAAATAATTAAAACCTTTTTGATAAATACAGCTTCTTTCCATACTCTGTAGCTCTTTCAAACAATTCTTGGCTTGAAAACTGAAACTTGAATATAAAATCATTCAAGATTTTATCGAAAATTTCTTGTATATCTTCAAGCTTGTCTTGAATTTCAAAACAATATAACATATTCAAATTTTTAGCTTTATTAATTAAATCTCCTTTACTGATTTGATTTTCTGACTTTAAAGGTCCCCTTATTCCAATTAGAATCGTTAAACCTTGAAAAACGGAATATTCACAAAAATTTTTAAACTTATCTAGAGTGTAATCGTTAATGGAATTCTTTTCCGCCATGTTTAAAACAAATATTAAGACGTCAAGACGTTTAATTTTTTCATAAGCATGCATTAACTCGTTAAGATAATTCGCAATGTGCACCTTGATTTTAATCGGGACTCGTTTGTGAACGATTAATAACTCATGATAGCCTTTCTCATTGTCATCCTCATTGTTGCGATCAAATTCAATGGCAAGATCCCCCAAGTAATCAAGTAGTATTTGTTTTCCAGAGTTAATTGAACCAATAATTCCAAAATGCAAGCTATAGCTAATTTTTTTCATTAGGTCTTTTTCCAAAAACTAATAATTATTGCGAGTATTACTTATAAAAAGGCATTTAACTATAAATTCTTGATTGAATTTGTCTGTGAAAACTACAAAAACAAAAACCGACGATAAAACGATCTTTATATACTTGCAATTAATTCTAATGATTATCATATGGAGTTTCTCGTTTATAATCGTGGATATTGCGGTAGAAATCATTTCACCATTATCTCTGGCACTTTATAGGTTCATAATTGGCTCAGTTTCGTTCTTTATTATTGATATCTATTTTTGGTTAAAGAAAAACAAGAATTTACCGAAGAACGACGTTGTGAAAGATAATGTGAACCAAAAAAACTATTCAAGAAATGATTGCGTGATACTATTGATTGCGAGTTTTGCCGGTGTTTCGGTATTTTTTCTCGCTCAATATAACGCAATTCAATTAATTGGACCTTCTCTTCCGGCCTTGTACGTGTGTTTATTGTCTCCAGTTTTAATCTCAATTTTATCGTTAATATTTTTTAAAGAAAAATTAAATTCTATAAAAATCATGGGTTTTGTTATCGCTACAATTGGAACATTTTTTTTAGTTACAGGAGGAGATATAACGATATTCACGCCTCAGTCTCCTAATTTTTGGGGATATTTATTTGCCCTAATGACGCCATTATTATGGAGTATTTACAATTCCGCCATCAAGCATTTATCAAAAGTAAGGAAAAAGCCTGCTCTTCAGGTTCTTAAACATGTAGGCTACCTTGGAACTTTGGAATTACTTATTTTTGTCATTATTAATAACGAATTCCTTATTTTCGTTGAAATTATTATTACATCTGGTATTATACTTCTATGTGCTTTGTATTTAGGGATAGGATGCTTTGTAATTGGCTACTACATCTGGCTAAATTCGCAAGTTAAACTAAAATCTTCTAAAGGAGCATCTTTTTTATACATTGAACCATTTATAACTCTTTTATTCTCATTTCTACTTCAAAGAAGCGAGATGATAGTCCTTTGGAACATTATCGGAGGGTTAATTGTTTTAACCGCCGTGCTTATAATTAATTATAGGTGAGATTCAAAAATTATCACTAGGTTGAAGGACTTTTTTTGGCTGACTGTTTACTTCTTAGAATTAAGTCAAATTGTGGAAATCTTTGACAAGATTTTTACCCTACGAAGAATGGTATTGAATCTACATCCATTTTTATTTAGTTTAAATAAGAATAATAAAAGATTTTGTGAGTGATTGTTGAAATTCATGCACAAATTATTATCATGAAAAAGTTTTATTTTTTCTTATTTTTTTTTTATTCTATTTAATTAATTCACATTATCTTGTAATAATGTTCATAATTTTTCCTATAACCAAAATTTAAAACAAACACTGGGTCTATTATCTATCAAATCATTTAAAATTTTGAGTTCAATTAGAAATAAATTATCAATTATATTTAAAAACATCGGAAAAAAAGAGATGAATTTGATGGAAAATGATCGTGAAATCCCCATTTTAAAAGATACTTACAAAAAATTAGAAGAAATTGCTGCTAAATACAATTTGGATGTTCAAGATTTATCAACACTTGCTTTCAATCACATTTTTGATTTGATCCAAGGCGATCCGTTTATTTTTCTAGATTCTATTGGTTTAATCAATGAATTGAAGATGATTGTTACCTGATTTGTAAAATTTTGTAAACATTATTTCCTTTTTTTTATTCTTTTATAAACTAAACCAAGTATAACAATTTAACTAAATTTTGTTTTTTTTGGGACTCTTTGAATATTTAGTTTAAGTGTAAACCATTGATGTAATTTTTTGCCAAAAATATACTTCTATCTCGAGATTAATTGAGCGAAAAATCTCAGAGAATATAGCTACATTTTAGTATTCGCAAAATTGATTTTTTTCTTCGATTTTTGCTTAAGATCTTTTTTTTTTGAGATTTAAAAAATAATAAAAATTGGTCTATTAATTTTTTTAATATCATGATTTATTTTATAATTTTAATAACATTAAAAATATATTAAACAAGGTATAAATCAAAATGTCAAATGATGTAATGAGAGAATGGCAAGAGTTCGGTTCTAGGATGCAAGTCGTGGCAATACTGTCAGTATTAACCTTTGTAATCCCTTTTTTCGGCCTGTTAGAGTTGATCTTCATATTTATGGCCTTAGGGAACATTAGAAACATATATTACAAGAACCCTGATCCAAATTTGATGGAATTCCGCTCAAAATACATTATCTCTTTTGTTGTAAGTCTTTTAGGAATTTTCGTCATAATTTCTGGGGCCTTGGGGTTGGTCTTAACTCTTTTTGGTATTAGTTCTCGTTTTTCGAACTTTAATTTTTCCAGAGGTTGGGCATTTATAATCGTACCATTCGTGGTCGTTATCTTGATCGGAATTTTGATATTATTCATTGCCGGATATCTTGAATATAAGGCATGGGGTAAATTGATGGTCTATTTTGAAAATAATTTGAGCTTGTTTCCAGAAAGGCTTGGAAGAGACGCAATAAATGGCGCCAAAAACTTAAAATTAGGCACGGTGCTTTCCATGACCGTTATACTATCGTTTGTTGGAATCATATTTCAAATAATCGGTTATTTCAAATTAGCTTCATTGAAAAGATTAAATGACGACTACAATCGAACGCCCTCAGCTCAGCCACTAGTGATGCAACCAATGGTTCAAGCACCAATACAACAAGCAGTGCAACCACCACCAAAAACTATAGTTAGTAAATTCTGTCCCCAATGTGGAAACAGGTTCTATGGTCGCGATGCGAGTTTTTGCTCTCAATGTGGAAACAGCATCAAGAGTTAAGCAATCTATTTTTTTTTTTAAATCATTACTTTTTCAAACCTTTTTTCTTGTTAGAATTTTTTACTTCATGTAATAATCTTTCTTTTTCGCCATAAATTAACTATTTACAGCTTTAAAATTAAAATTTAAAAGATTACAAAATTTATTTTTTTCCTACGCACAATTTCAACGATTACCATGATTGCCAAGAATAGATTTTCAATATAGAAACCGATAATGTTGAAAATCAGCCTTTTTCGCGTGAAAAATGCTAAAATCCTAAATTATCAAGTTCATAATTTTGTTTGGCTTCTTCATAATCAATCCCATTAAAAATTTTTTATAAACTTTTGATTGTCTCGTATCTAAATTAATAATAATCCAAAAAAGAATGCAATTGAGAGTAAAGAACATTCAAAAAGGGAAACATGATGTGAAATAAAACTCCCCGCACAAGAAGTAATTTTTTTCTTAATGTAAACATTCCCCCAACGCAAATAAACATTTATAAGAAAAGTTCTTTTAATTTATTGAAAAACAAGTAATATTAGTTGTTTTTAAACTTCAGTTTCTATTAATTATAAGAATCAATTTTATAACGTGAAAATATGAATGGTTTCTTAAGCAGATATGATAAAAATATAATAATAATTACGTTTTAAAAAGTGTTGAGAATAATGTCGGAGAAAACCGAAAAGAATTTCCGAAAAATCGCAAGGAATTTCAAAGGTCGAATAGAATTAATGAGAAAAACACCATTAGAGAAACTGGAAAGCATGTTTTTAGAAATATATGATCTTGGGATGAAAGATTACATCAGAATTGAAAGTGAGAGATATCCTCATAAAACACGAAAAGAAATTATTTTAGATATGTATGAGTTCCATGAAAAAATGAAAAAGAGGAAATGGAGGAAATAATAAATGGAACTTGTATATAGAAAGGCATTAAAACAAATTATTGATTTCCTTGAAAAACTTGAAGAAGAAAAAGGTATTAAATATTTTTTAGTAGGAGGAATTTTAACAAACTTATATTCCGATTTTAGAATTACTCGAGATATTGATCTTGTAATTGATATTGAAACATCTAGCATTTCAATAGGAGATTATATTTTTTTATTACAACAAAACGATTTCTTTCCTTTCCAAGATTGGAATTCAACTACTATTTTAGCGAGAGAAGCAAAAATAATTCAATTTTTAGATCAAAGTGAGACAGTGAAATATGACAATCATATTCTTGACAAATATAGCAGTGATAAATACAAGAAAATCGGGCCTATTTCTCTTAAAAATAGGGTAAGGGAAAAATTATTCGATATTGAATGTTGGGTTACTTCCAAAGAGGATTTCATAATAAGCAAGCTTACATATGGTGGATGGCAAGATTATTCTGACGCGCTTGGCTGTTGGATGAGGTTTAGTAAAGATTTAGACGTCCAATACATGGAAAAGATCAGTAAAGAATTAGAAATACAAAAAGAATATGGATTATTAACTTCAGGAATTGATGATCCCGACGAATATTTTGAGAAATTAAATGGGTTATAAAAAAATGAAATTAACAAGATAATTTGCAATAGAAAAATAATCATTCATGTCCATTACATTTACACCCTATAAATTACAAATCGAAACTTCTTTTGTATTTTTCTGAATTCTTTAAACTCATTTACATCTTTTGAAATTTTAACTAAATAAACTTTGAATTTTTCTTCAAGCTCATCCTTCATTTTTAAATTATCATATCTATCTTCATTAGGATAGGTAATTTTTATCATTGGTTCTGAATAATCCTCACCATAAAAGTTAAACATCATCAATCTGCATTTTTCAGGTAAGAAATCAGAGTTTTTAAAATATTCTAACAAGAAATTCTTCAAGATATCAGAAAAGAGTTTTATTTCAGGATTAGTTTTAATATAAGATTGATAATTATGGCTAATTTCAAATAGAAATTCATTTCCAAGATCTTTTAATTTAGAATTAGGAAGTATCTTGTCTATATTTTCCTTTGTCATGTGTAAATAAAGGTAATAAGAATATTTATTTTTATTACTAAAGTGTAATAATGTGAATTTAAGTTATTGATATTATAAAATTTCAAGAATTAACGGAATTTTCATCAAGAAATATATCTCAAGAAGTCAAAGAACATCTGTTTCGTGCTTCCCCAAAAGGCCCATCTTTAATGGAAATGCTAAAAAATCTTATAAGTAGAGTGTTTCGTATTCGTGCAATAATTTATTTTTCAAATCATTCAAGAATTTTAAAATTGTTTGATCTATGATTCAACCTGCGATTCTTCTTTTAAAGTTTGCATCTTTCCATTCGGAGTAGAATTAATAAATCTGTATTTCCATAGGATAAGCATGAGAACGAAAAAGACGGAAGAAATTGCAGGGAGAGTTTGAGACGGCAGGTATTGAATTAATGCCCCACCGGCAATTGGTGTTATAATTTGTCCCGTACTCGAAAGTGCATTATTTACGCCTAAAACACTACCAGTCTCTTCTTTCTTAACACTATTCGTTAATTTGCTTGTCAGAATAGGGCGGCTAACGCCTGTTCCAAAGGATAAAAAAGTAAGAGGAATATAGACCATAAAATAGCTCGTGGAAAAAATAAGGGTTATCATAGTTAAGATCATTGCTAATATTCCCATTATTAATGTTTTATCCTCGCCAAATCTTTTTTGGATGGGATTAATGAGGATTGATTGAAAAATAACTCGAAGAATGCCAATCCATGTGAAATAAAAACCAAGTTCTTGAGCATCAACTTGTATTTGCTTCTCTGCAAATAGAGGAAAAGTGGATATGAAGAGCATGAATCCTACATTATAGATAAAAAAGGTCAGTATGATACCTCGTACTTTGGAATCCTTGAAAAACCGTTTTGCGTCATTTACAGGAATTATATCATCAAATTTTAACGAGAAATTTTCCTTCTTATTAATTAATGATTCAGGCAAGAAAATTAGCACTAAGATCATGGAAAGAAGGCTTATTCCAGCAGAAAAGAACATTGGTGTTGAATAACTAATAGTTGATAATGTTCCTCCTATAAGAGGTCCAAATATTAACCCTGCGCCAAAAACAGCGCTCGAATATCCATAAATTTTAGTCCTATCTTGCGGTTCTGTTATATCGCTAATATATGCTTGACTTACCGTCATGTTACTTCCTAATAGTCCATCAACAAGCCGAGCTATTATTAATAACCAAACAGTATCTGCAATTCCAAGAAGAAAGAATCCAATGAGAGTACTGGTCTGACTTAATAATAAAAGTGGTTTTCTCCCAAACCGATCACTGAGCTTACCCGTGATTGGACTGGCAAAGAGCTGGCAAAAACTAAACACGCTTAGAACTAATCCCACTTGAAACGCATTTAAGCCAAAAGATAATGCTAAAAAGGGAAGAACGGGTAAGACTATGCTAAAACCTAAAACTTCCGTAAAAATAATTAGAAAAATAATTAGAATATGTTTATTGAACTTAGTTTTTTGAGAATCAGTTGTTGAATGCATGGATCACTAATGTTTTCTATTTCTAAGGTTAAGAAAGCCTCTTTTAGTAACTGTAGTTCGAAATAAATTTAACTTTACTTTTTATAAATTATAAATTTTAAGATCGTCTTGATAAAGATGCTTGAAGAAGAACTATCTATTTTAAGTAAGAAAAGGTTCAACAGTAATTATTTTAATTCCTTAAAACATGTTATTTTATTACCATACTGAATTTGCTATGAGTAAAAAATCCCAAATTTTAAAGATTCTCGTAAATACATGATTATTTCTCAATAAATTCCAATTTAATCAACGGTTAATTGATTATCTTTCAGAATTCAAGCTAAAAAGAAATCATTTCCTTTGATTTTTGCCATGCTTCCAGATTTAACGATTTAATTTCACCTAAAAAATCATCTTTTGAAATTTTATCTTCTTTTGTAATTGTTTCATTTAGGAATTAATCGATTTTTAAGTAGATTAAAAAATTATTTAATTGTTTTTTCAATTATTATGTCAAGAGAAGAATAAATGATAAATCATGAAAGCGCTAATTACATATTTCACAATGGGAGGTCGAACGAAAAAAACCGCTGAAGCTATCGGCAGCGTGCTTACTAATTATGAAGTGAGCTACTTTCCAGTTGAATTGAAGGGGAAATTTATCGAAAAAATAAAAATGCTTGACAAGTTCGAGAATAAGGATTTTTCTGCTATAGAACCTGAATTGAATGCTCTCGATATTACAGATTGTGATTTAATTATCATCGGCATGCCTACGTACGGATCATTCCCACCAAAAGCTTTTGACGAAATCGTATCCAGAATGGGAGATCTTAGTGGAAAGAAAGTAGTTGTGTTCGCGACAGCTCGTTTTACGGGGGGAAAAGCACGTGATTACATGAAAGCAGAAATTAAGGATGCGGGTGCCCAAGTAATCGATCAAACTAAATTCAGAAAACTTTTCTGGATCGGAGTAAAAAATGCGCTTGAATTTGGCAAACAGATCAATGAAAGACATGTGTAAATTTATAAAGTTAAAATTTAAATTTAAAGTTAAAATTTTTAAATTTTGAGTTGTTATTTTTATTAAAAATAAATCCTTGATGTAATTTTTTACCCAAAATAGTCTTGTATATGATACTTATGTGTGTTCAAAAAATCCCAAAATTATCTTTTTTAAACATTTTACTTCAAACAAAAGTTTATAATTTATCAAAACTTTTTTCGTTTAAGGATAAAAAGGTAAGGATATTATAATTAACAGAAGTTTATAACCATTTTGGATAAAAAATAACAATGTGGTGGGTAAATTAATGAATGACCAATACAAAATTACAATTTCTAAAAAAAATTATAATAAACTTAAAAAAATTTCTGAAACTTTAAAAACTAGTATATCCGAATTAACGGAACTTGCCTTTAAAGAATTTTTTGAATTAATTAAGAACGATCCTGAGACCATTTTTGACAAAGAACTTGGATTAATTACTGAGTTAAAAAAATTAGTAAACGAAAAAAACAATTCCTAATCGCTATTTGATCCTTTTCTTCAGTCAATCAATTAATTGTTTAATATTTTCGTACCATACTTAATTAGTTTTTGGAACATGAAATTACTTCCTTGAACTACTACTTCCTAAATAAAGGAAGGAGATTCTTACTAAACTTAAATCACTTGTTAAGATTTAAATCACTTGCAAAGATTCCTAATTCACAGAAAACTGCTGATTTCGTGTTAAAAATATATTACTGATAAGAAAAAAAAAATAAAAACAAAGTTAAAAAAAATTAAGCGAAAACGGGATTGTCTGATTAGGTTAATTGTGTGATTAAGCTATTTCTACTCGGAGATTGTAAAAGATCTTAATATGAAATTAATAATTGAATAAATTGATTAAATTATAAGCCATAAATTAATAAACATGGAAAATTTATTGAGGAATAGGATATCAAAAATATCACATTTGAATTAAATATATTCTAACAACATTTAAATTATATTTACATTTTATTAGAATAATAAAACTTCTAAAAATTTCTAAAAATGCCCGAATATCGAACAGTGCGAGTTCCTGAGGAGCTAGTGAAAACTATTATAAAATTCATCAACGAGTATAGGGAATTGGGGTATCGCTCTCATTCCGAGTTCATAATAGAAGCAACAAGAAGAAGAATAGAGGAATTGATGAAGTATAATTCCAAAAAAGACAATTCTAATTCTTAAATTTTATTATTTGGCTTATTAATGAATCGTTAATTAAAGATTACATTCATTATTGTTAAATCCTGACGATTAATGGTTGAATTCTTATTAAATTTCTTT
>JAUXAJ010000097.1 GCA_030620005.1 Promethearchaeota archaeon | reverse complement strand
GATTAGAAGCAGAAAGAAAAAGACGAAAAAGATTAGAGAAACAAAAAAAAGTAGAAGAGCGATTGAAAGTGGAAAGGATAGAAAAAGAAGAGTTGGCAAAAGTTAAAATAAAGAAAACGATATTGGATTTAGGAACAAGATTTCCTCGCTTACAGGTCGCAGAAATTGCTGAAGAATGCGAAATTGATGTGGACCAATTAATTATAAACATCATAGAAAAGATGATTGATAATAAAGAAATATATGCAAAATATTTTAAAAGTACAAAATCAGTTGCTTTCGATCAGCAAGCAATTATCGATGAAATCGATAAATTATTAGCCTCATATGAAGATTGGGAAGAAAAAAAAGTTGGTAAGAAGGATTAATCCCCTTAAAATCCTAATGGTTGTCTCCTTGAGAAGAATTTCGATTAATCTAAATTATTAAAAGAGTTAATAATAACATTATTATTATTAACTTAAAACCCTTAAAACCTCTTAAAAACCACTTAAAGTTCCGAGAGTTTTAAGTCTGAGGAAAACGAGGTGTTAAGGGAAGTTTTTTAAATGAATCCGATGAATTATTATTAAACAAAAAAATGATAAAATCTAAAACTGGGAGGATTTAACACATATATTTTCATATGTCCTGACTGTAATGCGTTTTACTGCGAAAAATGTTCTAAAGCGTTAAGCAACTTGGAAAACGCGTGTTGGGCGTGTAATTCTGCTATTTACCCTTCAAAACCAGTGAAACCGTACGAGAAAGAGGAAGAAGTTTACGGAAGTAATCATTTGGGCTCCTGTAGAATGTGCTTTATGGAGTGCTGTTATTTTGATTTTTTTTATATCAAGATTTTATTATTTCAATTAACAAAAGAATTTTATTAATTATTATAACCAAGATCTAATGTGTGCAAATTAGTCAGTTATCTAGACCTTAGTATTTTATAAGTAATTTAAGCCTGTTTTTATCTGATAAAATTCCGGTAACCGAATCCATTAATTAGAAATCGTGATATAAAATTAGTTATTATTAATACTTTTTTTCGCCTTCTTTACATTTATGGCGACTGAGATATACAAATAATTTTCCGCAAGTTGGACAGACTTCTTTCTTTTTTTTCGCCATCTAAATAAACTTCTACCTTAGGTAATTTCAATTAATTATTCATTTATAGTATTTATATTTATTCGTGATTGGTCATTTAACAAAATAAATTAGGAATTCTTCGATTTAATGTATTCAATTATTGAATTAATGTATTCTTTTTTTGTTCTTTCCCATTGAACCTTCCAGGGTCTTACAATAAACGTGAGTCTTTCCCTTGAAAATTTTGATAATTCTGCCCTTAAGGTACTAAGATCCTTTCGTGCTAACCAATCTTTTCTGAGTTTTTCGGGTTGATGACAATATTCTACGAAGTTTTGAGGGTTATTCCATCCTCCTAATTCTTTAATTACTCTAAGAAGAATTTTATTTCCACTTAAATCCAATCTTTTCAGTTTTGTTAGGTTTTCTAGCCCAGTAATCTGTGAAATTGGAAACCAGACAAAATCAAGACCTCTTATAGACGAAGGATCTGTATGGTAGAAAGTCATATCGCTCAGGTCTAACGACTCTAAATTAGTAAGTTGGTCCAGACCTTTAATTTCCTCAATTCTATTCCTTTTGAGATTTAAACTTTTTAAATTCTTTAATGCCGTTAATCCTTTAATTTCTCTAATTTGATTCCAACTAAGGTCTAAACGTTCCAAGTTTGTTAAATTATCTAACCCTTTGATTTCTTTAATGTTATTCCCTTCAAGATATAACTCTTTTAATTTAATCAATGTGTCTAATCCTTTTATCTCTGAAATCCTAAATGAATAGTAGTATTTTTGATCACTCAAGTTTAACGATTCTAAATTAACAAGTGCTTTTAATCCTTTAATTTCATCTATTCTATTCCCACTTAAATCTAATTTCTTTAAATTTTTTAATTTCTTTAACCCATTGATCTTTGAAATATCTTTTATCCCTTGAGAACTTAAGTCTAATTCTCCACCAATAACCTCGTATGCCTTACCTTTGTAATAAACTTGTTCCATTACCTACAACAGGATCTATATTCTAACAATATAATACAATAATACAAATTTATATTTTAACCATAGTTTTTTGGGTTGACGGCAATATTCTACAAAGTTTTGAGGGTTATTCAATCCTCCTATTTCTTCAATTAATTCAGATGGAATATCATTTCCACCATAACACGAAGATGATAATCAAGAAAATTTACAAAATTAAATATCAAGTTTCTTGTACCACAAGAAGCGTTCTAGTACCACGGGTATCCAATAATACGACCTTCAAAAAATTTTGAAGGTAGGGATCCTCATGATTTTAATTTTTTAAGATTAATCGACGCTGTCGCGTATTCACTATTAATTTCTAAAGCTCTCTCATAACATTCAATCGCTTTATCAATAAAGCCTAATTTCTCGTAGACGACGCCTAGATTGTTCCATGCTATAGAATACTCTGGGTCGAGTTCTAATGCACGTTCATACAACTCCATTGCCTTTTCAAGATCACCTTTTTTTTCATGTATGAGTCCAAGATTATTCAAAGCGTTTTTATAATCAGGTGCGATTTCTAAGGCTTTATTATATGAATCAATAGCCCGATCTAATTCACCTATTTTATTATACGCAATACCGAGATTGTACCATGTTAAATGATCTTTCGGATCGATCTTTAGAGCTTTATTATATGAATCAATAGCCCGATCTAATTTACCTATTTTAATATACACATTACCGAGACCGAACCATGCTACATGATCTTTCGGATCGATCTCTAATGATCGTTCATACGCTTCAATTGCCTTATCGAACATACCTTTTTTTTCATTTATAATACCAAGACCAAATAAAGCGTTTTTATAATCAGGTTCGATTTCTAAGGCTTTATTATATGACTCAATAGCCCGATCTAATTCACCTTTTTTTTCATGTACAGAACCAAGATTATATATAGCGTATTTATCCTCTGGATCAAACTCGAAAGCTTTATTATATGAAATAATAGTTTGATCTAATTTATCTATATCATGAAACATAAATCCGAGCCTAAACCATGCTTGTTGATATTTCGGATCGATCTTTAGAGCTTTATTATATGAATCAATTGCTTTTTCTACTTCACCTTTTTCTTCATGTATAAGAGCAAGATTGTACAAAGAGGATTTGTCATCTGGATCAACCTCTAAAGCTTTATTATATGAAATAATAGCTTGATCTAATTTATCTATATCATGAAACATAAATCCGAGCCTAAACCATGCTCTATGATATTTCGGATCGATTTCTAACGCACGTTTTAACGCTTTAATTGCCTTTTCTGCCTCATCATTTTCTTTATGTATAAGACCAAGATTATACTGAGCGAATTTATCATTATTTTTATCTAATAACTTTATTGCTTTATCTAATCCTTCTATTTCCTTATAAGCATTACCAAGCTTGCGCCAATCAGATTCAGTTATAGTTGCACTCGGATCTTCTAAATATCTATCAAATTCTTCAAATAAAATATCTCTTTCTGCTTTATTAAAAAAATCTAAGTATTTTTCGTTTAATAAAAATAATGCTACACCTATATTACCACTTTTAAACCTTTTAGCAATCTCGTCTTTAAATACGCTTTTAGCTATCGGATCCCCAGCCTCAGTTAATTTTTTCAGCAAAGGAAAGGCCAGTCTCATTCCAAGATAATGGGTGTTATACTTATTATCTGCCCATTCTTTTAGATTTGAGCAAATCCCCCATAATACATCTTCGGGAGGTTTACTAGCCGCATAAATTTCTTTAAATTGAATATCGTCTATTGATTTAATCTCATTTACATATCTATTTTTTTCTGTAGGTGTTCTACTTAACAGATAAGCACATTGATTAAATATTCTGCCAGCTACATAGATTCTTGTTTTTCCTTCCTTCAATCTTACCTTGAGATAATCATTAACCACAAATTCCCAAACACAGCTGAGATCGGTTTTTTTTAGATTATATAGCTTCTCTAAACCCTCTATGGGAAAATAACTAAAACATAATGGGCGCGGGTATTTATAACTTAATTTTTTATTAACATATAACTTCTTTAAGCTTATTAAAGAGTCTAAACCTTTAATTACAGTAATATTGTTTCTACTAAGATCTAGCTCTTCTAAATTGGTTAGATTTTCTAATCCTTTGATCGTTCTAATTTGATTTCCTCTAAGATTTAATATTTTTAATTTAACTAACCTTTCTAATCCTTTAATTTCATTTATTGGTGAAATATATGTTCTAGATTGAAGATAATAATCCCCAGAACGATCATATGATAAATATTGCCTAGGATTACTAATATCTAATATCTCTAAATTTATTAGATTCTCTAAACCTCGAATCCCTGAAATACCGTTAAAAGACAGATACAATTCTCGTAAATTCTTAAGGTTTTCTAACCCTTTAATCGTAGTTATGTGATTACTACTGAGATCTAATACTTGTAGATCAGTTAATTGATTTAATCCTTTTATATCAGTTATATCTTCAATCTATCTATTAGATAAATCTAAGGATTTATACTTAACAAGAATTTTTTTCCCATTAATTTCAATTGCTCTTTTTTTAAAACTACTACAGTAATCTACGAAATTTTGGGGGTTATTTACCAATCCATCCTCGTTCATCCCACCTAGTTTTTCAATTAATTTTACTGGAATTTGATTATCACCAATTATTAACTCTTTTAGTTTTGCAAGATTCTCTAATCCCCAAAACTCGGCGATTTCATTCTTACTCAGATCCAACAATAGTAATTTAGTAAGATTCTCCAAACCCCATATTTCAGTAATTTGATTCCCACTTAAATTTAACTTCTCTAAATTGTTAAGATTTTCAAATCCTTTTATCTTGGTAATTTGATTCTCACTAAGATTTAAATGCCGTAAGTTAATTAAATCGTCCAATCCTATGATTTCATTTATATCTGCAATACCTTTCATGCTCAAATCTAACATTCCCTGTTTAAGATAAAATAAATTAGTTTTAAAAGCCACGTATTCTCCTTTCTTTTTTGGCAGGCGACAGTATTCTACGAATTTTTGAGGTTTATTAGCCCAACCACTCCTGTCTAAACCACCTACTATTTCTATTTCTTTTTTTGGAATTTGATTGCCATAGAGGAGGATTGATTTGAGACTTGTAAGGTTTTCAAATCCTTTTATCTCGTTAATTGGATTATTCTGAATAGTAACACTTTCTAAATTAATAAGAATTTCTAAGCCCTTTATCTCGGTAATTTGATTCCAACTTAAAATTAAAGTTTTTAATTTAGTTAACTCTTCTAAACCCTTTATCTCGGTAATTTTATTTTGACTTAGTTTTAGTTCTTTCAATTCGGTTAATTTCTCTAAACCATTTATCTCAGTAATTTTATTATTATAAAGATGTAATATTTCTAAATTTGTCAGCGTTTCTAATCCTTTTATCTTGGAAATTTGATTATAATTAAGGTATAACTCTCGCAGGCTAGTGAGAGCATCTAATCCTTTTATCTCGGTAATTTTATTTTGCCATAGATTTAGGTATTCTAAATTATACAGTTTCTCTAAGCCGCTAATCTCAGTAATATTATTTTCATAAAGAGATAATTGTTTTAAATTAGTTAACTTATCTAAACCCTCAATATCATTAATGTTATTAATTTTACAGCGACCTAACCTTAAAAATCCTTCCCTTACTTCGTACTTTTTCCCTTCATAAATTACATGTAACAAGAAATTCTCACCTTGATTTATTCTTCTTATTTCGACAATATTCCACGAATTTTTGCGGATTATTAGCATGACCCTTATCGTCTAATCCACCTAATTCGTTGAGTAATTCCCGAGATATTTTATTTTTATCGATATTTAACTCTTTTAAAAATGTGAGGTTTTCTAACCCTTTAATTTCGGCAATTAAATTGCCATATAAATTCAACTCTTGCAAATTAGTAAGATTTTCTAGTCCCTTTATCTCGGTAATTTCATTTTTTTCGATAGATAATTTCGTTAGATTAATCAGACTTTCCAACCCTTTAATTTCAATAATCTTATTCCAATTTAGAGATAACTCCTGCAATTTTTTTAGGTTCTCTAATCCTTTGATCTCTCCAATTTTATATCCTTGTCCTCTACCCCACTCTCCACTCAAATTTAATTTTTCTAAATTTATTAGATTTTCTAATCTTTTAATCTCAGTAATATAATTTACACTTAGATCTAACTCTTTCAAATTAGTTAATTTTTCTAAACCTCTAATTGTCCGAATGGGCCACCAAAAATCTAAACTTCTTTCAGACCACGGTCCTATATCCCGGTATGTATTTTTACTTAGGTTTAATACTTCTAAGTTAGTAAGATTCTCTAGACCTTTGATCCCTGAAATTTTATTCTGACTTAGATTTAACTTCTTTAGATTAATGAGGTTTTCTAATTCTTTAATCTCAGAAATTAGATGATCACTCAAATCTAACTCATGCAAATCCGTTAATTCCTCTAACCCTTCGATATCTGATATGCTTTTAAGAAATGTATAACCCCTTACACTAATTCGTAGTTTATTATCCTTAATCTTAATTTTTTTTCGCTCCCATCTTACATACCTCACTAATTCACAGTCAATTTTCTCGAGATGATTATTAAGTTCTTTAGTTACTTCTTTAGCGATAGGATTCCTCGTCAAGTATAACTTTTTTAAACTTGTAAGTTTTTCTAACTCTTTGGCCTCCGTTATTTTATTAAAGCTTAAATCTAATACTCGTAAATTCTTAAGAGATGCTATTCCTTTTGTTGTGGAAATTTGGTTTTTATGAAGAGATAACTCTTGTAAATATTTGAGCTTCTCTAATCCTCTTATTTCTGTAATTTGATTTTCTTCAAGTAATAACTTTTCTAAATTTATAAGGTGGTCTAATCCTTTAATCTCGGTAATTTGATTTTTGGAAAGATCCAGAACTTTTAAGTTAATTAATTTCTCTAACCCTTTTATTTCTGCAATATTATGATGACTAAGTTCTAGAATTTCTAAGTTTGTAAGCTTCTCTAACCCAGTAATCTCGCTAATTTGTCCAGATTCATTATATGCCCCTCTAATTCTTAACTCTCTTAAATTTTTAAGATTCTCTAACCCTTTAGTATCTGTTATTTTATGATAGCTCAGCTCTAATACCTCCAAGTTAGGAAGCCCCTCCAATCCTTTAATCTCAGTAATTTGAACAGCTAAGCTATGCCTCCCTGCTTTAATTCTCAATGCTCTTAAGTTTTTAAGGTTCTCTAAACCTTTAATCTCGCCGATACTATTCTTATATAGGATTAATTCTTTTAGATTAGTTAGGTTCTCTAATCCTTTAATCTCTGTTATTGCATGACCACTTATTTCGAACGTTTCTAAATTAGTAAGATTCTCCAACCCTTTAATCTCGGGAATTTTATAGGAATAACTATATCCCTCTCGAATTCTTAATACTCTTAAACTTTTTAGCTTCTCTAACCCTTTAATCTCGGAGATTTTATTCCTACTCAGATAAAGCTCTCGCAAATTAGTAAGTCTTTCAAGTCCTTCAATTTTAGATATGTCTTCGATCAAAACCCAACTTAAATCTAATATTCCGTCTTTTACTTCATATTTCTTACCTTCATGAATTACTTGTTCCAAGATATTTTACCTCAAAATAAATATAGGAAAAAAAGATATATAATTCTATTTTTCATCAGTAGATGAAAGGCGAAATCGCCTTTCGCGTTAATGGTCGAACTTATTTAAATTAAATGAAAAAAGCTGGGTGGTTACAAAACTCAATAACTTTTAATTTCTAATTTCATTAAAAAAAAAATTTATCACCTCTTTTTTCTTCTCACAAAAATTTTAAATATTAAACTGGTAACCTAATAATTAATCTAAAAATATGTAAAACTTCAGATGGAATATTTAAAATTAATTTTTTTCAGCTTAGGGAAGTGAGTAAAAGATAGAAAACAATAATGTTAATCAAACGGTAGTATTAAAAAAGCAATTGGAGTATACTATACAAGAGACCCGCGAAAATGTCAAAGAAATTTTTGTAGAATGTGATTTTACTGATTTTGATGGAAAAAGAGTTTTATTAAAGCCTTCATTTGTTTATCCTTGGAAAGCAGATGAGGTAATCGGAAGTAATACTCATCCAAAATTTTGTGCCGGAGTTGCTCTTGCATGTAAAGATTTCGGTGCTGACTGGGTAGGTGCAGGCGAGAATTTCGCAATCTCAACTCCTAAGCTTCCTTTACCTGCTCGAATCGTTTTTAAAGTAACAGGAGCAGATAAAATTTTAAAGGGAGCAGCTGAACCAGTATATTTTGATGAAGAGGAACATGTAGAAGTCACAGTCGACAATCCTTTTATTCAAGAAGAACCATTTGTAATTCCTAAAATTTGGCGTGATGCGGATATTTTCATTTCGCTTCCAAAGATTAAAACTAATATGTATACCAAGGTAACTCTTTCAGTTAAAAACAATCTTGGTTTTATCCCAACGATGAATAGAGTGCTTCATCATACTACTGAACTAAGTTTGCATAAAAAAATTGCAGATTTGTATAAAGTTAGACCGCCAGACTTCGTTTTAGCAGATGCTATATGGGCGGGTGAAGGTCAAGGACCATTGTTTGTAGAACCATATAATTTAGGACTTATCATAGGAGGAACAAATGGTCCAGCTGTAGATGCAATCTCTTGTAAATTAATGGGATTTAATCCAACTGGAATTGAACATTTGAAATTCGTTTCAGAAGCAGGTTTAGGTACTATAGATTTAGATAAAATTCATGTGGTTAATAATGGATTATTAGCACGTGGAAAAAAATTTGCCCGAGCTGATCCGAGGCTAGAAACTCTTAGTCCAAAAATTCATGTAATTCAAGGAAAAAATAAAGTTTGTGAAGCTGGCTGTAATGGAATGTTACGTGGTAGCTTAGATCCATATATCATTGATTTCGGAAAGGAAGGAATTAAAGATATAACCATAATTGTTGGTGATGGTGTTGACGAAAAAGACATCCCAGTAGATATAGATAAAAAAACCACATGCATTATTGGTGATTGTTGTAAACAATTTAAAAATAAAGGGAAATTCCTAGGAGGATGTCCTGTCTTACCGTTAGATCTTCAAAATTTCTTCGCACGTATCTTCAGAAAAAGACCACCCTCAGTCGAAGGAAAATCAGACGTGATATTAGGTCTACTTCAACAAGGTATTTAATCTATTCTATTCTATTATTGATTTAACTTATTTTTATTTTAAGGATTCAATTTATTATTACATTAATTCACGAGTAATATAAAAATGTTTTCAATGAAGGTGATCGTGAACATTATCCTCTTGTTATTAATGGTCTTGTGTTATTCATTTCAATTTTAGAGCTAGTTTTATGAGCAATTTTTCTAAGTCCAATTGATATCCTATTAATGGAGTCAAGAAAACTTGTCCTAAATCTTGCGTTATTCCAATAAAACCCATTTTTTCCAATTCTTTTAAATCTTCAAGGATGTTTTTCTTACGTCTCAAATTTTTAATGTCGCTTATCTTTCCCACTCCTGAATTATTTAAACAGCACATTAACACGCAAAATAAGGTTGCAGCTAATCTTGGTTTTCCCTGAAAGGGGTTAGCAGATAGGATATCTGATACTTCTGGTTCAAATGTTATAAACCAATGGGAATCCACTGGATTGAATCTCACTTGCAGCCCCAAGGGTTCGACATATTTTGAGAAATTTGTAATTAACCGGTGAAAATAAAAGGACTTATTCCTGTTTTTAATATTCAAGGCTTTAAGAATTTCTACCTCTGTGGCGCCTAATTGACGGTCTTCTTCGTTCTTTTTGCTCAAAATGCTCATTAAAATTGACATTTCGTTCATTTTTTCTCATCTCGTTTTAAAAATAAATAATTAGTATTTTTTTCGTAAGAAATCTTACCTGATTGGAGCAGATGTAGTAGATACACGAAATTTTGGTAAATCTTGATCTGGTCTTTTTCTCCTTTAAAAATTTCATCGTAAGGGCATGGTAACATGTTTTTGATGGTATTGAAAAAATTAATCATCTTTTCGGTGAATTTTTCTCTTGAAATTTCCAATAAAAATTCATCCTTGACATTAATCCTTTTTAGATGTTCTATGGACGAAGATCTGCGTCTATCTATTAACAATTTTTCTTTACTGGTTTCAAGAAAGTCAAACGATAAAGAATCGATGTCAAGTGTTTTTCTCCAACATCCCTCAAATAATTGGGATATTTCTAAATCGCTAGGATTTGATTTTAAATATTGTAAAAAAATCTTTTCGTTGTCAAGTGATCTCAGTAAGTTTTTTAATTCTTCAAATTTTTTATTTAGAAGCGTACAAGCGTTAACATATATTTTAGAAGACTCATTTAAGTTGTCGATATTTATTGAGTCTTTTAATTCCGTAAAAATTGGAACCAATTCTAAATCTAGTAAAGATAACTCTCCTGAGAGGATTTTTTTTTGAATATTTAAAATTCTCTCATTCAAAATGTCTGAGATTAGCGTTTCTTTTATCATTTAATCTTCTATTTTTATTATTTTAGGTTCAAAAACCGAGGATATTTCTTTTTTTCCCACTCTAGCGATTCCAATTAATTTTTCTGCCAGTAAAAATAATCCACTTGAGGATTTGGGCAGAAACATGATTATTTGCGAGGAATTTTGTTCAAGTGTAGATTTAATCAATTGATATACGATTTCTGAATTCTTATCGTCTAAAAACATTACGGGCTCATCAAGCATGCAAAGCGGAGAAGGCTTTATTTCTTGAAGAGAAAGAATCAAGCAAATCGAAATCATGGCGACTTGACCTCCACTTAAAGCGCTACAAGATTTTAATTTATCTTTTGAAGTAGCTGCTTTAATCTCTATTCCTAATTCTTCAAAATTTCCAATTAATTCAAGGGAACAGTAAGACTTAATTTGTGAAGATTTAAATTTGTTATTGATTTTTGCTTTCAAATCGTTTAGAACTACCTTAAATTTGTTATTATAAGTATCTTCCATTTTATTTTCAGTTTTTAATGCTGCCTTGATATCTTTTTCCATGTTCGCTTGATTTTTAGCTATTTTCTTAAGGGAAACCAAGATCTGATCCCTTTCCACTAAAAGTTCATCATCAACATCTAAATATTTCAACAATTCTTTGTCAATCTTAGTGATATCTTCGTTAATTTCTTCAATTGTTCGAACTTCAATCTCATGTTGTGAAATTAATGGCTTCATTTCTGAATTTATTCGGTCTAAGTCTCTCTTTTTTGAGTCAAGATCTTGTTTTAAAGAATTTATTTTAATATTTTTTTGCTCTAAATTTAACTTTATTTGAATATTTTTTTTTTCTCTATCACTTTTTTCATTTTGGAACTCAGATTTAATAGATTTTGACTTTACCATGCTTTCTTTTACAAGATCAATCTCTTCTTCAATCTCTTGTAGAGTTCGAAAAATGTTGAAAGCTTCTTTATCTGCCTTTTGAAAGTTATCTCTTTTGGTTTGATATTCTAAATTAATAATATTTAACTTGTTTTCGTGGTTGTTTGTTTTTTCTTCGACTTCTCTTAAGTGCTCTTGACTCTCGAGAGATTTAGCATCCCATTTTTTCTTTTCAGTGTTAAAAAAATTCAACTCTTTAGGAATTTCTTTTATTCTCTCGTTCCATTTGAAAAACTCAGGATCTTTTTGAGCTTCCAAGTTTTTAATTTCTCGGTTTAATTCTTTAATTGTATTTTGAGTTGTTGTATTTTTCTTTTCTAATATGTGAATTGATTCATATAATTGGTTTTTTTTAGATGTTAATCTTTGTTTTTGATTAAAATTATACAAGAGATCGTTAAAAGCTTCTTTTTTTCTAAACGCTTCTCTCTGAAGATTATCAAATTTTGATTGGTTAACTTTTAATTCAGAAATGCGATCGTTTAATGCTTTAATTTCTATTTCTAAAACATTTGCTTGTTCTGATTGCGTGCCAACACTCAATAGACCTTTTAATCGCTTTAAATATGGGGTTTCAAAAACATATTTATAAGAAATTATTTGTTCTCCTTTTAAAGTAACGCATTTGCCCTTAAAATTGCGATTTCTGTGCAATTCCTTCCCAACGCGGTAATCTTTAACAACTAAACAATTCTTTGAAATTGAATGAATGACCTTTTTAATGTCCAAATCATTTCCTAGAACTCTAATTAATTCAGCTAAATAACCAATTACTCCGTTTGCGTTAATCTTGTTTAAAGGCACGATTTTAAGATTCTTTGTCACGTATATATTGCAATATGCATTATATTTGTTTTTCAATCTTTTCAATAAGTTTAAAGTATCCCAATTATCAGCAATAAAGCTATAAAGAACTTTTTCCCCTAAAACTGACTCAATAGCATAGCTTAAATCGTCGTCGTATTTAAGAAATTCAATAATAGGCCCTTTAACTTTTAACTCTCGTTTTCTTATTTCATCTTTTAGAATTGTTATGTTAGATGGAAGAACAATTCTGCGTTCCCTAAGTGAAATTTGAAGACTTTTTAATCTTTTTAATTTTTTTGATTTTTCTATTTCTATTTGTTTGATTTCAGATTCAATATCGTAGCCTTTTATAGTTGCTTCCCTAATATCCTTATCAAGGTGTTTCAATAAGTCTTTTGAAGGATTTTCCAAAAACCATTTGTTTTTATCTAATTTATGGTTTATATCTTTAAAACTTTGAAAAATTTCATTTATTTGATTGTTAGTTTCTTTTATTATTTTATTGTTTTCTTGAAGACTCGTTTTCAATTCTTTTTTTTTGGTAATTAATTGATTATATTTATCTAAAAATTCTTCATTGAGCTTGATTTTTTTAGTTAATTCGCTCTGTTCTTTTATTAAATCGTCAATTTGTAATTCTACATGCAATTTTTCTTCTTTAATTATTTTTAATTCTTTTTCCAAGCTTTCTTTTTGCTTTTCGAAATTTTCAAGAACTTTTTCATTTGTAGCAATAATTTCTGCCAAATCATCTAGTTCTTGTTTCATTTTTATTTTGTCTATTTGCCAATCTTGAATTTTTGAAACTAAGTCCTTATTTATATAATTCAGTTCTCCCAACTTTTCTGAGTGAGAGTTTATCATTTGTTCTATTTCCTTAATTTTTTCTTGAATGCTTTCAATTTTTCTATCGCAATCATTCTTTTTTCTTTTAATTTGATTTATATCTGCTTGAATTAATACTATATCATAATCAAGTTTTTCAATTTCTTGTTGTAATTTGTTTCTATTTGCCCACAGAAGTTCGTCGGTGAACTTTTTTTTGATTTTCAGTAATTCTATTTTCTGGGTTAATCGCTCAAGCTTTGGTCTTAAAAGGTCTAAACTAAAATTCAAGGTGTTTTTTTTAGTTCTTAATGACATTAAGTCACTATTTAAAGACAACACATTATTTTTTTGTTGTAGGATTTCATCTCTTAATCCTTTCAAGCCAATTCCTTCTTCAAGAAAAGAACATAATTCAATAGGCTTTAAAGATTTTATTTTATCAATCTTTCCTTGACTAACATAAGCAAACTGATTATCTGGATTGATATTTAAACCTGATACGAGCTTTTGAACTTCTATAACTTGAGTTTTTCTGAAATTTTTATCGTTCTTTCTTTGAAGCATGAAAAATGGTGATTTTCCTCTTATTACAATTCGTCTAATTCTAATTAATTCATCTCCATTCTGAATGTGAATCTCAACCATTGCGTGATTTCGTCCTGTTCTAATAAAATCGGACCATTTCGAGTAGCGTTCGTCTCTCTCGTTGCTTCCAAGGCCAAATTTTATCGCTTGAAAGATTGAAGTTTTTCCAGACCAGTTAGGTCCAACAATAATGATGAATCTTGAATCTCCAAAATCTACATCGTCTTTTTGGAAGGATAAAAAATTCTCTAAAATAACTTTCCTAATAAACACGCAATTTCTTTCTAACCTATTTGTTGTGCCTTTTTTACCTTTTATTGCCATTTTTTCTTCCACGTTTGATTCAACATTCTTCATTTTATTTTCCCAATGCTTGTCTCAAATGGTCTATACATTTTTTTGCCTTTTCCAAATAAATTTGAGCCATGTTTGGAGAATCGTTTAAAATAAATGGATATTTTGCCAATAATTTTCGTTCGATATCTTCAAGTACTTCTTTCTTACTAATTTTATCAATTATTAATATGAGCTCACTATAATTTTTAGACGCAGCATCTTCGTATAGCTGATTGAGCATAAATTCAGAAGTGCTGATTTCTTTTATATCTTTCACTAATATATTGATATTAGGGATATTTTCTGCAATTTCCTTTCCATTTTTTAATATTTTTTTATTTTTAATTGAATTTTGATAGAACCCCTCTTCTACTTCTGATTCTTGGTCATTTAAAGATTCAGACGCAATATAAGGCATGTATTCACCAGATTCAATTAAATCAATAATTATATCTGTTATTTCGTTGCTCACATCGTTTAGTTCAGAATTTAAAAAATGTTTAAATATAGCAACTTTTAACAACTGTTTAATGTCATTTACTTCCCATTGTTCTGTTAGAGTTACAATAGAATTTACATCAAAAGCAATTTTAGCATGTTTCTCTAAAAAATTTCGAAGAAATGTTTCTCGTTCCACTTTATTTAACAAAGGAACTTTAATAAAAAGATCAAAAGTGTTAAAAAGATCCTTGGAATTATCTCTAACGTCTTGGAGATCGTGATCAATCCAAATAAGAATGATACCCTTATCAATGAAACTTAAAAGATTACTATCGGGCTGAGAACTGGTGAAAATTTTTAATAGACTAATTTCATTAAGGATTTTCTCAAAATCTACTCGTTGATTTATTAGTAATAATTTTTTTTCGCCATTTTTATTGGATTTGTTTCCATTACTTTTCTGTTCATTATCAATATGAGATTTTGGTTCTTTTTCATTAACTTTTCTCTTAATGGATTCTTCTAAAATAGAATTAAAGTTATTTATAAAGTCCTCTGGAGACTTTAAAATCTCAACATTGTTTAATTCAATAACATCTAAATAATAATTTTTTGATATTAATTTTAAGAACGATATGATATCCGTCCCGGGATAAATATATACTAACAACGCTCCTTTTGGTTTTAAATAGTGTTGAATCGTTGGGTTTTCGTAGTTTGTCAGCATTACCTTAATGTAATTCATGATATCATTATATTTATCCCTATAAAAAATTTCTTCTTTATCTATTCTAATATCTGATGGAGAAATTTCTTTATAATACCTTGAAAATTTTGGATTACTGTTTAAATCAGACATGGGAATTTTTTTTTAATTTTTTATTTTAATTTTGAACATTAAAAAAATAGTTAATCACAGTAATAAATCTTTACCCGGGCGATTATCATGTATATATTTTACCATAAACATGATTCCGACAAAATTCTTTAAATTTAAATAATTGTATTTTCGTAATATTTTCTAAATAAGAATTAAAATAATATTTTGATCAAAATGAACGCGTTAAATTTGATAACTACATTCTTGATAGATTGAGTCCAAGTAAATATAAAAGAATTGGTCCGAATGCCATTAATAGAAGAGTAAGAGAGAAAATATTTG
>JAUXAJ010000270.1 GCA_030620005.1 Promethearchaeota archaeon | reverse complement strand
AAATATCAATTTTTTCTGAACCTGTTAAATTCTCATCGGTATAAATGTATTCTCTAAGAATTTCCCAACTTTTACCATAATCTGTTGATATCGAGACGATGCACTTATCTAGAGAATCCTCGTCGGCCCCATATTCACTTTGAAGATTAATTTCGAAATCGTATTCTAAATACACGTCACGTTCACCTTCTAATTCTAATGGACGAGTAATTAATTTTGCGTTCCAATTTGAACCATACCCTTGAATCACACCTCCATGACTTTGTCCCATGCCTCCATAGAGATATTCGTGTTCTAAACGAGTAACCGTGTGCCACATGTTATCTCCTAATAACCAAGCAGTAGATTCTTTGGATAATGGGTTTCCCGCAACGTAATAACGATCTAAATTGTCACTTGGAAATTGAAAACCAATGTACGTCCCACTTTTAGAATATCTGAACGTAAGAGGCTCGGGATTTTTAAAGGTAATTAAATCATCGTTTTTATTGTACCACTGGGAACTATTAGTAAATTTTCCGTCATAAAAGTGAAATCTAAAAGATTTATCAGAAATATCTGCCAAAATTAAGGATTTTTGGAACAAAATGCCTCTATTTGTAGGCTCATTTGAACGGGCGTCCCAGTCTCCATAAATATTAACCATTGAATAATTTTTACCATCCATCTCAATGTAAACAAATTCTGGATAATTATTATCGGAATCAAAATAATTGCATGTAAAAGTAAACTTTTCAAACTCTAATCCTTCAGAGGGTGTTATATCAAAATCCGGATCTAATTTGGGAGGAGAATTATTCGAGTAATTCTCGATAGCAAAGAAATCTAACATTATTCCCTTGTAATTAATTGGGTCAAAATTTTCGTCTAATGCGGTTACCAAGCGAAATTGAACGTAACTGTTGATATATCGTGTTAAATTTATTTCTTCAATAAACCACTCTTGTTCTTCGTTAGTATAAGTTTCTATTCTTATCCAATCAGATCTATTAACGCTCATTTCCAAATACACGAAATCCTCTGAATTAATGCTTGTTCTTAAACCAAACTTGGCAAATGGATGCATGTATTTACTAATTCGCGTTAAATTAATTATTGGACTCGTTATCGTACCGTTTGGATAATCTTCTGTTATTAGAATAGATTGATAGGAGTAATTATTTGGAAATTCATGATTTATGCCGAAATATAAAGAATTCCACGAAGTTGAATAAATTCTTGATCGATCATCTTTACCATTATCTTGTTGAAGAATGTCCCATCCAGTTCCATCATGACTCCAATCCCCAAGACCATCGTTAAAACTGTGGATATAAGGGAACCGTTTACTCTCAATCGGTAAAACAATCGTTAAATTAAGATATCCAATTTCAGGATATCTAACTCGATTAGGACCGTCACTTGCAACAAAAAAGTAAGAATAATTACCTGGCTCGTTAAATTGAATTTGATCACTAACATATACTACACCTTCAGAAAAATTTATATCACTATAGGGTCCTAGATTAAGGATGCTCAACGTGTAATTTTTTCCTGTTTCATTGATGGACACATGTATTTCTTGAGGTGGAACATTAGAAGTGTCATTATCAAAATATTCAATGAAAAACAAATATCTATCAAGGGTATAATTTTTTTCAGCATCGTATCCTATATACTCGAAGTAATTCATTACAGTCGTATTTTTTTCTCCTCCCGTGTATGAAACCTCGGTTATATTTAGAACTGGTGCGTATTCGTTCAGCACGGTTGATGCATTTAGTTTGAATTTACTGTTTCCTTCAATGGCTTTTACGGTAATAATGCATTCTGTTTCATTTTCTCTGGGGATATAATATAAATAATTGAAATTACCAAGTAGTCCTCGAGAAGATTCTAACAATATAGGTTCGCCATGGACATCAGTTTCATTTGAATATAAATACAAGTCAAAATCTGCATTATCGTCCACTTCGCTTAAGTTAAAGATGTATTGCTTGTTTGCTGTTAATTTAATTCTTCTAGCAAACACGTGAGCGCCAAGAGGATTTTCCTCAGAACTATTAAGCGAACCAGATACGGACAAATTGGCTTCCATAAATTTTATTAAAGCGTCTATAGCCGCTTCAATATTTAGTCGTCCATAACCTTCGTGGATGTCTTTCAATCCAATTCCGGATACCGGATTATAACTAGAAGGCGAATATATAGCAGCACTTTCATCAATATCCGTGCTGGGGTCATTTTCTCGAACTAGATTTGTCTCGGAAGCCGTCATTAATAAGATTGATTTAATCGTTTTCACCAAATTAGTTAAATTCAACTCTATGTAGTTGTCCCAATCGTCCCATTTTGCTTCAATCAACACGTTTATGGCGGCAGAAACTATGGCAGCCGATATTGAAGTGCCATAACCCGCAGTAGTTTCATTTGATTTACTATCTGCCCCTATTATTAAACGATGTCCTGGCACCTTGCTCCCCCCAGGAGCGACAATATCCGGCTTTAAAATCCCATCTCCTACATTTTTTCCCATGCTGCTATAGGATGTGACGCGGTCTTCATCGTTTATTGCTCCAACAACAATAGCGTTTTTATTGAGAGCTAATTTATTTAACGGATCGGAACCTTCAATTCCTGAATTTCCAGCGGCAATTACTACCAAAGTCCCATTATTAATTACTTCGTTGATAACTCTATTAATTGCCACAACATCGTCTCCCAATGTCCCAATGCTTAAACAAACGCTAACAATATGGTATTTGCTCTTGTTTTGTATTACACTTGCTAACGCAGAGATTAAATCAGAAGTATATCCGATTCCAGTTTGGTTTACAATTTTAAAAGACACGATTTTAGTTGCGTTTGCAATTCCAGTAAAATAAGAATAATTTTCCACGTAAAATTCAGGGAAAAAAGAAACACTTGCGTTAAACGAAAAAATTGGCTGTGCCTGGATTTTTTTGTGATATTTCAGATAAAGATCGTAGATTCCTTGTCCACTTGAACTAATGCTGTGATTTACGGTATAATATTGATCTTGCGTCATGTTTCTTGTGGTATTAACCAAACTTGAACTATTATACAATTCAAACCAAAATCCGTCAATTTCAGTATTGTCATAGCTACACGATGAGTTCATGAATATGTGGGAGTTCTCTTTTGAGACGTTGAAAGTAAAAATTTTTAAAGAATAATTTCCAGGTGTTAAAGAGTCGAATAAATCCAAGTGAGAATAATTTCCATATAAATTTACGACAGTTGGAACACTTGAATTATATGTTCTTATTCCAGTTCCCGAAATTATGGATGAGATGAACGTCCCGTGACCGTTGTCATCAGAAACCTCATCATCGCCATCGTCAACGAAATTTTGCCACCCAACAATCGTTCCGCTCAAATATGTTGGGTTGTAGTGATCTGGGAATAAGATTTGATTTGGATTTATTCCGCTATCTAATACTGCGATTGAAGAATTTGTATTACCTTTAAGACCATTTAGATACCAAGTTGAATTTACAGCTCCAACTTGTAGGCTTGCATAGTTCAATTGTGTTTCTATAATTTCATTTGTTTCAATCGTGGCATCGCTAACATTGTATTGAAAATGTGATAAATTGTAGGTTGGAATTATGCCCGCAAACCCAGAAATAGTTGAAAACGTATTGTTCCACTCATCTTTAATATTTCCTCCGTGATAGGTGAAATTTGAGCGAGCTGATTGGCTATACCAGGAATTATTGAAAAATACGATCACGAAAGATTCATTGCTTAATATCGAGCTTTGTGGACTTTTATTAAATGATTTCTTATTCCCTTCAATAGAAACGAGGTTATTTGAATCAAATTGTTTGAAGCTGTTGCTTGACAAGATCAATAATAACGTTGAAGAAACGACTAAAAGAAATAGAATCGTAGTTTTCCCTTTCTTATTCACTCGTTAGGTTCACCTCCAGTCTCTTCAATGTCATTTTTGGAAGATAAAATATTCAATCTTTCTCTGAGAGTGTTTTCTATCTTAAGAACTGAGTCTTTTGAACGGAAAATAAATATCTCGTTTCTTTGAAGCTCAAATTTTTCTTCTTTATACTTTGTAACTTTCCTACGATATAATCCTAAAATCACCAGAGCTGAAACACATGGAATAATTAAATATAATAATTGCAAGAATAATGGAGTAACAACCTTAATTTCAATCTTATTTGATAAAGTTACTTGCTTTTGCAAGAAATAATAGTCTATTGATGCTTCCGTTAAATTTTTAGTGGTTTGAATTTTTGCTTCAATTTGATACGAGAAAGCCACGGTTTCACTCGGATTCAAATAAGTAGAAATATTATTTACTAATCTTCCCTCCTTTAACGAAAATTCTTTCTGATAGAAGCCCAATATATCATTAATATCAATATCTTTAACAGTAATGGTGCCCGTATTTGTCAATTTAAGATATACTATTATCGTATCTCCCATCTCGACTTGATCGTTATCAACTGATTTTACCAATGAAAGTTCAATTTTTCCAATTACAGCGGGTTGGGAACTAGCAATTTGAACAGTTCGACTCTCAGCTCCATCAAAATAATTTATAGAAGGATAGAAATACCCCTTCCAATCAATCTTTCGAATTGTAAAAGAAACTGAATGAATTTTATTATACCCTATGTTAGAAAAATGCAATTTGTTTTCATTACTTTTTCTTAAATCTCCGAATTTGTCGTTCACGGTTAAATTAAGCTCTGGAATAGCGATCCCCTTAGGTCCCGTGTTTTTCACGTTAATTTTTAACTTAAACGACGATTTAACTTTTGGAGCATTATCCGACGAATTAATGAAAATCTCAACAGTTCTCACGTAAGGAAACCTGGTAATATAATCAATAGGAGCTGAAAAATAAACTTCATTGGGACTAGAAATTAATTGATATGAATTTATATTTTGAATTTTTTTAGAATTGTTATATCTTATAATTGTTTTACTAATAGACGCTGAATTTGGAGTATAGAACGTGAAATTTATCGTTTGTTCTTCAAAAGGCGCAAGACTTGAAAAATTGTAAATTAAATAATTATTTCTAATGCTAAAATTATTACTATCTTTAATAATTCCTGGAACTAATACAGAGATGCTAACATTTTCGGCATTGCGAGATCCTATATTTTTAAAATTTAATACATATGTATTACTCTCTCCTGAACTCGACCCATAACTTGTAACTTCTGCGATCGCTATAATAGAAGCCATGTCGAAAGTACTCAGCATTATTGAGTTGGATTTTCTTGTATATTGAATATTTCCACTCGAAGACGCAAAAAGAATTCGAGACCCTAAAATCCCAATGGCGTTTATATCTCTTTTAGAAAATTCAATATTTAAATCGTTTATAGAGAAATTAAACAATTCCGTATCAATCCCTCTTATTTTAAAAATTACTGTAAAATTTGGTGATGAAGGATCAAATATCCAATCCAAACCGTGAGCATTTTTCGTGAACGAATAGGTTCTTGTATTGTTAACGCTTGATTCTAAATAGGACGCAATATCTTGGTAAATTCCCTCTGAAAAATTGAATATTTCAAAATTCAAATCGTCCAAATCCGTCCGTGCTGTAAGATTTATCACAATAGAGATCATTTCTAATGTGTTATTAATTAAATCGATATTCGAAACATTGTTAAAGAAAAATTCGATATCTATCTCGTGTTGATCATAATATTTCTCTTCCGATTCAATTATCCAACTTTCGTTGTCCGAGGTTAATGCCATTTCTGGGTGTGTGCCGGAAATTGATTTTCCTGATATTAAATTAGGTAGATTTGCAAGGTGATTTATTGTAAAATTATAACTGTAAAAAACAGAAAAGTTATTTTGATCTTCAATGGAGTAATTTGAATACGTGTACGAGATTGTTTCATTGGGTTCCATTTTCCAATTATTCTTGTTCCAAACGCTATAATTATTTGTAAAACCTTCTTTTAGTTCAGCTGGTGAGTTTCCAATGATTGGCAATGATGCGATGGAATCTAGCAATTGAGGGTATCCAAGAGCTAATTTATCGATTACATTATCCATTTTCTCATTATACGGCCATAGATTAGATAAATTGAGGTAATCGGGGTAATTTTTATCAATTTCTCCCGTGCCGAACGTGTCAAATTGGAAAATCCGAGGATCTTCGTCCACGTTTAAGAATTCTTCTACTGAAGCGTATTGACCAGGATATTCAATATTAACAACGTCCCAAATAGCATCTATAAGCTCTGTTCCGTAAGGTCCGGCGATTATTAGAAAGATCGTGTCTAAATCAATAGGCATTGGAGTAGGAACACCCCAAACAGTAGTAGTACCCACATTTTCTGCTGTAATGTTAAACGAAAAGTCCCAATTAATGCCAAAGGAAGCGTTACCATCAATAACTTCTTTTGTTATTCTAATATTTGGTTCAGAATTAGAAATTTTATATTTTACTATTAAATCCTCAACGGGATCTAAAATTCCCGTAGGAATGTATGGAAATCCTTGAAATCCTGTTAGCGGAAGTTGATTTATAATATCTGATTCATCTTCTAAATTTAAAGGAATGACATAGTTTTTTGTTATTCCGTCTTCATTTGCCCAACTCAATTCAAAGGAATAATTCTCAAAGGATTGAATATTAAAATCAAGACCAATTAAAGACGATATCTGACCAAGTTGTTCTATTAAATAATTATTAAACTTAAAATAATCTGGAGTTGTGTCCATGACATCGGTGCAAAGAATGTTTATGTTGATTTCACTCATGAACGCTCCCGTTAATGCTATAAAAATCTTTTTGCTGGGTCCTAGCGGTTCACCTTCATATCCTAATGCTTTCCATAAATCAAACTCGTATTGGTTTGTCCTAGTTTTTTTTATGCCATCACTTAAGCCCTCGTATTGAATTGTTAAACTCGTATAATGTGAGTCGTCCGATAACGAAAAAAGACTGAAACCTTCGCTGAGTTGTTCAACATCTTCCTGGGAAGAAGTATCATTAGCGGTCCCGAATAGCGAAAAATTCCCAAAAGCACCCTCGGTCAGTCCCGC
>JAUXAJ010000084.1 GCA_030620005.1 Promethearchaeota archaeon | reverse complement strand
ATCTACTTTCTCATTTGCCATTATAAAACCAGAAGCTCCATCCACGATGACTTTATGTTTTATTCCAAGTTGTTTAAGTTCCCACGAAGTTAGGCGAGCCCCTTGTAATCTTGGACGTGTTTCATCAACATACACGAGGACATCTCTTCCATGTTCGTGAGCAGTCCTGATAATACCTAAGGCTGTACCATGATCTACAGTTGCAAGAGCACCAGTATTGCAGTGGTGAATAAAAGTAACTTTTTCAGGAATTAAATCCAAGGCATTTAAACCAATTTGTCTATTTGTTTCTACATCCTCAAGTGCTATAGCAGTTGCTTCATTGAACACCACCTCCTGAAGTGAATCGACGCTTTTAATTAATGGATCTGCTGATTTTCTCATGACGCGATCGATTGCCCAAAACAGATTTACAGCTGTAGGACGTGAAGATCGAAGAAGATCGGCTGCCTTTTCAAGTTCACTCCGAACAATGGAGAGATCTTCTGAAGCCAATTGGTGAGTTGCTAATACCAAACCATAGGCTGCTGTTGCTCCTATTGCGGGCGCTCCACGGACAACCATGCTTTTAATTGCATCTGCAACATCTTCGTATCGTTTTAGTTCAATATATATTATTTCTGCAGGAAGACGACGCTGGTCTAGAAGTATAAGTCTATCTTTCTTCCATTCTATACTTCGATAAGAATTCATTTTCTTTCCACCTTATTTAATTACCTTAGGATGAGGTTTTGCGGCGCGAACCATTGCTATTAGCTCATTAATTGATGTAATATCATGCCTATTTAGCATCCAAGCTTGGGCGGCATTCAAAGCAATACTTTCTGCAACTGCTCGAGATTTATCATCAGGAATTTCCCACATATCAGGCACATGGGCCATGCCAATTACTCTACGTATTGCTTTTGCTGCTCCAAATCCTGCTGTATCGCGGAGAAGTTCCAAAATATAAAAATCTTTAAATCTTTCAGAAGGCCATTGGTCATTCATTTTTGTATCCATCAAGTTACGAAATTCATTCTCAAAAGTTATCCAAGTATCTTTTATTGTCTTTAATAGCCATTCCTGATATTTTTTCCTCTTATTTAACTCTTTTGCGTGATATTCTTGAGATCCATGACTAAGAATAAGGTTTCCTAAGACGGCACCAATATCAAAACCCATTGGCCCAAAGAATGCGAATTCTGGATCAAGTATCTTAGTTTCATTCTGATTAACCATTATTGAACCTGTATGAAGATCGCCATGAATAAGAGCTTGAGAATGGGACATGAAAGCCTCTTTGAGCACGAGCGCCTCCTTCTGCAGAGATTTGTCTGCTTTTATTTCCTTGACGTGAGGAGTTAGCTCTTTTGTCCAATTATTATTTGGATGATCAATATAAGGCTCAGTAAAAACAAGATCTTCAGTTACTTTACACATGACGGGATTTATGATTCTTGCAGCCATTTCCTTTTTTTCAGCTGATTCTAAATAAAGATCAGACGTATAGAAAAGTGTTCGAGCAAGAAAAATTCCTACATGCTGTGAAAATTTAGGATATTGAATCTGTTTCATTAATCCATATCTTATGATTATATGCTTGTTTAAATCTTCCATTATATTCAAGTACATCTCGTTATCGTAATAGTATAACTCTGGAGCAAGACCAGGACAGTATTTATTTTCAATTTCAAGCATTTCCGCTTCAATTCCTGCTCTTTTAAGGGGCATTATGAAATCGGGGTACTTTCTAGCGTATGGAAGTGCCTGTTTTACTATTACTGATTTTTCTGGATTACTCCGACTGTATACTCGAAATACTAAGTTAACATTTCCCTCAGCAAGATCAAAACCAACGAGATCATTACAGTCAACAAGTATAGTTGCCATTACAGGAGATTTTTGCACGTAATCAATTACTGTTTTCTTATCTAAAGCGTAATACATTATTTTAACCAGGATTGGTTAATTTTATAGGTATCTATTTAGTCTATAATTAAAAAAAAAATAAATATTAATAAATTTTCGAATTTCCTTACAATTGTAAAGCAAAAAATGTGACGAAGAACGAAAGAAACTAGATAAAAAGAAAAGCAAGATAATCAATGTTAACGCAACAATTATAAATTGGATTTTGTATTTTTTAATCGACATGATGTCACTCTTGAAATTTATTTTTAAATAATCTTACATCTTTGTATGGTTTAAATGCTTTTTCAAAAATTCATGCTTATTTATATGGGTTTTTCTTTTTTTTTTTTTCCATGCTCTCAGAGTGATTTCAGTTGATAAAAACAATTTTTTTAAATTACCTTTAATAAATCTAGGTATAACTATTTATTTTAAACAAAACAGAAAAGATTTAATTGATAAACATGGCAAGACCATATCAAAAAGCAAATATTCCCGGACCAGAAATGGGAACAAGTGTTAACGATCCGGAAGTAATGGCGAACATTATTAAAACACCGAAGAAAAAGGTGTTTGTAATCGGCTCTGAATTCTTAGACTATGAACTTGGTGGTAAAAAAGTAGTAGATTTCTTCGTGGAAATAGCAAACAAGCTCGATTGTCACGTGGTTTCTACCGGACACGCATATAAATACTTGAAGGAAAAAATTGTAGATGGTAAATTATACGACATGTCTTTGATAAACATTACTAACCGCCTTTCTGATAAAGAATGGAAAGGATTAGACGGCGAAGGTCAATACGGAATGGCGATTTTTGGCGGACATATCGTTTTTTATGTGAGCCAAACATTGAGTAGATTAAAGAACTTTACTAACTGGTTAAGAACTGTTGAACTGGATAAGTACTCCCACCCTAACGCAAGATTCAGCTTACCTAACCTTAACGACGACGATTGGAAAGATTTTTTAGAAAAAGTAATTGAAAAATTATAAATTAAAATAATTAAAAATTAAAAACTTAGTAAAAAATAAATGAGGAGATTTATGAAATGAGTTTTTCTGACATGGCTGTTGATGTGGGACCGGTTTACGAGGGTGAGCGAATCCGAGCCAAGCAAATGTATGTGGAGCTTGGAGGGCCCAAGATAGCAAAGCATTTTGAATTAGTAAAAGTCAGACCCGCGAAGCAAATCAAGGACGATACCGTAATACTAAAAGGTATAGACCTTAAAGATATGAAAGAAGGAGAAAGATATACTATAGGTATCTTAGTAGAAGTAGCTGGACCCGAATTGGAAGAAGACCTTGAAGCCGTATTCGAAAGGAGAATTCACGAATTTTGCAACTTTATTAACGGGGTAATGCATTTAAATCAACGGTACACTAATTGGATGCGAATTTCCAAGACTGCCTTTGAAAAAGGTTTAAATTCGTTTGACATGATAGGAACGATCTTGATTCGACTTTTTAAAGCCGAATTGCCAATAATCAAGCAGTGTCAAGTCACTATCATTACTGACGAGAAAGAAATCGAAAAGCCTTACAAAATGGCAATGGAGACATATGAAAAAAGAGACGAGAGAGCGCGAGGGCTACACGATAGTGATGTTGACATGTTTTATGGGTGTGTACTGTGTCAATCTTTTGCCCCTACACACGCGTGCTGCATTACTCCAGACCGAACGAGTTTATGCGGTTCGATCAGCTGGTTTGACGCAAGAGCAGCGGCTAAGGTGGACCCTAAGGGACCATTGTACGAAGTCCCTCCAGGGGAGTGCCTAAATGAGTTAGCCGGGGAATATACAGGGATAAACGAAATGATTAAGAAGCGATCTTTGGGAGAAATTGAGAGAATTTTCCTTTACTCGGGAATGGAATACCCTCATACGAGCTGTGGCTGTTTTGAAGCAATTGACTTCTACATCCCGGAAGTAAACGGGCACGGCATTATAGATAGGAACCACCCAGATGTTGCAATAAATGGATTGCCCTTCTCGGCCATGGCTAACCAGACTGGGGGCGGTAAACAATTGGCTGGTTTCAACGGAATAAGCATCCAGTACATCATAAGCCCAAAGTACCAGCAATATGACGGCGGAATTAGCACGGTCGTGTGGATGGGCAAGACGGTTAAGGAGAGAATTTACGAGTTCTTACCAGAAGATATAAGGGATATAATTGCGAGCGAAGACGAAGTTGCCGACATCAATGAATTAAAGGATTGGCTTGTAGAAAAGAAGCATCCGATTGTAGAAACTTGGGTAGAAGAGGAAGAAGCCGAAGATGAATGGGAAGAAGAAGGAGCCATGGTTCCAATGGGAACGCAAGCTTTCACGATTCCTGGAGCAGGCGGAGTTGGAGGCTTCAAGATCATCCTTAAGAACTGCAAGATCCACGCTGAAAGCATCATAATCAAGAAAATAGAACCACCAAGACGCAAGAAGAAATAAAATATCTTATTTTTTTAATTTTTTTTGACTCTTTTTTTTTATTCTTAAGACGACTTGTTTTCAAACTTTTCCTTAGCAAAAGAAATTCATTGAATTAAAAATCTAGTTCCAATTATAAATATTAAAATATATATAAATTATATAATAACCCAATACTTAATTTTAAATCAGAATATGGAGTTAACAAATTCAATAACTTTAGATAAGTTCATTACACTTATAGAGTCAAAAGCATTATTGGAAAGAAAAACCAAATGGAAAATTCTATGCCTCTTAACAGATTTAAAGAATTTTTCTGATTTTGAAGAAAGATTAAGACAATTTGGTTTTAAATTAAAAAAAAACAGATATATATTAGAGATCTCTAAGGAATTTAAAGAAATCAATGAAGTTTTCAAATCGTATATCTTTCAATTTAAAGATCTAATATATTTTATATCAAACGAAAGAAAAGAAGATATCTACAATCATTTCATTCGAGATTTTGTAAGAAAAGTTAAAAATATTTATTATTTATGGATTCCAAAAAAGAAAATTGAAGATCTCATTGAAGATTTCGAAAACGAAAATGATAAAATTCTAGTCACCGAATTTCATGCTGAAAGAGATAGAACTGATAATATAAAGGCTTATTTTCGGGAAAAGAGAGATCGGAAAATGATATATACAGGTCTAGATGGATTGCAAGTAATTAAAGAACTTAGGTATTATTATGGGGTCCGTCCGTATTTGGTAGATATCAATATAATTGATCGCTGTTCGTTTCGGATTAATAAAGATGGGTTTTTCAGTTACGATTCAGGAGATTTAAATTTTTTATTAGAATTAATCGGAAAAATACAGGACAAGATTAAATATATTTTACAACCTACGATTTTATCTCATTATAGAGAAGATCTTATAGAAAATATCAAAATCCCTACTTTAAATGTTCAACCTATTGTTGTTAAATTTAAAAATTTTAAATTGGATACTGATAATATTGAGATTCTCAGTGACGTTTTAAGAGCATCGGGCTTTGAGATCTTTAATCAAACAATTATTGAAGGTTCTATTATTTTTAATTGCGATATTATTGATACAAAAAAACAGGCAATTTTTAATATTTCTTCTGGGGGAAAGGAGATGATTATAACTCCACAATACAATACTACTTTTGATACGATCTACAGCTTTTTAGAAATATTATCTGAACAAATAGATGCAGAAATAGATTGCAATTTATACAAACATTCTGTTATGATTGAAGAGAAAATTTAACTCCTTTGATTATATATTTTTCTAAGAAAATTTTTAAAAAATTTAAAAATTTTTATAACTTAAAAAATGTGATTTAAATTGTTCGAAGCGTGGTTGAATTTTATTTTATTAAATATTTTCGAAGTTATGCTTGTATATATTTCTAAAATCAGCGCAATGCCAGCTACTCGGGAAAAAAAACGCGGTGAAAAAGCCTGGGAGGAATGTGCTCGATATCGAAATTTAATTGGAATTTTCGAATTAGGAATGGTTATAAACATATTTCTCTGGATTTATTTTCCAATTCCTGAAGTAAGTTGGGTTATAAATCAGAATTTCCTTGTGGGAATAGTTATTGGGATTTGTATTGGGATACCTAATTTATTTCTCTTAGTAAAAGGAATGAAAGATGCTGGTGCGGAGAGTTTGCACCCTTCTAAAGAAACCGTTATGTTCGAAGGGATTTATAAATATATCCGTCATCCACAAAACTTAGGCGAATTATCCCTATTTATTGCGTTGGCGTTTGGCGTCAATTCACTCTTTCTCGTTATTTGGGTTACCGTCAGCGTGATTTTAATTTTATTAATTATTACTTATTTTGAAGAAAAAGATTTAGTAGAGCGTTTCGGAGATTCCTATATCAAATACAAGCAAGCCACAGGAGCTTTTATCCCAAAGTTAAGGAAAAGATTAAGTGAAGAAAATCCTTGAAATTTAGGAAGAATTAAAGATTGAATATTCGTCTTTTTGAAAGAAATAAAGGAATCAAAGAAAGTAAACATGAACCTTTAAATTATTTTGTTTATCATACTAATTAATGATAACTTACATAGTAATTTGGCATTCGAGTGAAGGTGAAAACCCTCTGCTAGTCACGGAAAGACTTACAGGTCTTGGATTTAAACCTATAATAGGGTACTATGATATGGAATATGATCATGGTCGTGAAGTTGACCTTGATGAAATTCTATCGCTCTCTATAAAAGTTCATGAAACTTTACGTGGATCTGGTGTACTGTATAAATTAGAGTCGGTTACAGTCGAAGTAAAATGAAATTACATTTAGATCGTTATAAAAATTTGTTACATGTGTTTAATAAAGAAAAACTTAAGAAGGCTTATTAGAAGTAGTAAAAAGGAGATTATCTTTATCTGATTAAACAACAACATCCAAAAAGTTGAACAAATGTCCAAGTTTGTCCATCTGCCAGTAATACTCGGAAGAAATGACTGCTAATAAATTAAATTTGGCTTTTTGCAGATATTAACTATTTAATTTTTTGAATTTTGAATCTCTAACTTCCTTTTTTAAATTGATAATCAGCTATTGTTAATCTACTAAAAGACACGATAGATTTAATTTAGTAATATCATTAGATATTCTATGGAGTTTTTTACGATATATGGAATTATAATTCTAGGTGGGGTTTTAATCGTATTTTTCCTAATAATTCTTCCACTATTGTTAAAATCTATTAAAGTCGTAAATGAATTTGAGAGATTGGTTGTTTTTCGCTTTGGTCGTTTTAGTAGCATAAAAGGTCCTGGAATTGTTTATATTCTTCCCGGAATAGACAAAACGAGCATTGTAGATTTAAGAACAATTACTTACGATGCTCGCATGATAAAAGTAATAACAAGGGATAATGTTCGATGTGATGTCGATTCAGTCGTGTATTATAGGGTTGTTGATCCTAAAAAGGCCATAATTACGGTTAAAAATTTCACATTTGCCACTCAAAATATAGCAAATACAGTCTTAAGAGATGTATTAGGTAATGCTGATCTTGATGATTTATTAACAAAAACGAAGGATTTAACATTGGAAATACAGGAAATAATTGATAGGAAAACTGATCCCTGGGGAATAAAAGTAAGTGACGTTGCCATTAGCGATGTGGTCCTCCCTATTGAAATGCAAAGAGTTATTGCAAAACAAGCAGAAGCCGAAAGAGAAAGACGAGCTAGAATAATCATTGCTGGAGGAGAATCTGAAGCTGCTATTAAAATGTTAGAAGCCGCTAATATTTACTCTCAAAATCCACTTACTTTCAAGTTAAGAGAACTTCAAACGATGACTGACATTGCTCGAGAAAAAAATTTGGTAATAATTACTTCTACTAGTGATGTAAGTGAAATAGGAAAGATGGTTGCTTTATCTAGAAAAGATATAAAATAATGATTTTTAATAATAATTTATATATTATTTTTTTTTTTTTTCTCTTATCAATATATTTAGTTCATTGGTGATATACACATTGGAACCGTATTTCATTATAATAGCTTCAATTCTCATAGTTTTAGGAATTGTTTTGGTAATAGCAGAGGTTATCTCAGAAGAAGCTGATTTTTTAAGTCCTGTTGCTTTAATTTGTTTCTTTTTTGGGACTATTCTATGGTTCATGTCTAATTTATATAGTTGGTTAATTTCTCTTGAATGGTTTGTATTCACAACAATTATAATCATGTCTATTGTTTTAATATTATCAGGCTTTTCTCTTCTAATTACTTATAAAATGTTAAAAGCAAAAAGAAAACCCCCCAGCGAGCTTGAATTTAAAGGAAATTACGGCAAGACTATTAAATTAATTAGCCAGGATAAAGAAGGATACATTCAATTTCGTGGAGAACTTTGGAAAGCACGTTCAGATCAAAAAATTAAACCCGGTCAAAATGTAAAGATATTAAAAAAAGAAGGCCTTGTACTTGTTGTAGAACCTGGAGAATTTAGCTCAGAAATACGCGAAAGTATTATTTGTCCTAAATGTGGAATTGAACTGCCTTTCGATTCAAATATTTGTAATAATTGCAAAACTAAAATTGATTTTTAATATTTTATTGATTTAAAAAATACTAACTTTTTTAAAAAATGAAGGGAAATTAAAAATAACCAAGAATTATATATTAAAAAAAAAGAAAAAGGGGATTAATTTGAATGAGATTAATTTGGACGAACACATGAATAGCGAAGATTCCATGGTAGTAGGCAAGTTACCGAGGAAAGACATGCTTACGTACGCAATGGGTAACATTTCAAACACGCTCCTTGCGGGAGTGTTCATGCTAATGTATGTGAACTACTTTTGGAATTTTTTAGGTTTAAATCAGACTTTATTTATCGTTGGACAAGTGATTTATGCTACAATAAACGCGATTAACGACCCCATAACGGGCCACATGAGTGATAAAACGGACATAGAAAGGTGGGGGAGTCGCAGATTAATATTTATTAAATATGCTGGACCATTATGGGCTGTATTTTACTTTTTCATGTGGTTTCCTTGGAGTTATGATAATCAAATAATCATCTTCGTTCATTTTGTGTTAAGTATATGCGTTTTTGACACTTTTCTGTCTCTCGTAGTAGGTCTTTACATGTCTCTAATGTCAGAAATGACTGATAGTATTCAAGTTCGCTATAAATTAGCTTTTTATTCTAACATTGTCATGTTTTTTGCCGCAATTCCTGTAGTCCTAGCACAATCAGTTTTCGATGTTAGCTTAGAAACCTTTCAAATTTTTAACGGTGTTATTGCGATAATCTCTATTATTGTTTTTATAATAGTTACTCGGATTCTAAAAGAAAGACCAGAATTAAGAATTGAGGAGGATTATTCCATTTTTCAGGCAATGAAAGTGGTGCTCAAGTCTAGAGCGTTTTTAACACGCACTGCCTATCAATTCTTCGGCAATGTTGCTAGAACCATGGGGTTTACGTTTCTGTTTGCTTTCATGTTCGTCCTAGGATTTGGTCCGATGATACCACTATTATTCATGGCACTATCCTTTGGAGTTGGCTTCATTTCGCAGGTTTTTTACATGAAGCTTGAGAAAAAATGGGGTTTAAGAAAGACAATTCTCATTCTTAAGTCCATGTTTATTATCACAAATGTAATAAGTTTCGTAATAGTTCTCAATATCGATTCTACTGAAATTGTTTGGGTTTGCATTGCCATTGTATCAATTTTTGCTGGATTTGGAGTCTTCGATTTCGTCCTTTTGACATTAGCGATTGACGAAGACGAAATTAAGCATGGTTCGAGACGTGAAAGTATATTTCAAGGAACTAGTTCTCTCATTTTCAAGCCAGCAGATAGTTTGGGACCAATCATCGCAACAACAATTTTTACCATCTTTGGTTTTATTCAAGGTCAAACATATCAAGACGCAAATGCCATCGTGGGCATTAAAATCATCTTATTCTTGGCTCCAGCAGCAATGCACGCCATTAGTTTGATTTTCATGTATCTATTTCCGTATCACGGTGAATCCTTGAAAAAATTGCGAGTAGAACTGTTTGAATTACACGCAAAAAAGAAAGAACATTTTGAACGGGGAACTAGCGAAAAATACGGGTCTAAAAATAAATAAGATTAGCAAAAATTCCAAATATAATTCATATTTTTTTTAAAAGTGGTTTTTAAAATGAATCGTGACGAGTATCTTTTAGAATATTTAGATCATCGAATAATAATTGATGATACAAATGAGATAATTTTTAGTGTTGATGACGAGATAATTATTGGTTCAAAAGCGTCAATTAAAACGTTCTTTAAAGCCAAAATAGCTCATCCTAAAAGGACGGTTTTTAGATTTGTCATACCTTGGGGTTGGGAGCCAGTTGACACAAAAAATAATTTTTGCATGGTAAAATCTTCAGTCTTAGGGAAAGTTAAAGCTACAAGCTCTCAATTGATGCTAGAATACGTGATAAACGAGCCGTTAAAGGATGGAGATACAATTGAATTTAGCTACAATGATTCCAAAAAGAGCGACGCGGCTGGAGATGTTGCCTACATTGACGACGTCTACTGCGCTTTAGACGTTAAACTTCCTAAAGAAAAGTTATTTACCAGAATAGGTTTGAAACGCATTAAAATGATAGCTGATAACGCTTCATTTTTTCTCGTGAAATTGCCCACGATTTATCAAGGAAAAGCAGTGGACGTTGAAATCGTTGCCTTAGACAAGTTTGGAAATAGGGATTATAATTTTAGTAGGGAAGTTGAAATTACTGGCGACGACTGCTTACTTTACCCGAAGAAAGCGTTATTAAAAAAAGGCTACGTGAAAATTGAAGAATCGTTAAAATTTAAAGAATCACGACGTCAAGGTTTAAAAATTAGCAGGTTACTACGATACAATGCGGGTTTTACTTTATATCCTGTTGTTCCCGAGTTATTATCCAATGTTGGAAAACTAAGAGTAAAAAGTGGAGAAATTGCAGGAACCTCAAATCCAATCGTGTGGGACGAGGAATTCTCCAATCAAGTATATTGGGGCGACACTCACATACACACGCGGGAATTTTCTGACGGTATCGGCACGGGTCGAGACGCATTTCACTACGCAAAAAATGTGGTTCTTCACGATTTCGCTGCCTTGGGCGATCATTTAAATCAAAGGAACAATTCATTCATGGAAGGTCGAAAAAATATCTTATACCCTTACGATATAAAGATTTGGAAGTCTTTAATAGACCTTTGCAAGGAATGGACTGACCGTGGTTTTGTTGGAATTCCGGGGTACGAATGGTCAGGTAGAAATTTTTACGTGAAATTAGCTACAAAATTATCTAGCTCTTACGAAGCAATAAGCGACAAGGTCATTTTGTTTCCCCTAGAGTCTGCTGAAGGTGCTCCCCTGATTGATTACGTTTCTAAAGAAGGATGCTTCCAGCACCAATTATACGATGCCCTTAAAGGAGTTGAATGTGCTATTATTACTCACACACCTCTTAGCTTCATGATGGGAACTTCGTGGTCTGAGGCAGATAAAAACTTCGAAAAAATCGTAGAAATATATTCTCAACACGGTTCTAGCGAATCGATTAGAAGCGGATACAGGCCTTTAGTTAATTATAAGAAGAAAGGTAGCGTCATACATGCCTTAAACAACGGTTTTAAATTAGGATTCATCGGGGGCGGAGACGATCACTATTCTCACCCAGGATGTCCTGTAAAGCAATATAAGATGAAAAATTTAGTAGCAATATTAAGATACAAACCCGGAATTGCTGCCATTTTTTCGGACGAATTGAGTTCAAAGAGCTTGATAAACAATCTAAACGAGAGAAATTGTTATGCTACGACTGGAGTTAGAATGTGGATCAAGATCAAGATAGATTCCGCTTTAATGGGCCAAGAAATTGAAGTTACTGAGCCTCCAATCGTAATAATTACAGCGTGCGGAACAAAAAAATTTGAATGCGTTGAGTTAATAAAAAATGGAATTGTAGTTGCTATTCGTGTCCCCACATTCGATCGAATTAAGTTTGCGTACAAAGATAACGAGCTAAAAAACGGAGATGAAGCTTACTATCACGTTCGAGCAACTCAATTTGACGGGGAGCGGGGTTGGAGTTCCCCTATTTGGGTAAAAGCGAAATTCAATTAATTTTAACCGTAGCAAAAAATATTCTACTGAAAAGGAACGCATCAACAATTTCAAACTTCTTTTTCACGAAATGCTAGGATGAAACTATAGACAGAAATCAGAACTAAAAGGATGTGTAAGACACCGTTCCACCACATGGTTTCAGGAAATATGATAAAGTTAAAAAACATGTTGATAATGCCAAACATTATTCCAACGAAACTTGTCACACGCATCGTTACAAAATTGACTCGGGGATAATAGAGCGTGAGTATTGCTAGATATACGGGCGTCATGAAGCAAACAAAAAGACCAGGCCCAGAAGTTATGATGTATAATGGATTAAACGAAGGCATTAAAGTTGCAGGGTCTGCGGGGAACCAAAACGGTAAAAACGCAACCGGTATCACCCAATACTTCCATGATGATTTTTTTTCCCAAGTAAAATCGTTTTTATTGATATAAATTTCCCAAAACCAAAATATGGCTACAATAAAGACCACAATGATATTTCCTGTGATAATTCCTACACCGTATTGTTCGGTTATAGCTACATGATCCATGAAAGCCATAAAAATGTAATTTATTCCAATATAGGCGGAAAAAATACGAGTGATTTTATTTCCTACGAAAATTAAGCCAAGGAAAAACATGATTGGGATGATCTTGAATACAGGATGCAAGAAAGTAAGCGTGGTAGCGAACGATTGACTCAGTATAGCGCCTACAAAATCGGGTGTTTGCGAGTAATCTAATCCTTTTGAAGCAAATGAGGGAAGAAATTGCAGTAAAAAAAGAATGAGATAAAACCACCATTTCCTAGTAAGCTTTTCTAGTTTTTCGTATTTTTTTTCGATTCTATCTTTTTCCATTGTAAAAACCTACTTTATTTATCTTAGAGTTCCCAATATATTTATTAATCAATGATATGATTTTTACCAAGATATTCATTTTTTTTGTAAAATATGATGATTTAAAGTATTAATTTAAATATTTAAATAAATCGTTATCTTAATCATTATCATGGATGTAATATCATTTATAAAAAAAAACAAATTTTTTTCGATTGCTACGATCAGCTTTTTAATCTGGTTAATTTTTTTAACAGTTTTGAGCTTGATTGCGCAGCGAGAAGTTATTTTCTACGATGCTCTTGCTCAGAGAGACGTATCAGCAAAATATTTTTCGAGCATCCCAATTACAAGAAATCTTATAGAACCTTTTTACGGGTTAGCTTACATTCTAAGGGATGATTTCGGATATATTGTAGGATTTTTAATTACATATATTGTAATTAGGTCACTTTACTTAATTCTCAAACATAAAGGACGAGTTGCATCAAATAAATTTCATGTCATCAAGTGTATCTTAAAAGACTTCGTGCGATTTTCCTTCCAAGTTCTTTCTTTGGCATTAGTAGCCGTTCTTGTTATTGTAGGCATCGGATATTTTTCGATAGGATTCTTTTTCGTTAATCGGTATTGGAGGGCAATAATTTTAGTTGCTACAATAATAGGTTCTGCATCAGTGCTTCTTAAAGCATTTCACCTTTTGTTTTTAATTCTCCGTCCAAATAAAAAATTCGGTTATTCTGCTAAAAAAAGGTATAAAAGGCTCAAGAGTCAACCAGAAGTTAATAGATACTATTTGTTGTCGAGGAAAGAGTTTGTATATTATTTCGGAACGATGTTCTTATTGTTATTCACCCACATATCCTTGTTATCTATTAGATTTCCAACTCACTACATAGAAACTGAACTGGACGACAACGAGTTTTTATTTGATTTTCACGTTCACACGGATTATTCTGATGGATGGTTAACCGTCGAAGATAGGGTATTATGGTACATTGACCACGGAATATCTGGGGCCGCATTTTCAGATCATGATAACACGCGCGGTGGTATTGGCGCTAGAAGTTTCGTGGAGCAATGTGGACTGGACTTTACGGTCATGATCGCTCAAGAATGGACAGACCACGAGAATGATATTCACATGAACATTTTTGGGCTTACAGAAGACATTGTACCTCTCGAATCTGAAGTACCTGGCGGACCTAGAGCTTTAAACGCGTCAGACATGATAAAATATGTGAAACATTGGGGCGGATATGTAACTGTCAATCATTACAACAATAAACAAAACGAAAATGGTGGTATCGGAGTGCCATATACGTACGAACAATTGCGAGATTGGGGCGTTGACGGTTTTGAAATAGTAAATGGCGGTGGGGTCAGAGTAAAAGAAATACGACGATTTTGCTTGGCTAATAACTTGATATGCATTGGAGGGTCAGACATTCATATTAACGAAGATTTGAATACTTTTATAAAGTTAAAACTGGATGATCCTGACGATAAATCTGTTGATAATATTTTCAAAAACCTCAGAAAGAACACTCACGAGGTAGTTGCCATGGATATTTATCCAAATAGAGCAAGCGTGCCAGATCCTATCGATGATATCGTTGAAGATCTTGGATTTGGATTAATTGAGGATTTCCTGACTTATATCACGAATATTGACTCGATTCAAGTTTTATCGTGGATGATATGGTCTTGCGGAGCCTATTTAATCGTATTTGTGAGCTTCCGAAAGATAAAGAAAATGGATTTAGAACTTTTAAGAGCTAAAATCCTATAATTTTATTTTTAGAATTTCTTTTTTTTTTGATTCTAAAATGTTTGCTCCAAAACTAAGAAAAAATGATGAAATCACCGAATCGAACAAAATTGGTTAAAGCTATAAATTATATATTTACCTATTTATTATCATGAAAAAAGCGTTTTCATTTTTAACAATTATATTAATTTTATTTTTTGCATTTCCTAACTCATCTTCCCATCAAATTACTCCAAGTTCATTGAATCTCACGCCGAAAGGTATTCGATTAACTGTAATTAACGATCCAAGCGACTCCATTGTGATCTCATGGTATACAGAAGAACAAGCATCTGATCCTAGAGTTACATATTCGAAAAATCCTGAGTTAATAAATTCAGAATCGATCGAAGCGTCAGTCAAAATTATCGATAGTACTTACATTTATCAAGCTGAACTGACAGGTTTGAAACCCGAAACCACTTATTACTTTGAAGTGAGTTCAGATGCTTCAAATAAAAAGGCTGAGATAATGAGCTTTACAACGGCCCCTGGTCGAAAAATTAATAATGTCAAGTTTTTAATTTGGGGAGATTCACGCTCACAATATGATGTAAGGGAAGAAATATCAAAAAAAGCTATGGAAAAATTTGACGATATCGATTTTACTTTACATACAGGCGATATTGTCACGGACGGTAGCCGGCAAGGTCTATGGGATAGATACTTTCTAGATACTGAAGTAATAAACGGATACAAGCAGGGATTTTTCATTGAGGGGAACCACGAAAAAGGATTAATTACGAAAATGTACGATAACATTGCATTACCTACAAATGGAATTGACTCTCGCTATTATTCTTTTAATTGGGGACCCGTGAGCATTGTAGCTCTGAATACTAACGATGCGGAAATATGGGCTCACGAAAAGATGCCGTTAATTTGGTTAGACACTGAACTTTCGAATTTTAATCAAGACAAATATTGTTTATGGAAAATTGCGGGCATGCACCATCCGATATTTAATTCTCAAATAGGTCGTGATGACGAGCACGAACTCATCCCTACCTGGTGCCCGATCTTTGAAAAATACGGCGTTGATCTCGTTTTTGCGGGGCATAATCATTATTACGAACGTTCTTATCCCATGAATCATCAAGGTGAACTTGATAATTCTGAATTTCGTAATTTTAATAATCCGAGCGATCCCATATATTTCATCGCAGCAGGGGCAGGAGCTCCATTATACGACCGCACAAAAGGGCAGGAGGATTACGAGAGCCCGTCATATTCTGCGTATTACAAGAGCATTTATCATTTCGTTCTCGTTGATATAGTGGTCGATAGCCTAGAACAAACCACCACTCTCACAATTGAAGCATGGGGTATGACCGAAAAAGATGATGTATTTAGCGATTTAAACCTATTTGACAAGATAACGATTACCAAGGATTTACCCGTAAAATATATCAATTCGGATTATGAAACTCCAGAATTAGTGTCCCACGTTAGAATTCCGTATATATTGTACTTCTTTCTTTATTTCGGTGCAATTGGTTTATTTATCGTCGTTTTCAATCGTCCAATGCTCATGAGATATTGGAATTATAAACGCCCCTTGTTGAAGGAAAAATATTCGAGAAATAAAAACAAAGAGAAGCAAGCCCCGAGGTGTAAAACAGGGTTTTCCATTGTTCTTTTTCTGGTTATCTCTATTATCATGTCGGTTCTTTTCGTTTACCTCGATTTCGTTGACGAAGAAATCGCAATTGCGTTAGGTATAGCAGTTTCCATATGCATGATGATTTCTTTAAATCGTGTTTTAATTGGTAAAAGTTCAGCTCTAAAAACAATTAGCAACTTGTTCCTATATTTAAGTGCCGTTGGAACAATTGCCTTTTTCTTGCTTTACCAAAATTTAATTTTTTACCTGTTCTATTTGAACTTCATAATTATAGCGGGAGCCATCGCGTTAACCTGGGGCGCAAATCATCTTTCGAAAAATATAAAGCCATCAAAAATGTCAAACAAGGATTCCTTTTATTTGGGAGGGACAATGATGACCTTTGGTGTTATTTTTTTGTTGATTAGCGTAATGAACTTAATCGCTTTATTTTAATTTTTAAATTTTTTTTTTTTTTTTCCCTCCTCCAATTATTAACCCTTTCGAGTTAATTGTTTTAAATTTTATAAAGAATTAGAGTTTATAGGGAAAAACCCATTTTAAATAATAA
>JAUXAJ010000134.1 GCA_030620005.1 Promethearchaeota archaeon | reverse complement strand
TCAGGGAAGTTCTTCACGACGCACTTTATGGTTCCGCCTATAGAATCTTTTTGGTCTTGGACATCCTTGATTATTTTTTCCATTAAAATTGATTTTTCCCTATTTAAGGCTCTAACGGGGGATTTTTCCCTTTGGTCGATGACTTTTTCAACGTCATCCATATCGTAGAGATTGTTATCTAAAACTTCTCCTATGCTCTTAGTATAAGCAACTATGGAAATATCAAATCTTTTTAAAACTTGTTTGGCAATAGCTCCAGCCGACACGAACCCTGCCGTGATCCTCCCTGAAAAACGCCCTGAACCTCTATAATCCGCAAATCTCCCATATTTTTTTAAAGCAGAATAATCGACTTGCCCTGGTCTTAAATATTTTTTAAATTTTTCGTATTTTGAAGAATCAACGTCTTTATTTTCAATGAGTAAACAGATGGGTGCTCCAGTAGTTTTATTGTTAAACAATCCAGATAGTACTTGCGCTTTATCAGATTCTGATCGAGGTGTAGTTAAGCTTGATTGTCCAGGTCTTCGTTTGTTCAACTCACTTTGAATGAAATCTAAATCCAAATCTAAGCCTGCCGGAATGCCGTCAATAACGATTCCAATTATTTCCCCGTGGCTTTCACCGAAGGATGTAATTGTTAAACGCTGTCCTAGAGTATTGTCTCCCAATTTTTTCACATGGTTTTAAACTTATAAAATAAAATAAAATAATGATTAATTATTTAATTAATTTAAAAATTAATTATTTAATGAATTTAAAAATTAATCCAATACATGGTTTAAGTGGAGAAATTATCGCACCACCGTCAAAAAGCTACTCACATAGAGCATTTATAGCGGCAAGTCTAGCTGATGGCGTGTCAGTTATTAAAAATCCTTTGACATCTGGAGATGTTGAGGTTACTATTGATATATTGAAAGAATTGAAAGTAAATATTCTTAAAAAATCAGAAAACTCATATGTCGTGGAAAAGGACAAGAGATCATTTAAATCGATTAATAAAGCACTTAACTGTAAAAACTCTGGAACATCATTTAGAATTTTCAGTGCTTTAGGTTTATTAGTTGAAGGAGGACTTGTCTTAACTGGAGAATTCTTGAAGCGAAATCGTCCTATACTGCCATTATTAGACGCTTTAAAGTCTTTAGGTGGAGACTACAAAATATCTAAGAATGAAATACGCGTAGAACGGAAACAAAAAATGTGTAAGCCTATAAAAATTCGAGGGGATGTTAGCTCTCAGTTCATAACAGCATTATTAATCGTGACCCCTTTAATGAAGTGTAATAACGTCGATTTCATAGAGGTTGAAGTTTTATCGCCAATGGTTTCCCACCCATACATTGGAATAACTATGGATGTTTTAAAATCTTTTGGTATCAATGTACAAGAAAGATTGGCGGAAAATGGCAATTATAAATATCACATCTATAGCCGACAAAAATACAGGCCTCAAGTTTACGAGGTTCCCGGCGATTTTTCTTCTATTGCTTTTGTTATTGCCGCAGCTGTTTTATCTGACGAGGGTTCAATCGTGAAGATAAATAATGTGAATTTTGAAGACTCTCAAGGAGACAAAAAAATGATCGATATTCTCCTTGAAATGGGCTCTAAAATAGAGATTAACCAAGATATTAATCAATTAACAGTATTTGGAAAGGGTCAGAAGTGTTTAAATGGAATTGAAATTGATTGTCGAGAAATACCCGATTTGTTTCCGATTTTATCGGTTATCGGTGCTTTCGCCAAAGGGCGAACGGTCTTATTCAACGCATTAAATTTAAGAGTTAAAGAAAGCGATCGAATTTCAACTATTGCAAGAGAATTAAGCAAAATGGGAGTAAAAGTGGAAGAAGAGGAAGATCGCTTGACTATTTATCAATGCGATGATTTAAAAGGTTCAAACATACAACATGACAACGATCATAGGATGGCCATGGCATGCATGATTGCAGCATTATTTGCTGAATCTCCTTCTCAGATAGAGAATGTAGAGATCGTTAAAGACTCGTATTCCAATTTCATAAACGATCTACAAAAATTAGGGGCAAATTTTGAAATAAATTAGAACAAGAAAGAATTTTTACTTATCTGAACGACTTTTGACGTCTCGCTCGAGCTTTCCTTCCACCAAATTTTTTTGGCTCTGTTCTTCTCGAATCTCCCGATAATAGCGAGTCGTCGTATTCCCTGAAAGTCCGTTCTATTGCCTTTGTTTTTAAAAATTTGTAAATGGCTTTTGCAATCGCCATTCGGACTGCGTCAGTTTGACTCGAAAATCCGCTTCCAACAACTTTTATATTAATGTCGCACTTTTTTATTTTTGGATGGTCTAAAATTTCAAAAACTTCTTGTATCTTCATTCTTGATATTTCGGGTTGGAACACTTGAAGCGGAACATTGTTAATTTTAATTTGTCCTTTAGCGGGAAACCTTAATACTGCCCTAGCTATAGCAGTTTTTCTTTTTCCAGAAGATTGAATGATTTTAATTTTTTCAGACATTTATTTAAACCTCAGCTTTTCTTTTCTTCCAACCGATACGCACGCATAAATTTTCTAAGGTGATGTATTTATTGTAATACGAAAGACGCTTTTTATCTGCGTTAAATACCTCGCTGGGAATTAACTTTTGATATCTCTTTTTAAAACGTTCTGGGATGTCAAAAATGTAAACGTGAACCCTTCTTATGGCGTCTTTTCCCCGACGCTTTTTTCTAGGCAACATTTTTTTGATCACGGTTCTCATGAATGTATCTGGTCGTCGATCCCAAAACGGGCCTCTTTTTGGATTAGTGGCCGTGCTGATATTTAAATGCCCAAGATATTTTTCGTGTATGTTTCTTTTATTTCCACTAATAATAGCGTCCTTAGCGTTTATGATGACGATACATTCGCCAAGCAGCGCCCTTTTTGCCACTTGACTGCAAAAACGCCCTAATATTTTATCTTTAGCATCTAATAATTGATATTCTTGCATTTTCAACGCATTTCCTTATTCATATTCAATAAAATACTTTAACATTTTTCCCTTCAGGGTTTTCTTTTAATAATTCTTCAATTGACATGAGCTTACTACCTGAAGCTTTAATTTTTTTAATTGCGGACTTGCTGCTATTTAAACACGCAATTGTGAGTTGATGATCGAGGTTTCCATTCGCGAGAACCTTGCCTGGAACAATTATAACGTCGCCTTTTTTAGTTTTTTTGTTAATGCGATAAAGATTTGCTTCAACTCGATTTCTTCTTGGACCAGCTATTTTCTTAGATATTTTTTTCCATATTCTTCTTTTGGTTTTCCAAAGATCTCTAATTAGTTTTCGATTATAATAGTCTGAAGGACCCGTGATGCGATGGCTCATTTTAATAACACTTTCTTTAATTCTTTAAATAGTAAATATTTAATATTTTAATAAATTTTTGTTCTTTTATTCTATTATCTCAACTTCTTCTAATTTTTCAATAAATTCGGCGATCTTTTCTAGGAAGATCTCGAATGTTTTTTTAATTACTACTTCAAACGGTAAAACACCGTCACTTTCAAGAAAAATGATATACGAATTGTCCTTATATTTAACTTTTATTGCCTTTTCAGGACAATTAGATTCGCAAGCTTTACAGAGGTCGCATACTTTCCAGTAATCGTCAAGTAAAACAGGTGATTTCCCGTTCGAAAAATCAAACAATTTTTTTGGACACATTCTTGCAACAATGCACTTGTCAGAACATTTAGAGCATTTACTGTCGTCGAAATCGAGATCGGGATAAAATCTATAGAACACATTTGATACGGCTTGCCATTTCATGTGCTCTTTCCCAATTCCAAGAATTGCATAAGCCTCGACGATTACTTTATCATTCTTGTTAATTTTTACCAACGGAATGTATGGATTGACGGGAACAATTAAAGGATCATTAGATTGTAAATCGCCTGAATAGATCATCAAGGGTGCGTTAGTAGTATTAGTAATTTCACATGTTAAAGATACTTGGCATAACGGACACCCGAATCCTCCGCAATCGCATTCTTGAGGTAATTTATACGTGTCCAAATCAGTTTTTAATGGAATTAAGCCGAGACGATGGGAAACAATCTCATCATATAGAGGAGAATCGTTTTTCAAGATTATAACTTCGTCGATCGCCATGACAGGAACTTCCGCCAATATTGAACTTTTACATATAAATTATGCAAAAATTATTCTTCGAATAGCGTTCGCCATTTCAACAGCAATTCCTTCAACAGAAAACAATAATTTCTGCTCGGTTTTTTCGAGAACTTGAAGATCCATAATCATTAAAATAATGCAAAAATAATAAACTTTGCCATATTTCATTAAAAATCAGTCAATGACCTTTGCCAATATTCTGCGAATTTTTTATTCATTGTACCATTTCTATCATATTGGTCTATAGGTATATTAATACCCTTGTCAAGTGCAAGTACTTTCCAATTATAAATCCAGCTTTCTGGAATATTACCTTCAAGAATTTCAACATAATTTTCAAGGATTAAATTTTGGAAAAAATCGCTTAATACTTTCCAACTTCGCTGAGCTGTAGTAATAATACCATGATTTTGATGAAGTATAAACCATAAATTTAACATACTATCTTTTTTTTTGTTGCGATCATTATGATGGAAATCTATGAAATCTTTTCTTCCAATAATTTCACCAGTTAAAATATCTACAAATTTCCATTGAAGATTTTCCCGTAGAAATTCAAAAAAATCATTCCAGTTATGAGGAACAATTTCTTGATTGATTTGAATTAATTTATTTTTACCGATTCTTTTAAAAACTTGTAGCCACGCATTATGCACTCTATACTCTTCGTTAAAGAATAAATTAGTATATAAATTCCCTTGTACTTCTTTTTTGATTAATTTTTTATAACCGTTTTCACCAATAATCTCAATGATACGAGTCCTTATAATATCCGCTGAATATTCGTCATATTCATCAGCTATTCTTTCCCAAGATTGATGTCTTCCATAATCAGCTATAATCTCTTTTAATATATTTATGGGTATGTCGACTCGTCTGTCTGGGGGCTTTCCCTGATTTGAATACTTCTTTATTAGTTTATGATATTTCCGATCACCAAGATATTCAAAAACTCTTCTTCTTGTGGTATCATATGATAATTTAAACTCGTTCGCCACTTTTTCCCAACTGCCTAGAATTTTGTATCTCCTAATTATTTTCCTTAATTGTTTTTTTTCTAATAAAATCTTCTTGGAGACACGAGTCGAAATGGGATTAATAGTGGGGCTTGAGGAATACATTTTAACTAATTTTTGATATTTTTCAAATCCTATATATTTTATTATTCTATCTTTTATTACAACTCTAGAATATTTAAATTTCTGTGCAATCTTATCCCAAGACCCTATTTTTTTATATTCTAATATGATTTGATCTAGTTTATTATCTGATATGAAGACAGCTTGTTTTGATCCCTTAGTTTTAAAATTTTTAATTAATTTTTTATATTTATCTTCTTCAAGGTATTCCCTTACTCTTGATGATATTACATGAGAAGAGTATTTATTATTGAATTTATCAGCTACTTTTTCCCAATTACCTAAAATTTTATATTGATTAATCATTTGAATTAATGATAGTTCTGGTATGGATTTTTTATCTTGAGAATCCCAACTCTTTCCCGAATAAGTCTTAACTCATGAGTTGTATTGATCTATCCCAATGTGTGATGTAATTTGATTTATAATAGTATCTAATTTTAAGTTAGCAATGTACTTATTAGCCGATTTTTTCCATGAACCTGTAAGTTTATAATCTTGGATGATTTTATTTAGTTTGCTAATAGGTATTGGTTTTTGGAAATGAGGATATTTGTCTATTAGCTCCTTAAACTTTGACTCTCCTAGTATTTTTTTAATTGTATCTCTAGAAATCTTGATATCTTGGGAAACTTTCCTCCAAGAGCGATATTTTTTATATTTTTCAATAATATCGTCAATTTCTTTTTGCTCTAAAACAATTTCCCCTTTTCCTTTATGCTTTCCATATTGCTTGATAAGTTCGCTATATGCTGCCTTCCCAAAATATTCCTGTACTCGTGATTTTATTATATCCGAGGAGTAATTATATTTTTTTGAGACTGCATTCCAAGATCCTATGGATTTATACATTTCTATAATTCCGTTTAGCTCAATAATGGGGATATTTTTCTTATTTGTACTTCCTCTCATATTCATGTAATACGATAAGGTTTCAATAGATATAAAGAATTAGAGTGCGTTGATTTAATGATTTCTCGTTCTTAACCACTTCCTAAAGAGAAGTGGATTTCTTTTCCATTTTAAAATTCTTTTATGACATTTTTTAATTAAAAAATTAATAGAACTTTAAATATTCGTAGGCTTGAGCAGAGCTTTGGAAACAGTATTTAATTTCTTGAAAATCTTTTCTAAATTCAGCAACTTCCTCTTTGATTTTTTTGGGATCTTTTTTATCAATAATCAATTTTTTAAAAAATTCAGCTATTTCTTGCATTTCTCCCTTGCCCATACCAAGTTTTGTCACTTCTGATGTGCCGAGTCGAAGCCCAGAAGGATTCATATAATGACATTTTTCGCGTATGTCCCATGGAAGGAGGTTCCTATTGATGATGATGTTTGCTGATTCTAATATTCTTTCTATGTCACCTCCCAATCCCGCTGTTTTCTCAAAATTTATGATATCAACGATGATTTGGTGAGATTCTGTATATCCAAGATGTTCACAGAGTACTTTAAACCCCCGTTCGCTTAAAGCCTTACCAAACGCTTTTGCGATTTCGATCACATTTTTATGATATTTCTTCCCGAATTCGAGCATTTCTACCAGACAGACGGCCAAACCTGCAATATTGTGTAAATGATGGTTCGAAAACAATGCGGGAAACGCTGTATTCTTCAATGTATCGATTAGATCCTCTCTATTTGATACAACTGCACCATATTGAGGTCCTGGAAGTGTTTTATGGGTGCTAAATACCATTGCGTCTGCGCCTTCTCTTAAAGGGTCTTGAAAATATCTCGATCCGATGAGCCCAGATACATGTGCTGCGTCATAACAGACAAATGCGTTTATTTCTTTTGCTACATCGCTTAGTTCTTTAACTGGATGTGGAAATAGGAATACTGACCCTCCAAATAATATCATTTCTGGTTCGTACTCTCGTATGATTTTTACCGAAGCATTGGGATCGATATTCATGTTTTCTTCCTCAAATGCTAAATACTTTACCTCCACTCCTCTAACAGTTCCAGCCGTACCATATATTAAGCGCCCTGAACTAGCCTTGTAAGGAGCGTGACTAATATGTCCACCTTTTGGTATGGACATTGCAACTAACTTTATAAATACAAAAAGAATGAGTTAAAAGATTGAAGAGTTAATAAAGTTCAAAATATTCATAAGCTTTATTCGATTGAAAGCAATACTTTATTTCTTGAAATTCCTTTCTAAATTCTGCGACTTCTTCTTTTATCTTTTTAGGATCTTTTTTATCAATAATCAATTTCTTGAAAAATTCCGCTATGTCTTGCATTTCTCCCTTGCCCATGCCAAGTCTTGTCACTTCTGACGTGCCGAGTCGAAGCCCAGAAGGATTCGTATAATGACGTTTTTCGCGTATGTCCCATGGAAGGAGGTTCCGATTGATGATGATGTTTGCTGATTCTAATAATCTTTCTATGTCACCTCCCAATCCCGCTGTTTTCTCAAAATTTACGATATTAACGACGATTTGGTGAGATTCTGTATATCCAAGATGTTCACAGAGCACTTTAAACCCCCGTTCGCTTAAAGCTTCACCAAAAGCTTTTGCGTTCTCGATCACATTTTTATGATATTCCTTACCGAACTCAAGCATTTCTGCAACTGTTATCGCTAAGCCCGCGATATTGTGAAGATGATGATTGGAAAGTAATGCAGGAAAAGCAGCATTTTTAAAGTCCTCGATTAAATCCTCTCTATTTGAGATTATTGCACCATGTTGCGGCCCTGGTAATGTTTTATGTGTGCTAAATGTCATTGCATCCGCACCTTCTCTTAAAGGATCTTGAAAATATCCCGATCCGATGAGTCCTGCAACGTGAGCCGCATCGTATCCAATATGTGCGCCTACTTCTTTTGCAACCTCGCTTAGTTCTTTAACAGGATGTGGAAAAAGAAAGACGGACCCACCAAATAAGACCATCTCTGGTTTGAATTCTCGTATAATTTTTGCAGAAGCATCGGGATCGATGTTCATGTTTTCCTCGTCAAATGCTAAATACTTTACGTCTAATCCTCTAACAGTTCCTGCTGTACCGTAAATTCTTCGCCCTGAACTCGCTTGATAAGGTGCGTGACTAATGTGGCCTCCCTTTGGTATGGATAAACACATTAGCTTGCCATTATTACGAGAGGTAAAAGCATTGTATAAGGCAAGATTAGCAACAACACCAGATACGGGTCGTACATCTGCAAATATGCAGTTATAATACTTCCTGATTAATTCCATGCACATGTCTTCAATTTGGTCTATATACTTGCACCCTGCATATACCCTATGTCCTACCCACCCTTCGGCATACCTGTGGCTGAAATCACAAATGCATGCCTCATCAACAGCGGGACTCGTAATATTTTCGGAAGCTATAAGTGGTATGGCATTTTTCATTTCATCATGATGTTCTTTCAAGATGTTCCTGATTTCCTCGATTTTCTTGCTCATATCTTATCAGTATCAATTATTTTAAAATAACGAATAGTTATGTATGGTAAACAATTATAATTTTTTTATTTATTTTAATATTTCTATTGAAGGAATAACAAGTAAGCGCTTATAAAAAAGAAATAAAAACTATTTCTTTCTTAATTTTAACTCGATTCCGTCTTTAACGGCAAATTTGTTGAGTACTCCTTTCAACACTTTAGATTTCGCTCTTTTATCATCTGCTCTCATGATCTCAGCCTGTATCTTTAGTTTACTATCCTTTAACGCACTTCCCAAGTCTTTTATAGATAATAAGGTTGTAGCAATGCAGTAAAAACTTTTGGACCTTCCTTCGTTATAATCTTTTAACATTAGTTCAAGATATTCAATTCTTTTTGCCTGTTGTTTTAAAAACTCATTTAAACCTTTTTGCTTGATGAAATTCAAGTTTTTAATAGACTTTCTATGGCAAGTGAAGGAATCGTAGATGTCCCAATTTTTCAATTTTGAACAAGGAAATTCATCGCATTCAGCACAAGTCTCAAACTTATTTTTCTTGACGCAACATGTAATTATTGAACAAGAAGGATGTTTATTGAAAAAATTCGGACCAAAACAACCAGGACATCTTGAAGGACCGTTCGTATAATATATCGGGCATAAACCACAATCTAATCCACAACAAGCAATAGTAGGATAAGTCTTAAGAGGATTATCTCTCAATTTTTTATTACCTTCCTCATCTTTACATGAATTAAATCTATTTTAAAAGGAAAGCAGTATTTTTTCCTTTTAATACAATTTTTTGTTTCTAATGTTGTTACTTTTATTTTCTCCTATCTAGAATCAAAACACCACCAGAACCAACATTTTCAGGAGGATTTTCCTTTATCAACACTGAGTAAGCTTTTCTTGATATTTTATAAGCTTTTTCAAGAGCGTCTGTAATTTCTTTGACCAAAATTCTTTTAATTTCCACATCCTTAATAGGTGGCCCATTGATTATCGCAATTGGCATTTTTTCACATTTATTAATTGATTTATTTATTTTTAATTTAAGAAGACTAAGTGTTTAGTTTTTTGTAAGATAAAAATTTTCATTATAAAAGATTAGTTTAACACCTGTTATAATTGAATGTTTTTAAAAATTAAATTCTTCTTCTTTTTCATCGTCCGATGTGATTCTCTACCTAATTTTTTATTACAATTAAATTAAATGAACTCATAATGTATGAAGGAACACTATAATGATTCTCTGATCTTTTTAAGTTATTGAACGATAGCGACATTGCTTTGCAAGTGGGCAAGAATCACATTTAGGGTTATTTTTCGTGCAAATTTTGCTTCCAAAATCAAGAATTGCCCAATAGAAATGCTTGCAATCTGATATTGGTAATAATTCGTTTAATTTTTCTGTCAAGTATTCTGCTTTTTTAACTTGTTTGGAATTTCCAAAAATTCGTGCCATGAATCTTTTTATATTCACGTCAAAAAATAAAGTCCGTTTGTTCAAGCCAAAGCATAAAAAAGCGTTGATCACATAATTTGCTATTCCGTTAATCCTTTTTAAAATGTGGGGATCTTCTGGAATGACGCCTTTATAATCCTTCATTATCATTTCGCTTAAATCACACAAAATCTTAGCGCGCTTATTCGATAATCCTAAGCTTTTAATATCTGACTGCAATTCGCTTATATTTTTGCTTAATATTTCTGAGAAAGAAGGATATTTCTCAAAAAATTCGTGATAAACATTATTTACATTTGAAGATATTGTTTTTTGAAGGAGAATTTCGGTTATCAATATCTTGTATAGATCCTTTGTCTTTCTCCAAGGATAATCACGTTTATTCTTGTTGTACCACTTTAACATCTCATTTCTAATAAATTCGATGTGCTCTCCTTTAGACATCTCTTAATTGATATTATAACTTTGAAAGTTAATAAATTTAAACGTATCCTTTATTAATTAATGAGACTTATTAATTAATAATGTTAATAGACTTATTCTCTGGCGCTGGAGGTTTATCTTCAGGATTTGAAATGGCAGGTTTCAAAATTGGGCTTTCAGTGGAGATTAACCCAAATTTTTCTAAAACTTACAGATTTAACCACAAGAACACCACGCATGTGAATGAAGACATAAAAAAATTAGATCATGAAAAAATTAGAAAAAAATATCTGGAAGACGAATTTATAGAAGGGATCGTTGGTGGACCTCCCTGCACAGGATTTTCTAGCGTTGGTAATCGAAAAATAAACGACTCTCGAAACATGCTAATTTACTATTTTATAAAATGGGTTGATTTTTTTAAACCTGAATTTTTTGTCATGGAAAATGTCCCCGGAATTTTGTCAATGAGTAAAGGGAATGTAGTAAAGAAAATTAAAAGGATGTATCATGATATCGGCTATTCATGTCAAGAAAAAATGTTATTAACAGCAGATTATGGCATCCCGCAGTTGAGAAAACGGGTCTTTTTTATCGGATTAAAAGGCAATATTAAGAGGTTGAATGTTCAAAAAATGCATGAAACAAGCTACATAACGGTCAATGACGCTATTTCAGATGTGTTAGATATTCCCCCGTTTACTCCAAATTCTAAAAACCATTCTTTTAAAATGTATCTTAAACCTCCTAAAACAAAATATCAACATTATTTGAGAAAAAATTCTGATAAACTCTACGACCACATCGCTCCTAAGCACGGCGATCTCGTAAGAAAAAGGATATCCCTGATTAAACCAGGAGAAAATCACGAATCTCTACCAGAAGAATACCAATTAAAAGGGGGTTACCCAAATATCTATGGTCGACTTCAACTCGAAAAGCCAGCTGATACAATAACAGGTAACTGTGGATGTGTTAGCGCTCCTGGAAGATTCATACATCCCACTCAAGACAGAGCGTTATCTATAAGAGAAGCAGCCAGATTGCAATCTTTCCCAGATAATTACAGGTTTTTCGGTAATTTAAATGAAAAATATAAACAAGTAGGAAATGCAGTTCCCCCATTGTTAGCGTTCGCTGTTGCAAAATCCATAAAGTTACTGATTTTGTAAATTTTCAAAATAAATGATACAATGAGCATTTAAAGATTTACAATAATTTCGCTGATTTGTTGAAGTGTAGCAACCAGATGTGAGAATTGTTAAGTAAAAGCTAACTCTTGTTTTGTTCTAAGATAAGTCTCGCTTCAAAAAGATTTAATTTCTTTCCTGCTTTGTGTTTTTCTAAAGCAGTTGCTAGTTTATCTTTCTTCAATCTTTCGAGCATCTCGTGATTTTTACCCTTTCGATTAACGCGATTGTAAGAAGGTTTCCCTCTCGTGTTACGAGTTCTCTTACCCCTCCCCTTACTAATCTTCTTTTTTTGATTCATTACTAGTAAATACTGTGCGTGATATTTATCGGCACTTTTCTTGTTTTCTATAAGCGCCACTTCCATTTTTAGCTTATTTTCTTTTAGCTCCCTGACTTTATCGTATAGTTCGAGCATTCTAGAGTGGTAATCTTGTGATTTGTTTGACCATTTATTCAATTGCTCGTAAATCTTGTTTAAATTAATTTTTACAATTTCAATTTTTCTTTCAATTTTAAACATGTCAGCATTTTCTTGTTCTTCAAAGAATCTCCTTTTTTCTTCAGCCAACTCCTTTATTTTATCGATAATAGCATTTTCTTCGGCGATTTCCAAGTTTTCTGTTTCAATCATCCTTTCAAAATTGTCTATTTTTCGTTCGAGCTGTTTAATTGAAAGAAAATGATTTTTTCCTTTTCCGCGTCCATTTACTTTTTGAATTTTGCGTTTTTCTTGAAGTAAATTGTCCAAAATGTTTTTATATTCAATTTTTTTCTCTTTTAATTTTTTAACTTTATTGTTCCAGTAATCACGCTTTTTTTTATACTTTTCTTTAGCAGCTCTTAATGATTCATTGATCGTGTTTTCAATTTTTTGTAATCCATTAATGTAATCTTTAGTTTTTTTATTTAACTCGTCCCTTTTTACCTTGAAGTCTCCAATTTTTTGTTGAAGTTCGTTAAAGGAAAGTTGTACTTTACTAGTTGTATCCTTACTCATCGATAAGTTCATTAAAACAATTTATAAAAAGTGTATATAATATAAAATTTTTTATTACAACTTAAGTTTTGTAATTTTTTCTAAAGAATAATAAAGATCTGGTTTCTATTAATTTAAAA
>JAUXAJ010000119.1 GCA_030620005.1 Promethearchaeota archaeon | reverse complement strand
GATGGAATGTCAAAATTATGCGGCAAGGAACCCAAATCCACGCTTGAGATTAATAAGAAGGAAATGAAAAAGGGATTATATGTAGAGAAAGTTAAAGAATTTGTTCAAAAACTTCAATGAATTCGTTATTGAGAGATTACTAATAAGGGCTCTTATCCAAAAATCTAAGTCGATCGTCTCAGCGCTGTAGTATTTCTTCTCTAAAGAAGCCACGCTGTTCGATAGCAGGTTCCCTACCCCTTTTTGGTTCTTGGTTGATACGAAATCGCCCGGACTTTTTATCGCAAATAATAAAAGATTGATTGTTGACGGTTTAATTTCTTCAAGAATCGCTCGGAATATCTCAAGTTTCGACCTTGTTTTTCTTTAAAATCCACTCGTCGACGAAGAAATCTTGCTCTTGCTCTCGACCAGTTGATTCATTTAATTCTTCTGACACGACCCGTCTATTGTATCGGCGCATGGTTACCCAATTAAAGTTCTTTTTAACGAAATTCCTGTCTTTTGACACCCACATCTCATAGGTATTAATTGATTTTACGTGGATAAAATCTGTCAATTGAGTTTGATAAATATTGGCTTTTTTCTTATATAGAATCCTTATCATGATGCGTTATTTAACACTTTATATAATTAATTATTAATAAAGCTCCTATTTATATTTTTTGGTTAGGGATTGAAATCATTTACCATGATAAACTTTTTTAATTATATGAATTTTAAAATATCATCATTTAATTTGATGGCTCCTGTTTACATGGCGAAAAAATGGAACATTGATAATGTGTGAGTTCAATCATTAAAAATCACGACATAAATTATAATTGCATCGAAAGAGTATTAAAAAGTTATTTAAAGCAAGAAACTTAAAAAAGAATAAGAATTTAAAAACTTAAAATTTCCTCAATTTAAAGTATACAATTTAAAATAATTCTAAACTTGTATCATGAATAACACTAAAAAAAAGCTTCCCAATATTCTTATAATAGTTCCCGATGAGATGAGGGGAGACACGATAAATAATCCCGTTGTAAAAACCCCACATATTGAGAGTATTGCTGAAGAAGGAGTGATTTTCACGCAAAACTTTTCGGCAAATCCTGTATGCGGACCATCTCGTGTTTGTACATTTACTGGACAATATCCTCATGATGGGGGACATAAGAAATGAATCTTAGACAGGGTAATCATCAAAATTTGAAGACTATTTTTTTTATTGGTAATTATTTACCACGACAGTGCGGGATTGCAACCTTTACGAGCGATCTCTTAAAAGCAGTTTCTAATGAAGCCAAGGAATCTAATTGTTGGGCTATTGCAATGAATGATATAGTTCAAGGATATCGATATCCCAAAGAAGTTCGTTTTGAATTAAATGCAAATCAATTAGATGATTACAAGTTAGCTGCTGAATTTTTAAATGTGAGTCGAGTTGACTTAATCTGCTTACAGCATGAATTCGGGATTTATGGGGGTCCCAATGGTAGTCACATTTTAAGGTTAATAAGAAACTTACGAATGCCTGTAGTTACGACATTGCATACACTTCTTCCCAATCCAGAACCCTTGCAAAAAGATATAATTAAAAAAATTGGAGAAATATCGTATAAATTAGTCGTAATGAGTCATAAATCAGAATTACTCTTAAAAGAGGTTTATGGAATTCCCGATAATAAAATTGTACTTATTCATCATGGAATTCCCGATTTGTCCTTTATAGATCCCAATTTTTTTAAAGATCAATTTGGTGTAGAAGGGAAAAAAGTCATCTTGACATTTGGGTTAATTAATCCAGGGAAAGGGATCGAAACAATGATAGAGGCATTACCAGAAGTTGTGAAGGAACACCCTGATGTTGTATATATTGTTCTCGGTGCAACTCATCCTAATGTAAAGAGAGTGCAAGGAGAAGCTTACCGTCATTCTCTTCAAAGAAGGGCTAGAGAACTTAATGTTGGAAAGAATGTTATTTTTTTCAATAGATTCGTGGAATTAGAACAATTATGTGAATTTCTAGGAGCTGCAGATATTTATGTTGCACCATACTTAAATAAAGAGCAAATTTCTTCTGGCACGCTTGCTTATGCCCTTGGAGCAGGAAAAGCCGTTGTTTCAACACCTTACTGGTATGCAGAAGAAATTTTGGATGATGGAAGGGGAATTCTCGTTCCTTTTAAGGATTCTGATTCTATGGCTAAAGAAATAATAAATTTATTAAATAATGATGTTAATAGACATGATATGCGAAAAAAATCTTACATGTATTCTCGTCAAATGGTGTGGAAGGAAGTAGCTAAAAGATATCTTGAGGTTTTTGAAGAAGTAAAAGAATATCAATTAACAGGTCCTATTAGTAAAAGAAAGAAAAGTTCCTTGAGCCCTACTCCATTTGAAATGCCAGTTCCAAAATTTAATCATCTCTATCGCCTTACGGACGATGTTGGAATTCTGCAACATGCGAAATATATCATCCCAAATCGTAAATATGGATACTGCACGGATGACAACGCAAGAGCCTTAATTTTAGTACTATTAGCCCAAACTTTATCGCTTGAAGATAGTCCATTATTAGAGCTTGATTGTCGTTATTTAAGTTTTATATTACATGCATTTAATGAAGAAAATGGAAGGTTTCGGAAATTCATGGGTTATGACCGTAAATGGTGTGAAGATAAAGGATCTGAGGATTCTCATGCTCGAGCAATTTGGAGTTTAGGTATTGCAATAGGATCTGTAAAAATAAAGGAATTTGGAGAAACGAGTTTAGACATTTTTGAGAAAGCTGTAGAAAAAATAATAAAATTTACATCTCCCAGAGCTTGGGCATTGGGTTTATTGGGTATTCACGCGTATTTAGTTAGATTTCATGGAGATAGTAAAATGAGAAGAATGAGAGAAAAGATAGCAAATAGTCTATTTGATCATCATCGCAAAAATGCTACTGATGATTGGCCGTGGTTAGAAGATGAAGTTGCATATGATAATGGGAGAATCCCCCAAGCATTACTGATCTCTGGACAATGGTTACATCGAAACGATATGATTGAAGAAGGATTGCGTGTGTTAAATTGGTTACTTCAAATTCAAACTAATTCAAAAAATCAACTTTCTCCAATAGGAAATAAGGGATGGTATCCTCGAGGTGGTGAAAAAGCAAATTTTGATCAGCAACCTCTTGAGGCTCAATGTATTTTAGAAGCATGTATTGAAGCGTACAAAGTAACTCAAGATGAAAAATGGGCTCTTGAGGCACGAAGATGCTTTGAATGGTTTTTGGGGAATAATGACCGAAATTTATCCCTTTATGATTACAGTACAGGAGGCTGTCATGATGGGATCACTTCCACTGGATTGAATAAAAATCAAGGTGCAGAATCAACATTAGCTTGGTTAATATCCTTATTGCGAATGTATTCATTGGATCATTTATTGGAAATTGATTTAAAAGAAAGAATGCTTGAAGAATAATAGCGTGCAAAATTTCTTTCATGGTAAAAATTTGAAGTATCATATTAATGAACTTGCTTTTTGAGAAGTTATAGTTAAATACTATTGTCAAACTTACGAATTAAGTTAAAATGCTAAATTATTTAGAAAATGAATTATAATAGAACTTAAATCTCATATAGTGATTAAATTGAAAGCCAATAATAGAAAAGAACTTTTTCATCGTCATCCAAATAACCCCATTGTTTCAATCAATGACATTCCTTATGTAGCAAATTCTGTATTCAATGCTGGTGCTGTCAAAGTAGGTGATAAGATTTTCTTATTGATGCGAGTTGAGGATAGAAGGGGGATATCCCATCTAACTTTAGCTAAAAGTAATAATGGCATCGATAATTGGATAATTGATTCTCAACCCACATTAATGCCTTCTTCTGATAATCATCCCGAAGAGACGTGGGGTATAGAAGACCCAAGAATTAATTTTTTAAAGGAGAAAGAACTTTGGGCAATTACATATACTGCCTATTCAGACGTAGGTCCTTTAGTTTCACTAGCAATAACTAAGGACTTTCAAGATTTCACCCGTTATGGTCCCGTATTGCCACCAGAGAATAAGGATGCAGCATTATTTCCAATTCGCTTTAATGGTCGTTGGGCAATGATTCACCGCCCTGTTCCAAGCACGGGGACAACTGGTGTTCACATGTGGATTTCGTTCTCTCCAGATCTTAAGCATTGGGGAGAACACCATCTCCTCATTCCAGCCAGAAGAGGAAGTTGGTGGGACGCTAATAAAATTGGTCTCTCACCACCTCCCTTACAAACTGATGAAGGGTGGCTAATTCTTTATCATGGTGTCAAAACTACTGTGAGTGGTGCTATATATCGATTGGGATTAGCTCTTTTAGATTTAAACGATCCACGTGAGATGATAGCACGATCGGATGAGTGGATTTTTTCTCCAAAAGAATCCTACGAATTACATGGCGACGTAGATAAGGTCATTTTTCCATGCGGGTGGATTCGAGAAAAAGATAAGATTTTTCTCTATTATGGAGGGGCAGACAATTGTATTGGTCTTGCTACAGCCCGAGTTTCAGAACTTCTTGAATGGCTTCACGAACATAATTCACTAACGGGAAAATAACAGGAGGTTAAAAATGCACGTAGCAATCCTCTCTCCAATTGCGTGGCGCACGCCTCCTCAATCATATGGTCCCTGGGAATTAGTGGCGTCTTTATTGACTGAAGGGCTTGTTGAGAAAGGAATTGAAGTGACTTTATTTGCGACGGGGAACTCAATCACAAAAGCACATCTTGCTAGCGTCACTCCTTGTGGTTATGGAGAAGATGAAGAATTAGACCCAAAAGTATGGGAATGCTTGCATATTTCTGAATTATTCGAAAGAGGAGATGATTTTGATATCATACATAACAATTTTGACTTTCTCCCTTTGACTTACACGAAGATGACGTCTACTCCCGTCATAACAACAATCCACGGATTTTCATCTCCAAAGATTTTACCTGTCTACAAGAAATATAATGATAAAAGTTATTATGTTTCCATTAGTAATGCTGATCGAGTTCCAGATTTGGATTACATTGCTACAATATATCACGGGATAAATCTTGAGCAGTTTACTTATAAATCTGAACCAAGAGATTATCTTCTCTTTTTTGGAAGAATTCATCACGATAAGGGAGCTCGAGAAGCAATTGAAATTGCTCGCAAATCAGGAATGAAATTAATTTTAGCAGGGATAATACAAGATGATAATTATTTTGAAAAAAATATCACACCTTTTCTTAATAATGATTCTATAAAGTATGTCGGTGTTGCAGATCCTAAAAAACGAGATGAATTACTAGGCGGAGCTCATGCTTTATTACATCCCATTAATTTTGAGGAACCTTTTGGGTTATCTGTTATAGAAGCAATGGCTTGTGGCACTCCCGTAATAGCCTTTAATAAAGGAAGCATGCCAGAAGTCATCTCTAATGGGAATACAGGATTTTTGGTTAATTCAATTGAAGAAGCCGTTGATGCATTAAAAAAAATCAAGAAAATTGATCGCCTGAATTGTCGAAGATGGGTTGAGGAAAATTTTACTGTAGATCGAATGGTAGAAGAATATATTGAAGTTTATGAAAAAATTTTAACAATTGAGACAAAAGATATTTAATTTTCAGGAAATTTAGTGAACAACCTTATGCTTTCAGTGTTGATACTATATCTTTTCAAAGTTTTAGAGTTGCATACATTTCTGCTTTAAATCTTCACTTTTAAATCTTTTAACTCGTCTAATTCTTTTAATTCCCTAATGTTATTACACCATAGATTCAATACTTTCAAGTTCTTTAAATTTTCAAGCCCTGAATGCTTTTTTATTTCAATTATATTATTACGATCTAGGCGTAATTCCTCCAAATTCACAAGTTTGCATAACCCTCTGATTTTCATTATATTATTGAGACCAAGGTTCAGCTTCTTAAGTTTCTTTAAGTTATCAAGCCCCTTTATTTCTAATATTTCGTTGGAAAATAAGTTCAACTCTTCTAATTCCGTTAACCCGTCTAATTCGCATATATATTTAATGTGATTAAATGATAAATCTAAGACCTTCAAGTTCTTTAAATTTTCGAGTCCGGAAATATTTAAAATCCCGTTATTTCTTAGGCTTAACACTTCTAAATCGGTCAATGTATCAAGTCCATATATTCGTTCGTTTTTAAAACCATATAACTTCAACCGCTTAAGACTCGCAAGCAATTCCAATCCAAAAACGTCCTTAAAACTTTTGATTTTTTTATCTTTCACAGACTTTAATATACTTAAACTTACTACATTATTTGATTCCCATCTAACTCTACCATCGCAATAATAATCTACTTTACTGTCCTCTGACCATTTGTTTTTAAGAAATTCTACTATTATTATTTGCATCCAGATTCTAACAAATTTGACTTCATTACCTTTGTAATTTTGTTCAATATAGGAATTTAGATCTTTTACAATAGATTTAATCGTATTATCTTTCAATTTAAGCAAATAATTGTGTTCAAAAATATAATTTACATTTAATAAAGCCTCTGTTGCGTATTTTTTCTCTGTGATGATGGACTCCATTATCAAGATTTTTAACGCTTCCTCTTCAAGAAAATCCACATAGCCTTCTTTCATTAAAAAATATACAACTGCCTCGTGATTTGTTAAAAAACGTTTTCTTATTTCCTTTTTAAAAATTTTAAGCGCTAAAGGGTCACCAATTTCAGACAATCTTTTTAATAAAGGAAAAGCCAAATTCCGATGCAGAAAATTCGTGTTGTATTCGTTTTCAACCCAAAATTGAAGAGCGCTACTATGAGCCCAAAACTCTTCTTCAGGAGTAACAATTGGCATGAAATGTTCGATGCTGTATCGTTCTTTTATTTCAAATTTTCTTTCTCTTAGTCGGTCTAGTTCTTCTTCCAATTTATCCATGGATTCAAATTCTTTGTAAAGATCGACCTTTCCAATCGGAATGTCCATTAGCAATATTTTGCATAGATCAAATTGTTCTCCATTCACATAAATAATGGTCTCGTTTTTTTCCAACTTGAGGGTTAAGCTCTCATTGACCATAAACTCTACTTCTTTTTCTCTTACCATCATCCAATCATTTATTTAATTTATTTTTTCACTCTTATCCATTAAAACATATATTCTTTAAGGTATATATTTTTTTTCATTCAACAGGAAATACCTGACCGCCTCGGGAGGAATCGGCTTTATTGGTAAAAACATACACTTCGTCGCTCGATTTCTTGACTTTTTTACATTCTCTTTTTATTTAACACCTTTCCTACATCTTTTTTCCGGAATTACAAGAATCTTGTACATTTTCAGCCGTTTTTTGGCTGGGAAAAAAATATATGTTACAATATATGAATAATAATTTAAGCTTAAAGATATATGTCGGTGATTATTCTTTCCGTGTCGGTATATTCGTATAGCTTTATTACCGCTTTATTGAAGGGATTTTTATGCTTATGGATAACATGGATGACTTTTATTTTTTTTTCATTTTCAATTTCATAACCGTTAAGTTTAAAAAAAAGAGAGATTGAATTATATAATACAACCTAAAAATTTTAAAAAAAAAATTAAACAAAACAAAAAAAAAAATAATTAGAGTGAAAAATCATGCCTGTGTATAAATCTATTCAACTCGTTGGTACTAGCGATAAAAATTGGGCCGACGCTGTCACAAATTGTTATAATGAAGCTAAAAAAACCTTACGCGGGATTCGTAATATTCAGATCATCGAATCAGACGTGAAGGTTAAAGAAGATATTGATAAACTTATATATCGTGTAAGAGTTCAAATTAACTTTCAGATTGAGAGGACTTAATTAATTTTTATTTTTTTTAAACCATTTTCAATATCTAACTTTTTTTTTTTAAAACTAAAAATATTTTCAAGTTAATTTTCATCGATTTACATTGCCTCTATTTGAAAAAGTTTAATAATAATAAAATCTATAAATTTTTTAATAAAATTTAATAAAGTTAAACCTAATGGAAATATTTGAATTATTTGATCGGTATATTATTGGGGGATTAATTTTATTTGCTATTATCATTATCTGTTGTCTTTTGCATAATAAGTTAATGAAGAGTTAAGATTCTTTTTAATATATTAATTAATATATAAAAAAATCGAACCGATTCAATTTTGATACGATTTATAATCATTTTAGATTTTTAAAAATGGAAATGCAAACTAGACTATACTTCTCTCCCGCAATTATCACAAAATTTCGCCGTAGACCTGTTTAAAGTACCGCAATTCATGCAAACTTTTTGGATTTTTTTTTCTTGTTCTAAATCATGTTGATTTTTTTTCATTAAATCCATTTTATTTCTTAAAATATTTCGAGCTTGGGAGGCGTATACAAATTTTGGATCAATTTCTAAAGCCTTTTCGTAATGCTCTAGGGCAGTTCCAAGCTCGCCCATGGTCAATTCGTAAACTAAACCGATGTTGTATAAACAATACTTGTAATCTGGTTTAATTTTAAGAGATTCCCTGTAGGCGTTCATGGCTTTTTCTATTTCACCTATATTAAAATACGCTATGCCTAAGTTATAAAATGCCTTAAAATTATTTGGTTCTATTTCGATAATTCTATTAAAGCACATTATTGCCTTGTCGTATTCTAAAACCATTTCGTCGTTAAGATAACCGCCATGAGTTAATAACACATCTATGAGATTTTTTTTTACTTCCTCAGAGTTAGGATCTTTTTTAAATATTTCTTCCAAAATTTCGAGCGATTCCTCAAATTTCTCGTCGTTTTTTAACTCAATTGCTTTTTTGATATTTTCTTTACTATCAATCAATGCGTTTCTCCACGAAGGTTACTTTGGTTACATAATGTTTTATTTAATTAAACTAAATCATGATGGTAATAGAGTCACGATTCAAGTTCGTACCAAATATATTTTGATTTTTTGGCATTTAGTTTCATTAAAATGCTACGCATGTTGCCATCTGTATCGGGACATATTAGAAATGTTTTTTCAATCTTCAAGGTTTTTTTAATATAAGATTGAAGTTCTCTAATAATCTTTTCCTCGATTCCTTTTTTAAAAGTGTCCGCTTTTTTAATTATTCCCTGATTGATTAAAACTCGATCGTTTCCTAAGTAATCTCTAAAGATTGTATAAGTCCCCCAACCTACAACTCTTCCATCTTCCCTTGCTATAACCATGGAATTTCTATATTGAAGGTCAAGCGCTCTTTTTTTTAGTTCTTCTTCAAATTCTTGCCAACTTGACGTGAAATATGCCCTATTCTTTGTGAAATCGTCAAATAACTCTTTTAGTGTATCTATATCTTTTCTAGGGTCAAACCTTTCGATTTCAATCAAATTTAATTTTCACCAATGGAATTAAACGTGATTTATTGTTTAAATAATGAAATCATTTATAATGATTTATATCTTTGTAAGCGTTAAAGATGGGAGTTTCAATTAGTTTTAATCATTCTTTAATAAAAATTTTTTATAATTTTGAATAATTAAAAATATCAAGAAATGAGTAGACAAACAAAAGGATTCAAAAAAGAAAAAAAACACATTGTCCCTTTTAAACCAATAAGAAAAGGAGTAATGATGCCTAGCCCATCTAATCCGGGCGATGCTGGAGCAGATGCACGCATCAATGGTTTTAAAAAAATCATTAATGCAAATGGAAAAAGAGAATTAATCGAGATTGACGTAGACTCTTATGCGCTAAAACCTTTAGAGCGGATTGGCTGTCCATTAGGTTTTGCAACAGCTATTCCTGAAGGCTATTATTTTAGAGTTGTTCCCCGTAGTGGTCTTGCATTATGGGAAGGAATATCCGTTGTCAATTCTCCTGGTACCATCGACGCGGGTTATAGAAACGAATGGATGGCAATAGTCGTTAACCTCTCAAATAGAGAAGTCACTCTAAAAAAAGGAGAGAGAATTTGTCAAATAATACTCGCAAAAATGCACGAGTATGAATTTTTTGAAACTGAGGAATTACCCAAATCTGAACGAGGTTTAGGTGGATTTGGGTCAACTGGTAAAGAATAAATTCGTATTATTTTCTTTAAGAAAAATAAACTTCAAATTGCTTCATTAATTTCTTGAATTATTATTCATTAAAATATATCCGTTAAATTAAGGTTTAAAAATTGACTGATACACACGTTGTAAATACATACATGGAGCATTTTCTGCATAAAATCTTAAATCCTAAGAGTTTATGTGTATTTGGAACAAATAATAATTTATTAACCACAATAGGCTCAATGCAACTTCGAAACATTATCGCTGGTAGTGGATTAAACGATATTTATCCCGTACATCCTCGTTTAAGTGAGGTTCAAGGATATAAAGCTTATAAATCAGTTTTAGACTTACCGATTGTGCCTGACCTGGCATTCCTAATTTTACCAACTAAAGTTGTACCCAAAGTACTCGAAGAATGTGGTCAGAAAGGAATAAAGCACGCAATAATTACTTCAGGTGGCTTTAGAGAAAGTGGGCCTGAAGGCATTGAATTATCGCGCGAAATTGGCGAAATAGCTAAGAAATATAATATTAGTTTTATTGGACCGAACTGTTTAGGGATATTTAATGGCTGGTTTGGATATCCTGAAAAAAAAGACTCAAACTTTAATACAATGTGGATATATCACATTCCTAAACGGGGTAATATTTCAATAGCAAGTCAATCAGGCACTATTGCTGCTCAAACTGCCTGGTTCTCAAATGAAATTGGAGTAAGGATTGGAAAATCTATCTCCGTGGGTAATGAGAAAAACATTGACATCGTGGATTGCTTGGAATATTTTAAAGAAGACCCTCAAACTAGCGTTATTGGATTATACATAGAAGAAATTAAGAGAGGAAGAAAATTTATAAAACTCGCAAAAGAAATAACGCTAAAAAAACCCATTGTAGCCATTTACGCAGGAGGAACTGAGAATGCGACGAGATCTATAATGTCCCACACGGGTTCCATCGGAGGGAATAAAAAAATATACGAGGCGGTATTTAAAGAAACGGGGATAATCGCAACTAACTCGATCATGGACTTTTTATATTATCTAAGATCTTTATCTCAAGCCATGACCAATAACAACTTTCCTAAAGGTAAAAGGGTTGGTATCATAACAGACTCTGGAGGTGCTGGTTCGATGATGACAAAATCTGCGGAATTACTAGGACTAAGAGTTCCAGAATTCTCTGATGAATTGTGTGTTGAAATCTCAAAAATGCTACATAATACAGCAAGCGGAAACAATCCAATTGATTTAACTTTTGATATAAATTTTTATAATTTTTTTGTAAAACTACCAAAACTATTAATAAAGTCTGGAGAAGTCGATAGTCTTCTCATTTATGGCCTATATGATATTCAAGAAGTTCTTGAAATGATGGAAAAATCGGGAAGCCCCGTTGATGATTTTGCTAAGGAAATGTTCAGCTCTTTTTATCAAGGTTTAATAAAACCTATTCAAAGAATTGCTCGTAAAACATCAATTCCAATCTACTATATAGGCCCTTACACTTACAAGTATCGCTTGTATCAAGATTTAATCTCACATGACTTGCCGGTATTTAGCATGTGGGATCAACCGATTAAATGCTTGGCCATGATCAGAAAATATTCAGAATATCGCGAGAATTTTCCATAATTTCTAAATTTAAATTTCCTACTTAGAAATATAACCTTATCTTTTTACAATACATATTAATAAGAAATAAAAAATGATTGAAAATAGTAAAAATACTGTAAAAGAGCACTTTTTGCATCCCTTTTTAAACCCTAAGAGTATTGCTGTTTTTGGTGCCTCAAATTCATTTTTGGACAATATGGGTGCAATGCAGCTTCGAAATATTATTGTTGGAGGATTTCCGAAAGAAAATGTTTTTCCCGTGCATTTAAGACTTCAAAAAGTTCAAGGAATTAAAGCATATAAATCAGTTTTAGACTTGTCAAAAACGCCTGAATTGGCGTTTATAATTTTAAGGCCAGAAATTGTTCCCATTGTACTCGAAGAATGCGGTCAAAAAGGGATAAAGCGTGCTATTATTACTTCAGGTGGATTTGGAGAACTTGCTTCAAAAAGTGCGGATTTAACGCAAAAGATTGACGACATTGCTAAAAAATACGGGATGAGATTCATAGGTCCGAATTGTCTCGGAATATATAATGCTTGGTATGGATATCCAGAATTTTCAGATTCTTGTTTTAATACAATGTGGATTTACGCAAGACCAGATCGAGGAAATATTTCAATAGTAGCGCAATCTGGGACGGTTGCTTCTCATTTATTTTGGATTTGTAAAGAAATGGGGGTAAAAATAGGCAAATCCTTTTCAATAGGTAATGAGCAAGATATCGACATCGTGGATTGCTTGAGCTATTTAAAAAACGATCCCCGTACTAATGTTATTGGGTTATACATCGAAGAAATCAAAAGAGGAAAAGAATTCATTAAACTGGTAAAAGAAACAACTCCTAAAAAACCCATTGTCGCCATTTACGCGGGAGGGACGGAAGCGGCGTCTCGGAGCATCATGGGGCATACAGGAAGCATGGCTGGTGACGATAGGATATTTGAAGCCGTGTTTAAAGAGACTGGAGTCATTTCAACTATTTCAATAAAGGATTTTTTATATTACTTGCGGACATTTTCACACGGAATCATTCCAAATGGAAACAGGCTTGGTGTGATCACCGATTCGGGGGGATGTGGTGCGATGATGGCAAAAGCAGCGGAGACCTATGGTTTGAAAGTTCCTGAATTTTCGAATGAATTAAAAGCTAAACTGAAAAATTATGTTCCGGACGTAGCTAATATTGATAATCCCTTAGATTTAACTTTTCAATTTAATCAATACAACTTATACATCAAAATCCCAAAACTAATGATGTTGTCTGGTGAAGTTGATGCTATCATTATTTATGCCGTATTTGGGTTCGACGAGATAATAGATGTTGTTAAAAAAGCGGGAGATAATTCTTTTGACGACTTCAACATCTCAAATGAAGCACTGAAAGGAGTGTATTTAAAACCCATGCAAAGATTGGTTAAAAAAAAATCAATTCCCGTATTTTATATTGGCCCACAAGGTTATTCCAATTCTTGGGTTAGAGAATTTATTAAGTCGGACATCCCAATATTTGAATTGTGGGACATGCCTGTTAAGTGCATTGCAGTTCTCGCCAAATACGCAGAATATAGAAGAAAATTTTCTTGATTTTTTGATCATTCCATTTATTTCATGCAACATTTCTAATTTTTTAATTTTAAGTCGTTGTTCTAGCTGCTAGTACGTTCTTATTTTTTTGATTTTAAAAATATACAAGATCCTAACACGAACAATCGCAATAAAAAGAACGTTAAAAAGTTTTCAATTTTTTTAATTTATTGATTAAATGTTAAGTTTTTTGTATATTTATATTATTACTTCATTATCTAAAAACCATTCTACTTTTCCAGATAATTGCGTGTTTAACCTCCCAAGCACTCGTTCTTTCTTAAGGAGGTTATTTCCCGATTCAAAA
>JAUXAJ010000318.1 GCA_030620005.1 Promethearchaeota archaeon | reverse complement strand
GTTTGAATTAGATTTTCAATTGCAGGAAATTTATTTTCAAGCTCTGTTTTTATTTTTTCTAATTCTTGACATATGCGCAATTTTTCGTTTGCCTGCTCAATAATTCCGGCAAAATTTTTAAGTTTAGCTTTCTCTACAATGATATTCAATTCTTTTATAGCGCCTGAAAATTGTTCTTCTCTAATTAAATCTTTTACTATTCGCAATCTGCTCTTGATATCTTTTTTAGTAATCTTTTTTAAATTAATACATAAGTTTAAATTTTTCTTCGCCCAACTAACAATTTCTTCGAAATTATTTTGTTTGGCAGTACTTTTAACGTTTTCTAATTCGTTAATGGCTTTCGAAAAATCTTTTGTTTGAATTAAATTTTCAATTGTAGGAAATCTATTTTCAAGCTCTGTTTTAATCTCTTCCAATTCTTGGCTTGTGGCCAATTTTTCGTCTACCTGCTCAACAATTCCTGCATGATTTTTAAGTATAGCTTTCTCTACAATGTTGTTTAATTCTTTTTTAGGTTTGCTTTTATTCCCTAAACTTAACATACTAATTACAAATACAATAATCATAATAATAATAAATATAATTATGACATTAATTGTAGTTATATTTAAGTCAATATCCTCACATTTATTATCTTTTATAACATTTCCTTCGCAATTTATTTCATTGATACATCCCTTATCGTTGCCTCTTAAATCGTTTCTCTTAACTTCATTATCATCACTATCTTCTAATCAGATTCCCCAAGCGGCATTATCTGTTACTTCATTCTCCAAGATTTCAACATCATGACAATCGTCTAAACAAATTCCGAATTCCTCATTGTCTGTTAGTTTGTTTTTTGAGATTGTATTATCATCGCTATCATCTAAAAATATCCCATCATTCTCATTATCTTGCACTTTATTTCTCGAGATTTTATTTTCATTACTTCCTGAGAGACATATTCCATCATCCCCGTTATCTTGCACTTTATTTCTCGAGACTTTGCAATTGTCACTATCCGTTAAAAATATCCCATCCTCCCCATTAGTATATATATAATTTCCCAAAACATCATTTTTATTACTTTCCTTTAACCAAATCCCATTGAGACCGTTATTATTTGCAATATTTCCCGAGATTATATTATCAAGACTATTCTCTAAAGATATCCCGTATACGTTATAAGCTGCTAAGTTTTCCAAGATTGTGTTATCTTCACTATAAGATAAATGTATACCGCTATTTTTCTTATTAAGATTTACATTATTTTGAGATATCTCATTGTTATAACTATTTTGTAAACCAATCCCATAATATGAATTGTTATTTGCGTTATTTTCCGAGATTGTGTTAGTATAACTATCTTTTAAACCAATCCCACAATAATAATTGTTTTCTACGTTATTTTCCGAGATTATATTATTATGACAATTATCTAAACCAATCCCATAATAGTTATTATATAAATTGTTATCAATCAATTGTGAATTCGAAGTATTTAATAATCCTATTCCCGTATATAGATAATTTGCGGCATTGTAGACAGTACAATTTTCGATTCTAAAATACACATTCGAGTCTTGAATTAATATTCCGCAACCTGTGGGTGAACCACTAGCGTCTATTGTAACATTTTCAATATAGAATGGATCTCCCTCTGAGCCATCACCACCATGAACCCAATCAAGATTGTTTTTCGCTAGTGTCCAGTTATTTTTAATATATATAAAAGGAACTTGGCTAGGACCCCAATAGCCCGATTTTCTTGGAGACTTTAAATTTATGTTATCATTAACTTCAGAGTTGTCCTCATCAACTCCAATATTTTCGTCGTCAACTTCAATAGTGTCATCAATACTTATTAGAATACTGCTGAAATTAACGTTAATAACAGCCGATATTACGATTAGAGCTCCTAAAGTTAATAAGAGTATTGTTATTCTTATCTTTAGTCGCATTTTTTAATTATTACCATCAATTCTTTTTTTCATGTTTTTAATTTTCTTAATTCATAATGGATTCAATGGATGAAACATTCAATATTTTATTTATTAATTTTGCTTTATCTCCATTAAGAGCTTTTTAAACAAAAAAATATTATTAAATCTAAATATTTGCGAAAGGCTCATCAATTTTTTTCAATTCTTCTTGAGCTTCGTTTATAAATGTTTGAATTTGGCTTTTCTTCTTTTCATAATCTTCGTGAGAAATTTTATCATCAAGTAAAAGATCTTGCTGTTCGTTCAATTTATTCTTTAAATCTTTAATTCTTTTCTGGAGTTCATTTTTCTTATTGATTATATTTTGAGCTTTCTCTTTACCTTGTTCAAAAAGTTTTTGAACATCATCTGGAGCGTTTATACCGAGTACATTAAATGTTTCCAATTCTAGCCCGTATCTTAAGAATTCTTCGGTTATTTTAGAAGTAATAAGATTAATTACGCGTTCACGCTCTTCTAAAATAATATTTTTCGCATTATAATTCTTAAATATATCTCTTAGAGATGTGTGTAAAAGACTTATAATCCATTTTTTGAGGTCTTGGACGATCCATGCTTTCTTTCCTGCTACAACATTATTATAAAAGGTCTTGACATCGCTAATTTTAATTTTTAAATCCCCGTACAGACCAATTATATATCCATCTTTAGTAGGGATGCCCTCCACAAGTGGAATCCCCCACGGAATTTCGTTAAACGATGTATCAATCCAAACTATTTCGGTTCCTTTAATTCTCGCATCTTTATCAAGTTCATAAACACCCCCTCCAAGGACGCCAATCAGTTCTCCTTTGTTATAAAAAAGAGTTTTTTCATAATCTTTTACGGCAAAAAATTTCTTTTTTTTAATGTTATCGCCTGTTTGGGGAAATAAATATGTTAAAGGAGTGTTTAGTGCTCCCTTATCCTCTCTTTGCCAAGCAATAATTTCGGGGTCGTTTTCCTTAACCTTTTTACTTTTTATTTCTCTATACAATATGTTCACCTTTAATTTTAATTTTTATTATATTTTTATTATTTTAATTTCATTTAATTGATTAATTTTATATTAAATATTATGCTCAGAAACGACATACCAATGTTCACCGTGTAAAAATGATTTCGAATATTTAAGAATTCCAAGCTCTGTAAGGTTATTTAAAATCTCATATATTCGCTCCTTAGTCCATCCAGTTACTTCAATTATATCTGCTAAAGTAATTTTTCCAAGTTTTAACGCAATAGAAATGAGTTTAGTTTCATCTTCTGAAATGTCATGTGCATTCAATTGTACAACTTTGAGATAAGTGTCCTCATTTTCCTGTACAATTTTTATCCCCGGTATATATCCTTTATCTGCAAGCGAATTTATAACTCGTTCCAATTGTTCAATTGTAAAATTTAAACTGGGCTTTTCGTCCAATATTAATTGATATAAGGCAAATAAAGGTAAGTTTTTAGTAATCTCGTAATTATGATTACTAAGTTGTTTTTCACCTTTATTTAACATTGATAAAAATTTTAAAACCATATCTTCAATTCCTTTTAACCTCATATCTTCATTCAATGGAATTTCAACTATGTCGTCCAAGATTTTCGAATTAATATTATTTTTAATTAAATTCTTTAAATTATCTTTTGAAAGTTTGTGTGAAGTTACATTTATATATTCTCGCTGGTGAATTAGATTTGTGAGTGTTCTAATTTCTTCCCTTAAATCTTTTGCTAATGAATAAGCATTAGAAATTGCTTCATTTTCAATAAAATGAGATAAATTGTTATTAAAATCAGAAATTCGCTTTAGTTCGTTTAAAATTATCGAATTAAAGAAATAAATTTCTACTAATAAAAATTTCACTTCCTCTTTTGAAACTTTTTTTTGTTTCTCACCAACTTTCTTTAATGTGTAACTAGCAATCGGGTCTAATGATAAATTTGAAACACATTGTTTAAGAAACCTAACTCGTTTTATTATGAAGCTTATTAAATCTTCGAAAACGGGGTCATTTAAATTTAGGATTGGCCCTAGAATTTTACTTAAATCAATTTGTAAGGTACTTAATTCAGAAATAATTGCTTCTTGTTTTTGTTTATTTCCTTCTTTTAATTTCTCAATATTTTCGGGAATATCAACCTTATGTATCAACTCATCTTCTCTACTTGGGAATTTAATACTTTTTTCTATTCCTTTTACTTCTTTTATAACCCGTATCCCAAATTTTGTAATTTTCCATCTTGGAAGAATATTATTTTTTTCTACAACTCTTTCTACTTGATTAAATTTTTCTAATTGCAAGAGAATGTTTTTAACAACTCTCATAGAAAGACCTGCATTTTCGCTTATTTTCCTAATACTCACTGTCTTTTTGTTTTTATTTTTTAAATAGAGCAGAACTGTTTCAATGCCTTGTAGACTTATCGGCAATTCTCGAGTTGAACTATCTTTTTCATTTAATTTTGGCATGATTAAAATATTTATTTTTTTTCTTAATTATAATATATTTTTTAAGTATATAAGTGTTTCCATATGGAAACGTTTCTAAATTATTGAAATATTAATATTATACAAAAATATATATAAAATAAAAAAAAAACATAAAAATATGAAATCTACATCAAAAATAACAATATTTTTAGTAATTTTGGGAATATTTCTCGGATTATCTTCCTTTGTTTTCTGCGGCTTCAATACTCATAATATATTTTTTAACATATTGTACATTTAAACATTACTTAAAAGAAGGTTTATTTACATAAAAACGAAAATCTATAAACTAATCCCGCAATTTCTCGAAATTGCGTCGTTCAAGGCAAAAGGGGGTGGTTATCTGAATTTAAAAGTATAGTTTATCTATTAATATAATTTAGTTTGTTTATCATATTCTCTAATTATCATATTTTGTTGAGTTGCCCACCAAACCCAAATTTGTCGTATAAAAAAATGAGCGATACCTAGATTTGCATTCCAAGCGTGCGTGTTTGATATGTGCTCGTGGCACATCATTACGTATGTTTTGCCATCTTGTTCCCAAATGTTTTTTATAAAGAGTTTTCCGCAATAATTTACTATTTTTTCTTCTATAAAACATCTAGGGCAAACTTTAGGATATTCAGAAGTTAGAAGGACCTTGATTTCAAAATTAATTTCTGGACGCTCAGGAACGAATAAATTTCCGTTCCAGACTAAAAAATTATAGCGAGGATTTCTTTCGGGAAACAATTTAAACCAAGGTCTATTTTGAGTGATTTTTAAAAAATTAATATATTGTAAAATTTTTTTAATTTCGAATTTAACGCGTTCTTTCCAAGCTGGTTGTTTTTGCCCTATATTTGCCCATTTTTTTGTATAATCTTTTATAAATTCATCAGGAATAGACCTTTGCCAGCGAAAATTTGCAGGTTTTGAACCAACTAT
>JAUXAJ010000179.1 GCA_030620005.1 Promethearchaeota archaeon | reverse complement strand
CATATTCTCAAGCTGGAATCTTGGAATATTATACTCATATTTTGTAGATAGAATTGAAGATCGATTAAGTTTGAAGAAACTACTATACAAATATTAATTAATGGTGGTTCAATGAATAACTAAACAGCCTTTTAAAATTAAGTTTGAACATTCTTGAACAATACACAAAATTGCTAAAGAGATTGATATATTAAGGGATTGGAGGGATTTTACTCTATTAAAGACTTATGTTAGAAGGATATTCGTAAATGGATATTATAAAGTAAGCCTTCCATTAGCTGGCGTTATTGTTATTGTTCTTGATTTCAATCAAAACCAAGTAAACCCTAACTTAATCGTTGATATACTTCGTTTTCTTGATTGCTTTTAAAATCGCTCTTTCCTTAAATCTTTCGTTCGCTTCCATCTTTGAAAAACAACTACAACACGGTTTCAGCAAGTATACCCACTGATCCAAGACGCGAGTCGGAATTGCTGGATAATGAAGCTTGCTACCGCACACATAACATCTCTCGTAAACCTTTGATTGGGGCTTGAAATCGTCTTCGTATCCGAAAGCATTAAAAAAACTCAGCTCCCAGTCGTCTATTTCGCCTATTTCTTTCACTTTTTTCGCGTTCCGGTTTAAAAACTTTTTTAAATACGGAAAAAAAAAGTACGCTTGAGCGTTGTGGAATTTTCTACGCCCTGAATACTTGAAAAAAGTAGTAACAAAAATAATCAGGACTCCAAACTCGTGAACTTTTATCGAAGAGTTAACGTGATATTCTCCTTCGGAATGGACTTCAAAAAGCGTTAAAGTGTTGTTCCCTTCGTTGTATGAAGGTTTAAACTTGGAAGGAGCCACGCGCTCAAAATTCTTTTCTTTAACTTCAATGTTCAAGCTTTTAATAACTTCCATCTGAGGATTTGAACTCAAATATTCGCCAATATTGGCTCTCAGCAGCATGCAATGTTGAAAATACTGCGCCTTTCGTTCTAAAAATGCTTTCTCGGAGTTTTCAAGGCTATCTTGAATATTTCTCCGACGCGTCAAGATTAATTCGTGCCGCTTTTCAAAAACTTCCGAAATCTCTTTTGTTTTAAGGATTAAATCGGAGCCTTCGCGAAACTCAAAAGTTGGAGACCGTTTTCTTATCGTTACATCTACCGTTAATTCTAACAGGGGGCTAAACTCGGAAAGAATTCTGGTTAAAAACAAGGGTTTTTCTGGGACATTAATTGAAGCTTCTCTCAAGATTGACCTTTCTGGTAAAGTAAAGTTGAATTCAAGATACTCGTCGTAATGCGATTTTTCTTTTCGAATTTTTGATAGCCATTGTTCCTTGCCGAAATTTTTTAAGTATTGATATTTAATTTTAGTCTTGAGAATTTTGGCAATTTCAAACCTTTTTTTTAAGAGTAATTCAGAGATGTCCCGGTTTATTTCCGGGATTTCGCTGCCAAGTTCCAATTCAATTTTTGTTTTAACACTCATGTTATCTAATATATAATATTAGCCAATATATTTAAAACAAAACACCTTCTTAATTTTTCATGATGCAGACTCTTTTTTTCTAATTAATTTAGAATTATTTTGACTCTGAATCTTGAGGTAGAATTCTTTTCCATTTTAAATTTCAATTTCTCGAGTCATGGAAGACGGAATCATTCCCGCGCTTGGATCGCTTCAAAAGGGCATATTTTTATACAAACATTGCAACCAGTGCATTGTCTTTCTACAACAGCAACTTTACCGTCTTCTAAAGTGAAAGCAGGACAACCGAAATTCTTTATGCAAATCATGCAATTAGTACATTTCTCTTGATCTATTTGAACCGGGATTATTTTTTTACTTCTATTAACGCTCCTATCGTATAATGAGCAGGGGTGTCGGGAAATCAAGACTCTTGGCCCTTTTGTTTTTATTGCTTCTTCTATCGCTTTAGTTATTTCCTCTAAATCGTTCGAATCAACAATCCAAAGATGGTCTTCTTCAACTCCAGCACCTCGAACAATGGATTCTAAAGGAATTTTAGTTCCAGGTTCACCCGTAATTTTCATTCCAGTTCCGGGGTGCGGTTGGAAGCCGGTCATTGCGGTAATAGTATTATCCATAATGATTATTAGCACATCATTTTGATTATAAACCGCGTTTACTAAACCAGGTATTCCCGTGTGAAAGAACGTGGAGTCTCCAATGATTGCCAGAACGGGGCCATCATGAAGCTTGGCCATTCCGTTAGCCATTCCAATTGATGCACCCATGCAAATACACGTATCAATCGCTTCTATGGGCTTGTAATAACCGAGGGTATAGCATCCGATATCGCTCGCATAAACCCAATCCTTGCCGGATTCTTGCCTTAGTTTTTGCTCTATTAGTTTTAATGCGTAAAATGTACTTCTATGCGAGCATCCCGCGCATAACACGGGAGGGCGGGGAGAAGCAACGTGTAAGTCGTCAGTTTTTACGGGTAAATCAACGAAGGGATTAGGAATATCCAAGAATTTAGTTAATCCATTTAGTACCTTGTTTAGGTTTAATTCACCGTTTCTTTGGAAATATTTCTTTCCTGTTATTTCAATACTCACATCTAATTCGTGAGCTAACTTTTTAGCAAAATCTTCCAAAAATGGTTCGAGTTCTTCAACAATAACTACCCTTTCAGAGTTTTCAAACAATCTCGCCATCAATTTCTTGGGTTGCGGAAATACCATCCCTAACTTCAAGACGTTCACTTTTTCATTCGCCTGTAAGTTTAAAAGAGCGTCGCTCGTATAAGAATAGGGGATACCCGAAGAAATCACTCCCAATTTTGCGCCGTCTTTTATATCAAGCTTGGTAAAGGGGAATTTATCGGAAAACACCTTGATTTTTTCGTATCTCTCCAGTTGTTTGAGCCTTTGTACTCTAGCATTTGATGGTAGAAAAGTCCATCGAGCTCGATCTTTATCGAAGTCGTACGTTCTTCCTTCAATTTTTTTAATATCTCCAAGTATTAAATCTCCACGGGCGTGATTTAATCTAGTAGTTGTTCTCATCATTACTAACGATTTGAAATCTTCAGAAAAGTCGAAAGCGTATTTTATGATATCTTTAGCTTCTTGAATGTTAATTGCTTCGAAAACAGGGCATAAAGAATGTAACCCGTAATAACGGTTATCTTGTTCGTTTTGGCTCGAATAACAGTTAGGGTCGTCTGCTGAAAGCACTACAAAACCCCCACCTGCCCCAGCGTAAGTAGCTGTCATGAATGCGTCAGCTGCAACGTTTAATCCAACGTGCTTCATGCAGGCAAAAGCTCTTGCGTTGCACATTGAGGCACCTAGTGCCACTTGAAATCCAACTGCTTCGTTAGTGCTCCATTCAATTTTAAAGTGAGGGTGGTATTTGTGAATTTCAGCAAGAGTCTCCATTATTTTGGATGAGGGTGTGCCCGGATAGCCCGCAGAGACCATCATTCCACCTTCAAATACACCTCTTGCCAAACTTTCGTTTCCTAAAACAACTCCCTTTTCACCGGGTTTATCTAAAGCGTAGAAAGGAATGCTCATTATTTTGTAATCACTTATGGTTTTATTTATAAAATTTGTTAATCAAAAATTAAAATCTTAATTGAAATTGGTTTTAGCTCCTATACCAATGTCAAAACCTTTACTAAAAGCTTTAATATTAACATTTAATGCTTTTTTTGGAACAAATTGTTTAACGGTTTCCAATAATATTTTCTTAGAAAGCGGCATTCTTTCAATTCCCGCTAAGACACCCAATAACACGACATTAGCAGCCAATATATTACCACATTCGATCGCAATTTTATTAGCATCTATAATTATCACATTTTCAAAAATGGCTTTGATATCTTCTTCAATTAAAGGAATCTCCGGATATTCCCACTCATTAAACGCTTCAATTGCACCAAACGGGCAGACATTATCTACAATACATTGAATACAGCCAGTACAGGATTCTAAAACTCGGTTATATCCATTAACAACTACTCTTGTAGGTCCTTTCATTAAAGTAAAGTAATTCTCGCTTCTTGATCGCAGATATATTTCGTTTGGAATGCAATGTGCAAGGCAATTTCCGCACCCGATACATTTATATCCGTCAATCTTTAAGGTTCTATGCGTTAAAACCGACGGTGGAATTACTGCGTTTTTAGAAACAATTATAGATGTGCTCTTATTCGCAAAATGTAAATTCCTTAAAGCTTCCGAAATTTCAAAAGCAAGGAGAACATCTAAGTCTCCTTCAATCATGAAAGGCCCCTCAAGAGTTCTTCCAAATCTTAGGTAAGACGATACAGAGCCGCCTCTCTGGCTCATGCCGTGAGTCTCTGCGGTTCTAACCTTAAAGCCTTCCTTTAAAGCTGCCCACCCTAATATCATTGAAGCTCTAATAACGCCACTGCCACCAATGCCGACACACAACGCGTTATAGTTATCCTTAGCGGAACTTAACTTCTCTCGTTTTACGTGATCTTTTTCTCTGATACCTAAAGCCATTTGATGATATTTACTCTTTTTGTTGAAATTCCAATTATAATTGGAAATATAATTTTTGTAAAATAAATTAATTGTAATTATTAATTTTACTTCTTTTTAGGTAAAAATTTGAAATTAGAAAAAAATTAAATGGCTTGTCTTTCTTCTAAATCAAAACTATTGTTTTTTAAAACTTCCTTGGCTCTCTCGTTGTCATTTACTCTAATGATCAATAAAGATTCGTTTTTTATCATTGTTGAATATAAATATTCAATGTTGACATTGTTATCCCCTAAGACTTTTGCTATTTCTTGAAGACCCTTGGTGTTTTCTCTTGATCGCATTTTTACCGCAATAACATCCGTAACAGAAACGTCGTAACCTTTTTCTTCCAGGATGTTAATGCATTCCATTGGTTTATCGACCAAGAGGAGCAATAAACCATACTCATCGTTCTCAGCAACGGTCACGGCCCTAATTTCAATTTTATTTTTGATAAGCACGTCAAGAAAAGTGGCGAAAACCCCAGGTTTGTTAGGCAAAAAAATAGAAATATTTAACATTTTATATCATCCAACCAATTTTTTAATTCCAAGTATTATTAGATTAAATTTATTAATTAATGTGGGGGTTTTTCGATAAAATCTAATTCTTTTTAAAATTTAAAGTTTTTGTCTTATTTTTTATCTCCTTATCTAAAATAAATCAGGATTAGACTTTAAAGTAAACAATTCGATTAATTCAGATTTTAGATCAAAAATTGAAGTTAATTTTGTAATAATTTAGGAGAGGAATTTATATGTCAAGAAATTAGTAATTTCTTTTTTTTCATACCAAGTGCGTATTACAACAATCAATAAACTTCAATGATTTTTTTTTTTATTTTTTTGCCAAAATGTTCTACACCAACGATAATGAATTGAGGACGCTTAATGAGGAGATTAACTCCCGGCACCGCATATTATAACAAATTGCTCGCGATCTCATATCTCAATGTATTCTTAAACTTATCTCTAAGTATAACAAATAAAAATAAATAAAACAAAAATAAAATAAAAAATTTTAAAAGCGACACACTATCAAATTAATCAATAGTGTATTGTAGTTCTTCCGTTATTCCCATTCTTTTAGCTTGATTTAGTATGAATTTTATTCTTTTTTCTCTAAGTAAGTCATTGATAATTAATGTGGGTATCATTGCAAGAGTACCATACAGTGGAAGTGGGAAAACAATTATTAATAACATGATCAGTCCACCAATATTTGCCGCATAAGTCTCTGTCGCTGAATTTAAAAACACCGAAATTAATTCATAGAAAGAAAATATCACTCCAATTCCGGCGTAACCTTTTAGAAATTGGTGAAACCACCCTCCGACGCTCCTGAATTCAATAAATTCACCCGTGTCTCTTACTTTTTCTTTATTTGAATAACCTATACCAGCGTCATTAAGAAACCAGGCTCCTGAAAAAAGGCCAGCTGAAGGTGCCACTGTAAACAGGCATAAAACAGCGAAAGTTAAGAAATAAACTTGGCCTGGTCTATTTATAAACATGGATTCTAAAAGGATCACCTCTAGTAAGTAAGGAGTAAAAATTAAGGCAAAATTTAATGTAGCCAATGAGGGAAAAACTCCTCGCATTATTCCTTTAGATTTTTTGGGCACATCTCTTTCTATTATGCCGTAAATCATTTTCCGACCTATAACGCGCTTATGGAGAAAAAGATATGCTTGAGCAAATACAACTCCTAACAGAGCGCTAAAAATGAGGGGAATAATGGATAGTAAAAGGAATATAAAAAACACTTGTATCCCGGCTGTAGTTCCTGGTAAAATCTTTGAAAAAGCAGAATCTTCTTGTTGTAGAGCTAATAAAGGTACGAAGCAAAAGATAAAATATATTATCATGCAAACGAGTTCTTTTTTGTACTTCATTTTTTATACCATTATATTATTTTTAATATATCTTGAGTTACTAAGTTATTAATTTCTATTATTAATTTCTCTTTTCATTAAATCCAGAACTCTTTTATTCCGACATGATTCTATAATTTATATTCACCTCGATTTAAATATATTTTTACGATTCAAAATCAAAAAGAAGGTTAAAGCGAGAAGCAAAATATAGAAAATTATGAAGTTATAATAATATATTAGGAAATTGTAACATTGTTATAAAAAAAATGGTTTAAAAAGAAATTAGAATTCTAATTTTTCAACTAATTTCAAGTCCTTACTTTTTAAAATTTCAGAAGCTTTATCGATATTGTCCACTCGAAGAACAATTATGGCTGACTTTGTGGTGGCGAGCGTGGAATACAAGTATTCAATGTTAATATCATTATCACCTAATATTTTCGTAATTTCGTGAAGCCCTCCCGGTTTATCGGGAACCTCTACAGCGATAACATCCGTGACGGAAACTAAATAATTTTTATCCTTAAGTATTTTAATGCATTCATCTGGTTTATCTACTACTATTCGAAGAATTCCAAAATTGGTGGTTTCTGCAACAGTTAACGCTCGCATATTAATCTGGTTGTCCATTAAAACTTTTGTAAACTTTGCAAGGATTCCTGGCGAGTTGTCTAAAAAAACACTTATTTGTTTTAAAAACTGCATTTTATAATCCTCCTATATATTTTTTGTTCTTTTATCAATCACATGTTTAGCTTTTCCTTCCGTGCGAGGAATGGTTCCTGGTGAAACTAGTTCCACGCTTGCTTTAACTTGTAGGACGTTGTATAATTTCAGTTCAATGTCCTTTTTGAACTTTTCTAAAACTTTCATCTCGTCTGAAAATGTCTCTTGAGTTAACTCGACTTGTACGGAGAGTGAATCAATTATATCTCGATCGATTATAATCTGGTAATAGCCTGCTACGCCAGGAATCTGCATTAGAGCCGCTTCTATTTGTGATGGGAACACGTTAATTCCTCGCACGATTAACATGTCATCAGCTCTGCCGGTGACTTTACTCATCCTACAATGTGTTCTTCCACAAGCGCATTTTTCCTTGGTGACTCTTGCTACATCGTAAGTGATGTAGCGCAATAATGGCATTCCTGTCTTTTCTAATGTCGTGAACGCAAGAACGCCTTCTTCGCCCTCTGCCACAGGTTCGTAAGTTTTCTTGTCCAATACTTCAACAATAAAGAAATCTTCCCAGATATGCATTCCATTTTTCTCCTCGCATTCAACAGAAACACCTGGTCCATAAATTTCACTCAATCCATAAATATCGTATGCGTCAATTTTTAAGGATTCTTCAATTGTTTTTCTTAAATTATCAGACCACGGTTCGGCTCCACAAATAGCTCTCTTTAACGGCAACTTTTCGACATCTATTCCTTGTTTTTTAGCGTATTCAGCAATATATAGGGCATAGCTAGGGGTGCAGGTCAAAACAGTTGAGCCAAAATCCTGCATGATCATTAATTGCCTCTCCGTATTACCGCCTGAAATGGGAATTACAGAACACCCAACATTTTCAGCGCCATAATGAAATCCTAGCCCTCCGGTAAAAAGGCCATAACCGTAGGCATTTTGGACGACATCTTCGTGCGTTATGCCGGGAGCCATTACTGTCCTAGACATGAGTTCAGTCCAATCGCTAATGTCTTTTTTAGTGTAAGAAACGACCGTAGGCTTACCAGTAGTGCCAGAAGACGCGTGAATTCTAATTATTTCATTCATTGTTACAGCATTTAAACCAAAAGGGTAATGATCGCGCAAGTCCGTTTTATATGTCAATGGTAATTTGGTGATATCTTCGACGCTATTGATATCATCGGGAGTAATTCCCATTTCTTTAAATTTTTTTTTATAAAACGACACGTTGTCGCATGCATATTTAACCAGTTTCTTTAATTTTTGCCCTTGCAATTTCTCTAACTCGTTTCTAGGCATTGTTTCAACTTTTTCATTCCAATAATTTGTCATATTATTCTCATCTCACATTATTATAGAATGTCTTTTCTTTTCAAGTGTGATTAAAAAAAATAACACGCTTCTTAATTAAAAGTTTTGCATTTTAATTTGAAAAACATCATCAAGTTTTGAAGATGCGAACTTATAGATATTGTAATTTTTTCCAGAATTTATGGCGGAAAGGACAAATATACATTTCTAAAATGGGAAATGTATGGGAATAAAAAACAAAGAACCACCAAATGATAAAAAAAACTTCAAATGAAGTATCTAAACCATTCATGCTATAGATAAATTTAGCAAAAATCTTCTTTCACGGAAGGAAGAAGAAAACGATGGTTTATTATATTTTATAAAGATTGTGATTTTCGCGTCTAATATCACCTATTTATCACGTAAAAATAAAAAGGTTTTTATAGCTGTAAATATAAAACATCTTTATCAACGAGGAAAAAAATGGGAATGGCGTGGGAAAAATTAGCGTTTTCCAAGTTCTCGTTGTTAAAGTAAAAAAATTTTAAAAAGAAAAAAAAGTAAAAAAAAAAGTGTATAATATATGATTCTTCAAGCATTTGACTGGACGATTTCGTTAGGTATTTGGGTCGGTATCATAACCGTCATTTTAGCCGTAGCATACATACTCTTGCAAATAAAAAAGGAGGGCGCGTAAAATGCTGCTACAGATAGAAGCTGGTTCAGAATGGATTTTTTGGTAAATTTTAATTATATACCTTTTATTTTTAGCGGTAGCGGGTATATACGCGAAAAAGAAAACCAAAACTTTAGAAGATTTCATGGTTGCGGGTCGAAATATTGGACCGATACTACTTGGCTTGTCTTTCGGAGTAACCTACTTCTCCGCAGTCATGATCGTTGGCGGTGGTCAGCAATCGTGGCTTTGGGGGCTTGGCGTGGTCTGGATTGCGTCGATAGACGTGTTAGTTGGCGTATTTCTTGTTTTCGTGCTTTTTGGCAAAAAGACTTCAAAACTTGGCGATCATTTTGAGTCATTGACGGTTCCACAATTTCTGAGCAAGAGATACAACGAACCAAAAATACAGACAACTACATCAATAATCATATTATTTTTTGAAACGATTTACTTAGTATCAATTTACATGGGATTAAGCCTATTATTATCAGTAGTCATGCCTGATAATCCAAACGCTTATCTAATAGCGGTAATTCTATGTGGTGTTATTACCGTCATTTATCTCAACATTGGAGGCGCTCATGGAGCGATCTTCACGGATGCCGCAGAAGCAATAATAATGTTAGTAGGTGTATTATTTATTTTTGGCTTTGGGATTATCGCTGTTGGCGGATTTGAAGGCTTCCTTGCTACACTAGGAAACATTGAAACCAGTGCTGGGATGAAGCCAAACGCCCTTCGTTCGTTTCCAGGAGCAGGTGGATTTGGATTGATTGGTTATATCTTAGTTACAAGCTTTGGAGTCTGGGGGATGCCACAAATGATCAGTCGGTTTTATACAGCTGACAAGAAGAAAAAAACCCTTCGTTGGGGTTTAGTAATTGGAAGCACGTGGGCATTTATCGTGGCTATATTCGCTTGGTTCAATGGAGCGATCTCTAGAGCATACTTCTGGGAACACGACTCTGCTAAATACTCAGCAATTTCAGCGGGAGCAGGCGCATCTGCAGTTCCAGAATTGATGGCAGCAACGTTACCAATAATACTCGTGGGCTTATTTTTAGCAGCAGTTACCGCAGCGTCTTTAACAACAGGCGAAAAAGTAATAATGATAGCTGCTAGCGGATTTTCAATCGATGTCTATCAAGTAAAAACAGGTTGCTCTGACGAAAAAGCTTTGAAAATTACAAAAATTACTACCACAGCTATAGTGGTTATTGCGATATTTCTTGCGATCCTTAAACCAGATGCGGTGCTTGCCCTCTGCATGTTTGCGTGGTCGGCAATGGCAGCAGTCATCTTGGTCCCATATGTTTACGGTCTGTTTTGGAAAGGAGGAACTGCTAAAGCGGCACTGGTAAGTGGATTGGTTGCTTTTATTTTAGCCATAATGTGGAAAGTATTATTCCGTGGAGCCTCTCTTTGGGCAATGGTCGGATTGTCAGACGCTTATGCGGCATTAATGGCACCAGTAGCAGCTACAGTGATACTTCAATCAGAAATATTGACAATTACCATTGGTTCCGTCCACGAATTTATTGTATCTCAAGTTGTAGCAGTGATTGCGTTTCCACTAATTTCCATGGTGACTAAAGATTCCAAGCCGTCGGACGAGTTCCTAAGTGAAATCTTTTCAGTAATGAAAGGAGAAACGAAAGAACCACCAATAAAGTAAGAATATAACTAAACTAAAAAATAAAATATCATTTCTTTTTTTTTTAATTTTAAAAGGCTGTTTAGTTATTCATTGAACCACCATTAATTAATATTTGTATAGTAGTTTCTTCAAACTTAATCGATCTTCAATTCTATCTACAAAATATGAGTATAATATTCCAAGATTCCAGCTTGAGAATATG
>JAUXAJ010000230.1 GCA_030620005.1 Promethearchaeota archaeon | reverse complement strand
AACGGAATATCATCAGCTAGAGCCGTGGAAATCGTGTTGATTTTCTTCCAAGGGTTTTTAAACAAAAATTCAGGCGTAAGATCTTTTTCAATTGCTTTTACGAAAGGTGCACACCCTTCTGGTTGAACTCCTATTAATTTTGGTGTCTTATCAATAATATCTAAATCGTGTAAATCCTGAAATCCTTCGTGAACGCCACTTAAAAGCCCCGCCCCTCCAACTGGAATAATGATGACGTCTGGAAATGCATTATTGTTAGTCCTACATTGAATGGTAATTTCGTATGAAATTGTTTTCGATCCTTTAATTATGAACGGATTATAGACTCCCGCAGTTATTAGGTTAGCCATATTGAACCCAATGCTTGCCTTCTGGACGATTTGAGATATAGATTTCGTCGAATCTGATTTAATTTTAATTACATTCCCTCCATACTGCTTAATTTGGAGTATTTTACTTTCTGGAGCGATTGATGGAATTAGAATTATATTTTGTAGACCCGCCCTTGCAGAATAAGCGGCTACAGAAGCGCCTACATTTCCCGAACTCATCGTGATTACCGAATTTTTGTTCATTTCAACTGCTTTACTAATTCCCATTGAAATTTGGCGATCCTTGAAAGAACTGGTAGGGTTCAAAAATTCGAATTTTAAAAACAAGTTTTCTAGATCGAGTTCTTTTGCCAATCTCCTACATTTTACGAGCGGCGTGTTCCCTTCCATTAATGAAATGATATTTTTTTTATCAAGCAATGGGAGAAATTCAAAAAAAGACCACATCGATTTTATTTTTTGATCGTAAAACTTTTCCTTCGAAATTTTTTCTTTCAATAGCTCAATGTTCATTTGAACGGTAATTGGTCCTTCGCATTTCGGACATTGAGATATTTCGTCGCTAGCATCTGTTATTACTTGATTACATTTCAAACATTGAAAGGAATATTTTTTAATATTTTTTGATCTCAAAAAATTCACGATAATACCAAATGTTTTAATTTTAAATAAAGATTTAGATTTTTTTTTTCATCGAAGTTTTCTCTTAAGTTGCTTCAATTACGATGGTAAAAAACAACACTATAAGCATTTTTCATTATCTACATTTATCCGTTCATTCGACAATATAAAATTGCCGATATTAAATTTCTATGTATGATGACATATTTCAAACAATAATTTAATATATAATGAAAAGATATCAATGGTATTGTAAGCATAAAAAAGTAAACATAAAAATGTAAGATGAAAAAACGAGCTGAGAAATGAAATGGTCGAGATGTCAAAAAGGTTAAAAATCATATTGATAGTGGATATAATCGTCGCGATTTACTACTGTGTGATGTACCTCCTGATTCCAGAGGTCTATTATCAAATGAATGATGCGCCTGCGTTTGATCTTCACATGTGGCGGCTTTTCGGGGGCACATTATTCGTATTAGGCATGGCCGGGATAATTGCCCTGAAGAGAGGGGAATGGGAAGCAGCGAAACCTCTTATAGAAGTGGTTATTTTATGGTTGATCATGGTGGCGGTATTGGATATAGTATATGTGCTTTCTGTGAGCGCTTCTCCGACGTATATTAGAAGTATATCAACGACAATTGCCCTGCTTATAATTTTAATCATTGTTAATATCTGTTTTTATCGACTAGAAGGAAATAAAAAGTGAAAAACAGAAACTATCAAGATGATAATGTGTTTTAATTGAAAAAATAAGACTCTTGTGTTTTTTTTTCTATTTTTTTTCAAGTTATTTATCTAATGTTTTTCCATAAGACAACTATCATATAACTATTAGTCGAGCGTAAGAATTAATTGATTTTTATCAATTTTTTTAATTATCCCTAAATTTTCAATAACATCCTTCATTCCTAATAAATAAGGACCATTTTTAAATGGATGGAAAGCAAACCACGCCTTTATTTCCTTAGATTCTTGACCATTATCATCAATTAAGATAAATTTTACTTCAGCCACTTTCGTGGTAACTTTACGTTCCTTTTTCGATACAATTCCGTAAACGACCCCCTCAAATCTAGGGTCAATACTCATGCGTTTTAAAATAATGTCAGGAGCATAAGAAATATAAGCTCCAGTATCAAAAATGAAATCATGTATTATTGAGTCTAAAATGTCCGAGTTCTTAAAAATAATTCCTATTTCGAACTTAGAAGATATACCAAATTTTTCTTTAGGGAAGTCTCCAAAAAATTCGTCAGGAGGGATATATTCTTTTCTATTAAAAATCAAATCCATAAATTGCAATTCCCTCTTCAATATATCTAATACGACATCGTTTTCCTTTAGGAATAAGACCTTCTATTTTGTCGTATGCTTCTTCAAGTGAAGATGCGATAGCAATGATTTGACCATTAAGGATAACGATATTTTTTCCTCGATAACATTGGTATATAGTTTTTTCGTCTGGTAATGGAATCGGAAGACTTTTACTTTCTTTACTCTCCTTACTATCTGCTTTTTGAATTTTCATGGTTTTAATTTTATTTTCAACCGTTTTTCCCATAATTTTTCGCTTACACTCAGTAACTCTTCAATATATTTCACATTAAAAATATTAAAATTAATCCTAAATATTGAGATCTATTATTGCATTTAGTATAATGCCATAATTTTAATAAGTATTATGAAAAATTTTTATTCCTGCACTGGCTCTCCTTTTTATCTTGCTTTTTATACCTAATTTAGTGATTTAAACACTAAGTATAACTATTTTAATCTTTTAAGCATTATTATAGTTAAATCAGATTGAGAATTAAATTGAAAAAGAAAAAAACCACATGCAAATGGTATCCAGCCTGCCCTATCAAGCTTTTCGTGGAAGATGGCAAGCTTGATGAGAGATGGGTCAGAAAGTATTGCTTGGTAGGAAATAAAGACTGCGTGCGATATCAAATGGAAGAGAAGGGGGAGTTCCATCCGAATAACATGCTTCCTAACGGGGAGATCAGGGAAAATCTCGATTACTAATATTCTCAAGACTTGAATTTAAGTTTTCAATAAAATTCCAATAGCTTTAAATCTTGTTTAAGGAATTGATCGCTCGCTTGGTCATGTTTCATTAGAATGACATTCTTTATGCGAGTTGTTGTAATGACATTCCAGAATTTAAAAAGGAAAAATAATGTTTAGATTTTCGTAATACTTCAAGATTATATTTTTTATAAAAATCATATCAACTTTAATAAATTAATTATAAATTGAAATCTCACATTAAAAAAAATCTGGATATTATTTTAACGAGTATCCTATTTATAGCCTTTTTATCAAGAAAACCCACATAACTCGGCAATTGCTACAGTAGAAATGACAGCTTCCATATAACCCTCATCAATAGCTTCTATTATTTTTTTAGAATATTTTAAAAAACGGTTCTTCATATCTAATCCAACCTTTATTCCCATTCTTCTCGCAACTCTCTTTGAAACTTTACGCTCTGAACTTTCCAAGGTTTTTGTTTTTCTAATATTTCTGATATCTTCTTATTCCTTCGGGACCTCATTAATTTAAACGAAATAACAACAAGAATCGTGGTAATTACAAAGAATTCTAAATCGTAATAGAATAAAAAAAGAACGATTGATGATTGGTCAAAAAATTTTTCGGTATAAAATAGTGCCCAATTATATTGAACATATAAGTTCCACATTGCGTGGATGATCATCCCGGGAATCAGGCTATTCCAATCGTTTCTAGTTTTACATAATAGCAATCCCATAACGAATACCATCATGAGTCCAGAAAAGTCTAAATAATATTGAACATGCCAAAAAGTAAAAACTACTGAACTAAATAGAGTCGCATATGGTATTTCAAACGTCATTAATGGCTTTTCAAGAATGTTCCCGCTCCCATCAATTACTTCTCGTGTCATAGTAATAGAATACCGATTGCTTCCATAAACATCTTGGCATCGAGAATATAACAAACCCCGAAAAAGTAATTCTTCGACAATACTAGCACCAAGGACCGTTGTATAAACACACAACCAAAAATAAGCGTCGTAGAGATTAAAAATTACGAAATTAAGTGAGAAAAGTATTATTTGTTCTATTAAATACATTAGCGTCCACAACAATATAACGATATAAATCCATCTTTTTCCTTTCTCTGGTATTTTGGGTTTTCCTAAGAGGAATTCTTTAAACTTCCATTTCTTTATAACTTTAACCCATAAAATAAATACTCCAAGAAGAGTAGGATAACCAAGTAAATAAAGAACGGTCATATAATTCGCGAATAACCATTCAACACCATTTATTAAAATGATAATTATAGCTATTAAGAATCCAAACATCAGAAGAAATAAAACAAATAAAATTACTTCCTTAATCAAATCCCTTGTTGATATTTTTGCCTTATTATTTAATTCATTCTCAGAATTTTCTATATTTGAAGAATTAATAGGATTGTTCAAAATAATAACACTTCAGTTTTTATAACTAATTATACTAAAACAGTAGCGACTAGTTGTAAAAAATCTTACCAAAAAATCTTCCCTAACGATCGGCTCGCGCGATTCGGTTTAGGGAAAGTTTATAGTTAGTTAGAGTAAAAAGTCCAATTATAAGTTTTTCTAAAAAAAAATTATTTGTATCCAATATCCCTCCATTAGTTAATAAAACCAATAATTATAAGAATACCAATTATTATATATTTAATAGAAAATCAGTATATAATTGCAATGACTATTTTAGAAAAACCCGAATTTAAAGATTTGAATGAAGAAATAATCAAATCGAAAGATCATATTTTAGGATTAAAAAATAATTGGGATGGAGAAGGCAGTAAACAATTTAAAAAAGAAACATTGGATTTAGCTACTAATCATTTACAAAAACTTTCTCAAAGATTTTTTGAAGCATATAAGTTGATAATACATACACCGAATATTCGACCTGTAGCTGATTTAAGTATTGATATTCAATGGAAAACAGAAAAAATGGAATTAACAATTAATTTTTCTGACAATTTAAAAGAGTTTCCATGTTTTTATGGGAAGGATAACGATGGGAATGAAATCGAAGGCACCATTGATTGTGATAAATTAGATTTGGTGTTATTACCTTGGCTGAAGATACTTCATTGAAATGGGAAATCGAAGAAATTCCCGATGAAGACCAACTTTTTTTAAGAGTTCATATCAATTTATTAAGAAGTCGCGAGGATTTTTCACATGTTAAAGTTCCCATGAATATATTCAGAATACATGGAGATGGAATGTCTGCTAACTGGAATAGATATCCGAATCCAGAAAAAACCCTTCAAGAGGCAAAAGAACCCGAAAAAAATGGAGTTATTAAGATGAATGTAAGTAATGTAAGGAATATTACACCTTTAAAAGTTAAACATGTCCCAATACCTAATAATCGTGCTCATACAATTGTATGTAATATTCCTAGCAAAAGAGCAAAAAAGTTGAAGGTTAGAAGTAAACTGGCAGAAATCTCAAGTTGGCTTATTCTTCCTGAGGTGAAAAATTAAAACTTGAGTTTCTAGAGTTCGTTTAAACCTCCATATCCTAAGTTTTTATAATCTCATACACATATTTTAAGATAATAATGTGATCTGCTGATATTTGTTTTTTAATGGAGTCATTTTAAACCTTTCGCCTTAACTAAATATTTAAATCAGTGAAAATCTAAATTAAGTTGAAGAAAAAGGGTTAAATACAAATAAATTGAAGATATCTGCACGATTATCAAAAAGAGATGAAAAAAACACAAATTTTTTCGAATGTCATCGTTTAAATAATTTATTAACTATTTAAAAATTGTCATACTCTTATTTATTAAATAACATTATAAAAATAATGAATAGAAATTTATCATTTTCTATCATGTTTAACTCATTTCAAAAAATTAAAAAACATATCATAGGGTTCTAAGAATCATGCCGATTATTGGAATTGATTACGAGAAATGCACGAATTGTAAAATATGTATAGACGATTGTGCTACTTCGAATCTTAGCATTGATGAGGCGCAAGGAAGAGTTTTTTACGATAAATCTCAACCTTGTATATCCTGCGGACATTGTATCTCTATTTGTCCAGAGGACGCAATAGTTTACAAAAACATGAAAGATGATCCAGTATCATTTGAAGGAATCCAAGATCCAAGCACATTAATTTCTTATGAAACATTTCATAATTTTTTAGCTGCAAAAAGGTCAACCAGGCAATATAAAAAGGATAAAGTTCCAAGAGAAACGATGGAGAAGGTATTAAATTCAATGAAATATGCCCCAACGGGAGCTAACATGCGGAATCTAAAATGTCTTATAATTTCAGACGAAGAAAAAATTAAAACACTTTCAAGGGCAATTCTTGATTCACTAATTGCAAATCCAAGGATGCCAGAGATATACAGAGAACAACTTATAAAACGAAAAGAAACGGGGAAAGACGTGATTTTTTACGAAGCTCCACATGTGCTAGTCATGCATTCGAATAATGCTTCAGATAACGTGAATGCCAGTATTGTTATTACTTATGGAATGTTAAGCGCTCAATCTTTGGGTTTAGGAACTTGTTGGATAGGTTTAGCCAGTGCTGGTTTAATCGGGAGTAAAGAAATAAGAAAAAATATTTTGGGTCTAAACGACAAGATTTTGGGCGTAATGATTATTGGCTATCCATCAGTAAAGTATTATCGAACTTCACCCCGTCCTCCAATAAGAACAAAAGGATTGAAAGACATGTAGCATTAGTTATACTTTAAAACGTAGAAAATCCAATAATGAAAAATCAATCAAAAAACAACTACATTAAAAGTTTAAATTTAAAAAATAATTGATAGTTAATAATACATCAATATTTTTCACAAGTTGGGGTTTTATATATTTTTATTTTCATTGATGTATTTTGACTATTCCTTATCAATTAGAGAAAATATTGTCTGTAGATCGGTTGAAATTTTTTGTAGTACTTTAAATTATAGAATTTTAAAAGAATAATGAAGTAAGATTCCCCGACTTGTTGATGTTCAAGTGTTTAAGAATAATTTTTGTAATTACATCATTGTAAATCCATTAGATAGTAAAAATGTTGAAAAGTTAGAGAAAAGTATCTCCTGTCAATAGGCTTATAATTTCTAAATAGAGTTAAAGAAGTAAAATAATTAGGATTTAAAGCGTAAAACTTTACGCTAACCAAAAGACAAAAATCCAAAGTTTTAACAGGAGATACTGCTTTTACTATCATTTAGATTTATTAATTTCATCACTTCCGTCATTTCTCACCACTTCCACCTTTTTTCAGAACGTCTTCTTCCACTACTATTTCGTCTTTTTCTTCTTTCTTAAAGGGCTTAGATGGCTTGGTTTCATCAATTGAAGTATTACACGCCCAACATGCGTTTTCTAACTCAATTAAAGCTCGAGAGCATTTCTCGCAATAAAAGGTTCCACACTCCCTGCAAATGAAAGTAAAACCTTCCACCTTTCCCTTACACACCAAGCATATCTTCTTTTCCTTGGAAATCAACACTTCTTCTTCGGTAATCTGTTGAGGCTTGGTAAATGCTCCTAAAATATCTAGAGGTTTTTCTTTACTTCCTTTTCTATACATTTCTTCACTTTCAAATATCATTTCATTTTTTATTATTCTAATAATGTAATAAAAAAGGTATGCTATAACTACTAAATAAATCAAGATTAAAATCGAAAGCTCGTGTGTGAATCCATAATAATACAAAAAAAAAATTTCAAAAAGGAGTAACATGCCGATTACTACCACACCGTTGATTTTCCACAAAATTGAAGCTTTTGAAAAAGATTCTGATTTTAAAATTAGTGGTAATATCGAAATAAAAGAACCCATAATTATTAATAATGGATTTAAAAATAAAGGAACAACGTTCAAAATTTTTACGTCTCTTGACCTCAAAGAATGCGCTATCTGTATCAGACATAATCCAAGTAATAAAAAAGAAGAGATTGCTTTAAACTCAAGCCGTGACCATTTAGTAAACAGAAATAAAATTATAACGATTAAAATTACTTTAAAAGGATAATGGATGAGGTGATGCACCGCTCTTGATAATTCGTAAGGAAGAATTATTATGATTACGGTTATTATGATTTGCATGGTTGTAAGAAGGTATTTCGTGCGTTTAACACTTATCTCGAATGTTAACAAGAAAAACGTGAAAAAAATTGAACTATTAATGTAAATCATCTTGGAAAGAGTCTTATAGGTTGTATTTATTTCATCGTAATCGCTATAAAATGTAAAATTAATATAAGTTCCAGGAATTACAAAATCTCTCAGATAGCCAAAAAGAATATCAATTGCAAAACCAATAAGAAGGAGCGCAAATCCAATCATTATTATTTTCTCGTTGGAACTCTCCCTTTTTTTACCTCTTAATATGTTTTGGATTCCACATAGGATTAAGAGTGTTATTGCCATTCCCATTAAAAATCGTTCGATAGGATCCCAAACCATTACCAGCGCCATCTCTTCACCCACTCGTTTAAATTTTACTCGAAAAATCTGACAATTTATTTTAAACTTTAT